>NZ_JAVTJA010000025.1:0-53018 GCF_031843785.1 Methylobacterium sp. WCS2018Hpa-22
CCATCCGTGAAGGCGGACGCACCGTCGGCGCAGGCGTCGTCGCAGCCATCAACGATTAAGTTCGGTACGCTCAGTCTGCTGGGATCGACAGAGGGGCGGGTCCTCGCGCCCGCCCCTTATTAAGTCCCGCCAAGGTTTCAGGTCATGAACGGTCAGAATATCCGCATTCGCCTCAAGGCGTTCGATCATCGCATCCTCGATGCCTCGACCCGCGAGATCGTGTCGACGGCCAAGCGCACCGGCGCGACCATTCGTGGTCCGATCCCGCTGCCGACGCATATCGAGAAGTTCACCGTCAACCGCTCGCCGCACATCGACAAGAAGTCGCGCGAGCAGTTCGAGATGCGCACCCACAAGCGCGTCCTCGATATCGTTGATCCGACGCCGCAGACCGTGGACGCGCTGATGAAGCTCGACCTCGCCGCCGGCGTGGACGTGGAGATCAAGCTCTAAGTCCCGCGGGGATTTAGAGCTTACCGTAGAATCGCGCGAGGGAGACACCTATGCGCTCAGGCGTCATTGCACAGAAGGTCGGCATGACCCGCATCTTTACGGATGCTGGCGAACATGTCCCCGTGACAGTGCTTAAAATCGATCAATGTCAGGTGGTAGCCCACCGTACCGTCGAGAAGAATGGCTACGTCGCCCTTCAGGTCGGCGTTGGCAAGGCCAAGGTGAAGAACGTGTCGGCTGCCGAGCGCGGCCGGTTCGCGGTCGCCAAGGTCGAGCCCAAGCAGAAGCTCGCCGAGTTCCGCGTGTCCGAGGACGCGTTGATCCCGGTCGGTGCCGAAATCACCGCCGATCACTTCATCCCCGGCCAGTTCGTCGACGTGACGGGCACGACCACGGGTAAGGGTTTCGCCGGCGGTATGAAGCGCTGGAACTTCGGCGGTCTGCGCGCCACCCACGGCGTGTCCATCTCGCACCGTTCGATCGGTTCGACCGGTGGTCGCCAGGATCCGGGCAAGACCTTCAAGAACAAGAAGATGCCCGGTCACATGGGCGTCGACCGGGTCACGACCCAGAACCTGCGCGTCGTGCGCACGGATCCCGAGCGTGGCCTCATCCTCGTCGAAGGCGCCGTTCCCGGCGTCGCCGGCGGCTGGATCCAGATCCGCGACGCGGTGAAGCGTAAGCTCCCCGCCGACGTGCCGCAGCCCGGCAAGTTCCGTGAGAACGGTTCTTCCGCTGCTCCCGCCACCGAAGCTCCGGCTCCCGAGGCTCCCGCTTCCGAGGAGAACGCGTGATGAAGCTCGATATCACCACTCTCGACGGCGACGGCGCCGGGTCCATCGACCTGGACGAGACCATCTTCGGTCTCGAGCCCCGCGCCGACCTTCTCCAGCGCATGGTGCGCTGGCAGCTCGCCAAGCGTCAGGCCGGCACCCATGCGGTCAAGAACCGCTCGGACGTCAACCGGACGCGCAAGAAGCTGTACAAGCAGAAGGGCACCGGTAACGCTCGTCACGGCGCTGCCTCCGCTCCGCAGTTCCGCGGCGGTGGACGTGCCTTCGGCCCGGTCGTGCGCAGCCATGCTCATGATCTTCCGAAGAGGGTGCGTGCCCTCGCTCTTCGCCACGCCCTCTCGGCGAAGGTCAAGGCCGAGACCCTGATCATCGTGGACGACGTGACGCTCGCCGACGGCAAGACCCGGAACCTGGTCGAGCGCTTCGAGAAGATGGGCCTGTCCAGCGCGCTGATCATCAGCGGTGCTGAGGTCGACGTGAACTTCGGTCGCGCCGCCCGCAACATCCCGCAGATCGACGTCCTGCCGGTCCAGGGCATCAACGTCTACGACATCCTGCGTCGCGACAAGCTCGTGCTGACGCGCGCAGCGATCGATGCGCTGGAGGCGCGATTCAAATGAGTGCCGATCCGCGCCACTACGACATCATCGTCTCCCCGGTCATCACCGAGAAGGCGACGAACCTCACCGAACAGAACAAGGTCGTCTTCCGGGTCTCCCCGAAGGCTACCAAGCCGCAGATCAAAGAGGCGGTTGAGAAGCTGTTCGACGTCAAGGTCACGGGCGTGAACACGCTCGTCACCAAGGGTAAGAAGAAGATTTTCCGCGGGCTTCGCGGACAGCGTTCGGACGTGAAGAAAGCGATCGTGACCCTTGCCGAGGGTGAGACGATCGACGTCACGACCGGGCTCTGACACGAAAAGCGTTAGGATCAAGCCGATGGCCTTGAAGACATTCAAACCGGTCACGCCGAGCCTTCGCCAGCTCGTGCTCGTCGACCGCCGTGAGCTCTACAAGGGCAAGCCGGTCAAGAAGCTCACCGAGGGCAAGTCGTCCTCGGGCGGTCGCAACAACCTCGGTCGCATCACCGTCCGCTTCCGCGGCGGTGGTCACAAGCGCACCCTGCGCAACGTCGATTTCAAGCGGCGCGAGCAGCTCGGCGTCGCCGCGACGGTGGAGCGGATCGAGTACGATCCCAACCGTACGGCGTTCATCGCGCTTATCACCTATCCGGACGGCGTGCAGAGCTACATCCTGGCTCCCCAGCGTCTGTCGCCGGGCGACACGGTGATCGCGGCCGAACAGGTCGACGTGAAGCCGGGCAATGCCGGACCGGTCGGCAACATGCCGGTGGGGACGATCGTCCACAATATCGAGCTGAAGATCGGCAAGGGCGGCGCGATTGCCCGTTCCGCCGGCAACTACGCTCAGATCGTCGGGCGCGACCAGGGCTATGTCACGCTGCGCCTGAATTCGGGTGAGCAGCGCCTGGTTCACGGTCAGTGCTTCGCCAGCATCGGTGCGGTATCGAACCCGGACCACATGAACATCTCGCTCGGCAAAGCCGGTCGCAACCGCTGGCTCGGCAAGCGCCCGCACGTTCGCGGCGTTGCCATGAACCCGGTCGATCACCCGCACGGCGGTGGTGAGGGTCGTACCTCGGGCGGCCGTAATCCGGTCACGCCCTGGGGCGTGCCCACCAAGGGAAAGAAGACCCGCTCCAACAAGCGGACCGATGTCTTCATTCTCGCCAGCCGTCACAACCGCAAGAAGTAACCCTCATGGCACGCTCGCTCTGGAAGGGGCCGTTCATCGACGGCTACCTCCTCAAGAAGGCTGAGACCGCTCGCGGATCCAGCCGCAACGAAGTCATCAAGATCTGGAGCCGTCGCTCCACGATCCTGCCGCAGTTCGTCGGGCTCACCTTCGGTGTGCACAACGGACAGAAGCACATCCCGGTCTATGTGTCCGAGGAGATGGTCGGTCATAAGTTCGGCGAGTTCTCGCCGACCCGTACCTTCCACGGCCACGCAGCCGACAAGAAGGCGAAGAGGCGCTGAGATGGGCAAGCAAGCCACCCCCCGCGCGCTCCCCGAGAACGAAGCGAAGGCCGTCGCGCGCATGCTGCGCGTGAGCCCTCAGAAGCTCAATCTCGTTGCGCAACTCATCCGCGGTAAGAAGGTCGAGTCGGCTTTGGCCGACCTGGAATTCTCCCGCAAGCGGATCGCCCGCGAGGTCAAGAAGTGCCTCGAGAGCGCCATCGCCAATGCCGAGAACAACCATGACCTCGATGTCGACGATCTCGTCGTCTCCGAGGCCTTCGTCGGCAAGGCACTCGTGCTCAAGCGTTTCCATGCTCGTGCACGTGGCCGCGGCGCCCGCATCCTGAAGCCCTTCGCGAACCTCACCATCGTGGTGCGCGAAGTCCCGACCGCCGAAGCGGCGTGAGGAGGACCTGATGGGCCAGAAAGTCAATCCGATCGGTCTTCGGCTCGGTATCAACCGGACCTGGGACTCCCGCTGGTTCGCCCAGAAGGGTGAATACGCGAAGCTCATGCACGAGGACGTCGCCATCCGCGCCGCCCTCATGAAGCAGCTGAAACAGGCTGCCGTTTCCAAGATCGTCATCGAGCGTCCGCACCGGAAGTGCCGCGTCACCATTCACTCGGGTCGTCCCGGCGTGGTGATCGGCAAGAAGGGCGCGGATATCGAGAAGCTGCGCAAGCTCGTGGGCACCCTGACCAAGGCCGACGTGACGATCAACATCGTCGAGGTGCGCAAGCCCGAGATCGACGCCACTCTGGTGGCCGATTCGATCGCCCAGCAGCTCGAGCGCCGTGTCGCCTTCCGTCGTGCCATGAAGCGCGCGGTGCAGTCGGCCATGCGTCTCGGTGCCGAAGGCATCCGGATCAATTGCTCGGGTCGTCTCGGTGGCGCTGAGATCGCCCGTCAGGAATGGTACCGCGAAGGTCGCGTCCCGCTGCATACCCTGCGCGCGGATGTCGATTACGGCGTGGCGACCGCGTTCACGACCTACGGGACGTGCGGAATCAAGGTGTGGGTGTTCAAGGGCGAAATCCTCGAGCACGACCCGATGGCGCAGGACAAGCGCGCTCAGGAAGAAGGCGGCCGTTCGGGCGGACGTCGCGAGCGCGATGGCGAGGGTGGCCGCGAGCGCGGCCGGCGCGAACACGCTTAAAGCGTGATCGCGTACGCCCGTTAGCCATAGAAGGTGTTGAGAGGCTGCCATGTTGCAACCCAAGAAGACCAGGTTTCGTAAGCAGTTCAAGGGTCGCATCCACGGTGCGGCCAAGGGCGGCTTCGACCTCAATTTCGGGACCTTCGGCCTCAAGGCCGTGGAGCCCGAGCGCGTCACCGCACGTCAGATCGAGGCGGCCCGCCGCGCGATCACCCGTGAGATGAAGCGTCAGGGTCGTGTCTGGATCCGGATCTTCCCGGACGTCCCGGTCACGGCAAAGCCCACCGAAGTCCGCATGGGCTCCGGTAAGGGTGCACCCGAGTTCTGGGCTGCCCGCGTGCATCCCGGACGTATCATGTTCGAAGTCGACGGCGTCGCCGAGGACATCGCCAAAGAGGCTCTCCGCCTCGGTGCGGCGAAGCTCCCGATCCGCACGCGCGTCGTTCAGCGCATCGCTGACTAAGGGGAGGGGATCATGAAGTCGTCACAGAGACAGTCGGATCTGGCCGCCCTGTCGCCCGATCAGCTGAACGATGAGCTGCTGAACCTGAAGAAGGAGCAGTTCAACCTGCGCTTCCAGGGCGCCACCGGCCAGCTCGAGAACGTCGCCCGCGTCCGTGAGGTCCGTCGCGATATCGCCCGCGTTCGCACTCTCCAGCGTCAGAAGACGCTGAAGTCCGCGCAGGCCTGAGGAGTACACCATGCCGAAGCGCGTATTGCAGGGCGTCGTCGTCAGCGACAAGGGCGAGAAGACCATCGTCGTGAAGGTGGAGCGTCGCTTCACCCATCCGGTGATGAAGAAGACCGTCCGTCGTTCGAAGAACTACCACGCCCACGACGAGACGAACGTCGCCAAGGTCGGCCAGACCGTGTCGATCGAAGAGTGCCGTCCGTTCTCGAAGACCAAGACCTGGAAGCTCATCGAAGGTGGCGCTGCCACCGTGGAATCTCCTTCCGCCGAAGCGTGAGACCGGTGCAGTGTCGTTAAAGCGGGCGCAGTTTCTGCGCCCGCTTTTTTGCGTCTTATGCCGACCCACGAAGAACGCGCGAATCAGCGAGACGCATGGCCCTCTGTCGGTCGCACCTAACGGCCGATGAAGCGTAATCGGAACAATCGGCTTCGACCGCGAACACCTGTTCAGTTCCGCCGAGCGTTCGGTTCCATCATTCAACGCGTACCACTGACGGCGCCCGTCAGGATGGCTGTCGGCGTCGGAGACGGCCGCTCGGGCACTTTCACGAAGACCCGGCCTGGATTGCTGTCTGCAGCACAGCTGCGCGTCTTTGCTCTTGCGCAGCGCTTCCCTCTCTAGTATTAGGCCGTCCTTCGCGACATGCAAAAGGGTGTTCGCACCCTGGACCGCGGTGACCGCGCCGGTGTTGAGAAACGCCGAATGCGCGGTCCTTCTATATGAGCCGGGGACATCAGATCCCCATCAGACGTCGTCCGCCGGACAATACCGTCCGTGTGCGGAAACCCGTCTGAAACAAGGAAAGGTCACTCTCGTGATCCAGATGCAGACGAATCTGGACGTCGCCGACAATTCTGGTGCGCGTCGCGTGATGTGCATCAAGGTTCTCGGCGGGTCGAAGCGCAAGTATGCCGGTGTCGGCGATATCATCGTCGTCTCGGTGAAGGAGGCCATTCCCCGCGGCCGCGTGAAGAAGGGCGACGTCATGAAGGCCGTCGTCGTTCGCACCGCCAAGGAAGTGAAGCGCGCCGACGGATCCGTGATCCGGTTCGACAAGAACGCCGCTGTCCTGATCAACAATCAGAAAGAGCCGATCGGCACCCGTATCTTCGGACCCGTGCCGCGCGAGTTGCGCGCCCGGAACCACATGAAGATCATCTCGCTTGCTCCGGAGGTGCTGTGATGGCTGCCAAGGTCAAGAAGGGCGACAAGGTCGTCATTCTCACCGGTCGCGACAAAGGTCGCTCCGGCGAGGTCATCCAGGTGATGCCGAAGGAAGACCGTGCGCTCGTGCGCGGGGTCAATCTGGTCAAGAAGCACCAGAAGCAGACGCAGAACCAGGAAGGCGGCATCATCTCCAAGGAAGCCGCGATTCATCTGTCCAACATCGCGATCGCCGACCCGAAAGACGGTCAGCCGACGCGCGTTGGTTTCCGCATTCTCGACGACGGCCGCAAGGTCCGGTTCGCCAAGCGCTCGGGGGATCTGATCGATGGCTGAGAAGAACAACGACGCGTACACCCCTCGTCTGCGCAAGCACTACGATGAGGTCGTCCGCCAGAAGCTGATCGAAGAGTTCGGCTACAAGAACCCCATGCAGGTTCCGGTCATCGAGAAGATCGTTATCAACATGGGCGTCGGCGAGTCCACCGCTGATTCCAAGAAGGCCTCCATCGCCGCCGGCGACCTTGCGCTGATCGCCGGCCAGAAGCCGGTCATCACCAAGGCCCGCAAGGCCATCGCGACCTTCAAGGTCCGCGAAGGCATGCCGATCGGCTGCAAGGTCACCCTGCGCAAGCACCGGATGTACGAATTCATGGACCGCCTGATCACCATCGCGCTTCCGCGCGTTCGTGACTTCCGCGGCCTGAACCCCCGTTCGTTCGACGGCAACGGCAATTACGCGTTGGGCCTCAAGGAACACCTGGTGTTCCCCGAGATCTCCTACGACAAGGCCGATGCCACCTGGGGCATGGACATCGTGATCCAGACATCGGCCCGTACCGATGCCGAGGCACGTGCGCTCCTCTCGCAATTCCGATTCCCGTTCCGGCAGTAAGTGCTGAAAAGCGCTTAGACGCGGACACTGGAGAGAGACATGGCAAAGAAAAGCTCAGTCGAGAAGAATAATCACCGCAAGGAACTGGTGAAGCGGTTCGCCGCCAAGCGTAAGGCCCTCCTTGCGACCGCCAATAACGAAAGCCTCGAGATGGAGGAGCGCTTCGAAGCTCGCCTCAAGCTCGCGGAACTGCCCCGCAACTCGTCGGCGACCCGTGTCCGCAATCGTTGCGGCATGACGGGACGTCCCCGCGCCTTCTACCGCAAGATGGGCATCTCGCGTGTGGCGCTTCGGGAACTT
Source organism: Methylobacterium sp. WCS2018Hpa-22 (assembly GCF_031843785.1). Lineage (NCBI taxonomy): Bacteria > Pseudomonadati > Pseudomonadota > Alphaproteobacteria > Hyphomicrobiales > Methylobacteriaceae > Methylobacterium > Methylobacterium sp. WCS2018Hpa-22. The sequence continues at coordinate 7,497 of NZ_JAVTJA010000025.1, forward strand.
GGCAACCGGGGTCTCATTCCCGGTCTGGTCAAGTCGAGCTGGTAAGGAGCAGGCACCATGGTCAACGATCCCGTGGGTGATATGCTCACCCGCATCCGCAACGGCCAGATGCGCCGCCGCAACGTCGTTCAGACGCCCGGCTCGCGTCTCCGTGCAAGCGTTCTCGACGTCCTCAAGGCTGAGGGCTACATCCGCGATTACGCAACGACCGATTTCGGCAACGGCCGTACCGAGTTCTCGATCGAGCTCAAGTACTATGACGGCCAGCCCGTCATCCGCTCGATCCAGCGCGTTTCGAAGCCCGGCCGCCGCGTCTATTCGGCCGTGAGCGAACTTCCCCGCGTCGCCGACGGCCTCGGCGTCACCATCGTGTCCACCCCGCAGGGCGTCATGGCCGACCACGAGGCGCGTGAGCGCAACGTTGGCGGCGAAGTGCTCTGCAAGGTGTTCTGATCTCGGACTTGGAGGAAAGGCTATGTCTCGCGTAGGCAAGAAGCCCGTTCCCGTCCCGTCCGGTGTGACGGCCACGGTGACCGGTCAAACGGTGAAGATGAAGGGCTCCAAGGGCGAGCTCCAGTATATCGTCCCCAACGTGGTGGACGTGAAGTTCGAGGACGGTGCCGTCTCGGTGCTGCCCAAGAACCAGACCAAGGAGGCCCGCTCGCTGTGGGGCACCTCCCGGGCCCAGGTGGCGAACCTCGTCGAGGGCGTCTCCAAGGGTTTCGAGAAGAAGCTCGAGATCACCGGCGTCGGCTATCGTGCCGCCATGGCCGGCAAGGCCCTCAAGCTCTCCCTCGGCTACAGCCACGACATCGAGTACGAGATCCCCGTTGGGATCACGATCGCGGTGCCCAAGCCCACCGAGATCGTCATCTCCGGCATCGACCGGCAGGTGGTGGGACAGGTGGCAGCCGAGATTCGCGACTATCGTGGTCCCGAGCCCTACAAGGGCAAGGGCGTGCGGTACGCGGGTGAGTTCATCTTCCGCAAGGAAGGCAAGAAGAAGTAAGGGCCGGCCATCATGTCACGCAAAATCGATGCACTCGACCGCCGCAAGGCGCGTGTGCGCCGCGCGCTGCGGGCGGCGGCGAATGGACGGCCCCGGCTTTCGGTGTTCCGTTCCTCCAAGCAGATCTACGTCCAGGTCATCGACGACGCCGAGGGCAGGACCCTCGCCGCCGCTTCGACCCTCGACAAGGATCTCCGCTCGGGCCTGAAGACCGGTGCCGATACGTCAGCGGCCGCGGCCGTCGGCAAGCTCGTCGCCGAGCGCGCCAAGGCTGCCGGAGTCACCAAGGTGATCTTCGACCGTTCAGGCTACATCTATCACGGGCGCGTCAAGGCGCTCGCCGACGCCGCCCGTGAGGGTGGCCTCGAGTTCTAAGACCAGGCGGGGAGGGGCGGCGCAGGCCGTCCCTCGGACAAGCTATCAAGCGAGCGGGCTCCGCCGCCCGCGTCAGTGAGACAGGATTCAAACATGGCACGTGAACGGGAAGGCGGGGGCCGCGGCCGCCGCGATGAGCGCGAGGAGCGCGACAGCGAATTCGTGGACAAGCTCGTCCACATTAACCGCGTCGCCAAGGTGGTGAAGGGTGGTCGTCGCTTCGGCTTCGCAGCTCTCGTCGTCGTCGGCGACCAGAAGGGTCGCGTCGGCTTCGGCCACGGTAAGGCGCGCGAAGTGCCTGAGGCGATCCGCAAGGCAACGGAAGCTGCCAAGCGCGGTCTCGTCCGCGTCGCTCTGCGCGAAGGTCGTACCCTTCACCACGACGTCTACGGACGTCACGGTGCGGGTAAGGTCATCCTCCGCGCTGCGCCGCAGGGTACCGGCATCATCGCCGGCGGTCCGATGCGCGCCGTCTTCGAGACGCTGGGCATGCAGGACGTCGTGGCGAAGTCGCTCGGTTCGTCGAACCCCTACAACCTCGTCCGCGCCACCTTCGAGGCGCTGAAGAACGAGGACAGCCCGCGCGCCGTCGCGGCCCGTCGGGGTCTCAAGGTGTCGACGCTTCAGGCTCGCCGTCGCGATGCCGATCCTTCGGACCTGTCCGAAGCCGCAGTCGCTTAAGGGGAGGGTGCAATGGCAACTAAGACTCTCCGCGTCGAGCAGATCGGCTCGCCGATCCGCCGCGAGGGCGACCAGCGTGCGACGCTGATCGGCCTTAAGCTCAACAAGCTGCACCGGGTCGCTACGCTGGAGGATACCCCCTCTGTGCGCGGCATGATCCGCAAGGTGCATCACCTCGTGCGCGTCCTCGACGACGCGGCCTGAGGGAGGGCATCATGAAACTGAACGAAATCCACGATAATGACGGCGCAACCAAGAACCGGATGCGCGTCGGCCGGGGCATCGGCTCCGGCAAGGGCAAGACCGCTGGTCGCGGCGTCAAGGGTCAGAAGGCCCGTACCGGCGTCTCGATCAAGGGCTTCGAGGGCGGTCAGATGCCGCTTCACCGTCGCCTGCCCAAGCGCGGCTTCAACAACCTGTACTCCACGGACCTGAACGAGGTGAACCTCGGACGCGTCCAGCAGGCTGTCGATGCCGGCCGTCTCGATGCTTCCGCCGTGGTCACGGTGGAGACCCTCATTGCCGCCGGCATCATCGCCCGTCCCCGTGACGGCGTGAAGCTGCTCGGCGTCGGCGAACTGACCGCGAAGCTCTCCTTCGAGGTCACCCGCGCTTCGAAGTCGGCCGTCGAGGCTGTCGAGAAGATCGGCGGTTCGGTGAACGTCGCTTACGGTGCCGGCATCTCCACCCGCGGCAAGCCGTCCGCGGAGTAAGTCTTCCGACGCCGCTGTTGCGTAGCGTCGGAGCAGACTTTAAGTCGAAGCTCTGAGCGGCGGCCCGTGCGACCTGCGCGTGGCCGCCGTTTCAGTTTGTTCGGGGGTCCTTCAATCCCCCATCTGGATCGATCTCAGGAACCGGTGCCATGGCCTCAGCCGCCGAGCAGCTTGCCGCGAACCTCAATTTCGGGGCCATCGCCAAGGCCGACGAGCTCAAGAAGCGGATCTGGTTCACGCTGGGTGCGCTCGTCGTGTTCCGGCTCGGCACCTACATCCCGATTCCCGGCATCGACCCTGAGCAATTCGCGCGGAACTTCCAGCAGCAGGCCGGTGGCGTGCTCGGCTTGTTCAACATGTTCTCCGGCGGTGCCGTCGAGCGCATGGCGATCTTCGCGCTCAACATCATGCCGTACATCTCGGCCTCCATCATCATTCAGCTTCTCACCTCGGTGATCCCGAGCCTCGAATCGCTGAAGAAAGAGGGTGAGTCCGGCCGGAAGGTCATCAACCAATACACCCGCTACCTCACGGTCGTGCTGGCACTGGTTCAGAGCTGGGGCATCGCCTTCGGCTTGCAGAGTTCGAGCGCCGCGATCGATCCGGGACCGTTCTTCATCCTGTCCACGGTGATCACGCTCACGGGCGGAACGCTGTTCCTGATGTGGATTGGCGAGCAGATCACATCACGCGGCATCGGTAACGGGTCGTCGCTGATCATCTTCGCCGGCATCGTCGCGCATCTGCCCACCGCCATCGTAGGAGCTCTCGAGCTGAGCCGGACCGGTGCGCTGTCCGCGGCCGTCATCCTCGGCGTCGGCTTTGCCGCCATCGCCCTCGTCTACTTCATCGTGTTCATGGAGCGGGCTCAGCGCCGGCTCCTGATCAACTACCCCAAGCGCCAGGTTGGTAACCGCATGTACGAGGGTCAGACCTCGTTCCTGCCGCTGAAGCTGAACACGGCCGGCGTGATCCCGCCGATCTTCGCCTCGTCGCTGCTGCTGCTTCCCGCCACCGTGGCGAGCTTCTCGGCCAATAACGGCGGCACCGGCGTGCTGGCGACGATCACCACCTATCTCGGCCATGGCCGGCCGCTCTACATGGTTCTCTACGCGGCGCTGATCATCTTCTTCGCCTTCTTCTACACGGCGGTGGTCTTCAACCCGCAGGAGACGGCGGACAATCTGAAGAAGCAGGGCGGCTTCATTCCCGGCATTCGTCCGGGCGAGCGCACGGCGACGTTCATCGACAAGGTTCTGACGCGCATCACGTTGATCGGCGCGCTGTATTTGACCTTTGTCTGCCTTGTGCCGGAGATCCTGGCCTCCTACGCATCGGCGAGCCTCGGGTTCGGCGGTACCTCGCTCCTCATCGTCGTCTCCGTGACGATGGATACGGTGGCGCAGGTCCACGGCCATCTGATGGCCCACCAGTATGAGGGCCTCGTGAAGAAGGCGAAGCTGCGCGGCGCCACGCGTCGTCGCTGAAGCCGGCTCGACAAGCTCGATCGATCGGGGCGATGCCGGTCCAGGCATCGCCTCTCTACGCCCATGATGCCCGAACCATAACGCCCGATGCGGCCACCGGACGAGGACAACGACGCTATGCGGATCATTCTGCTCGGACCACCTGGTGCCGGTAAGGGAACCCAGTCGGCCCGAATCGTCGAGCGTTTCGGCATTCCGCAGCTTTCCACTGGCGACATGCTGCGCGCTGCGGTGGCCGCAGGCACCCCGGTCGGACTCGAAGCGAAGTCGATCATGGAGAGCGGCGGCCTGGTCCCGGATTCCGTGGTGGTGGGGATCGTCGCCGACCGGATCGAAGAGGCCGATGCGCGCCCGGGCTTCATCCTCGACGGTTTCCCCCGCACGGTGGAGCAGGCAGCTGCCCTCGACAGGATGCTGGCCGACAAGAACCTGTCCCTGGATGCCGTGATCGAATTCGCGGTGAACGAGGAAATCCTCGTGGGCCGCATTGCCAAGCGGGCCGCCGAGACCGCTGCTCGTGGGGAGCCGGTGCGGAAGGACGACACCCCTGACGTGTTCAAGACCCGCCTCGCCGCCTTCCGGGCACAGACCGCGCCGCTCTCGGCTTATTATTCGAGCCTCGGCATGCTCCGGACCATCGACGGGATGAATCCGGTCGATGAGGTCACGAGCGAAGTGATGGCCGTGCTCGAACCGTTGGCCAGCGCGACCGCCTCCTGAATTTACCGTCCGATGGACGTTGACAAGATCGGCGGCCCGCGCTAGCAGGCCGTTATTCGTCCATACGCAATGGGTCTGGAGTGTCTCGGTTCAAGAGACGCTGCGGGCCGATTTGTCGTTATGGGCGGCGCGCAGGGGCCGGCCTCCACCGGACGCGCGTGACACAGCAGGGCCGGACCGCAGCGTCCGAGCGCCCGATGGAGTAGACCTTGGCCCGTATCGCAGGCGTCAACATCCCGACCAACAAGCGCGTCGTCATCGCGCTCCAGTATATTCACGGCATCGGCGCGAAGAAGGCCGAAGAGATCACCGGCAAGGTCGGCATTCCCGCCGAGCGCCGCGTGAACCAGCTGACCGACGCCGAAGTGCTGTCGATCCGCGAGACGATCGACCGCGATTACATCGTCGAGGGCGATCTGCGCCGCGAAGTGTCGATGAACATCAAGCGCCTGATGGATCTCGGCTGCTACCGCGGCCTCCGTCACCGCCGCAATCTGCCCGTCCGCGGTCAGCGTACGCATACCAATGCGCGCACCCGCAAGGGCAAGTCGAAGCCGATCGCCGGCAAGAAGAAGTAATTTTTCGAGATTGGGAGGCAGCGCTTCGCTCTGCCTCCCTTCTATCGCGCAGGGTGGCCCGCTATCGGCAGCCCGTATGGCGGCACGGTCATCCAGAGCCGCGCTGCCAGCACCGCAAAAATCCCGAGCGCCTGGAATGACGGGCGCGCCTGAAGGACGAGACGAGAGACAATGGCTAAGGAAGCAACCCGCATTCGCCGCCGCGAACGCAAGAACATCGTGTCGGGCGTGGCCCATGTGAACGCCTCGTTCAACAACACGATGATCACCATCACCGACGCGCAGGGCAACACCATCTCCTGGTCGTCCGCTGGCGCCATGGGCTTCAAGGGTTCGCGTAAGTCGACCCCTTACGCCGCCCAGGTCGCCGCCGAAGACGCCGCCCGCAAGGCTTCCGAGCACGGCATGCGCACGCTCGAAGTCGAGGTGTCCGGTCCCGGTTCGGGCCGTGAATCCGCTCTTCGCGCTCTGCAGGCCGCCGGCTTCACTGTCACCTCGATCCGCGACGTGACGTCGATCCCGCATAACGGCTGCCGTCCGCGCAAGCGTCGTCGCGTCTAAGACGACTCGTCGATCTGCCCTTGGGTTTGAAAGCGGAGAAGCGTGTGTCCGATGCCGTGAAGGCGCTCCCCGGCGTGTTGCGCTGGAGCCTTGGCGATCTGACCGTCACCGTTCTGAATGACGGTTACCTTCAAGGCTCCCTCGATCTCGTCACCGGGATCGGGGCGGACGAGGCCGGCTCGCTTCAGGCGGCCGGCTTTCGCGCGCAGGCCCCTCGGATCACGCTGAACGCCTATCTGATCGAAGCGCCCGGTCGGAAGCCGATCCTCATCGATTCGGGGATGGGCCATTTCGGTGGCGATACGCTCGGTCGGGTCCCCGCGGCGCTTGCCGCAACGGGTGTCCGCCCGGACGATATCGAGACGGTGCTGCTCACGCATCTTCACCCCGATCATGCCGGTGGCTTGATCCATGAGGATGGGTCGGCCGCCTATGCCAATGCGGAACTCGTCCTTCATCAGGCCGAAGCCGCTCATTGGCTGGCGGACGATGCGATCTCGCGGGCTCCCGAGGGGGCCCGCCCGTATTTCGAGAACGCCCAGAAGGCGGTGGCGCCGTATTCCGGTCGCGTGCGGACGATGACCGGCGGTGAGGTCCTTCCGGGCATCACGGCGGTCGCCCTGCCGGGGCATACGCCGGGCCATACGGGTTTTCGTATCGTGTCGGGCTCGGCATCGCTTCTGATGTGGGCCGACATCATCCATCTGCCGGCGATCCAGTTCAAGCGTCCGGAGGCCACGATGGTCTTCGACGTCGATCCGGACGAGGCGAGGGCGGTGCGCGAGCGGATGCTGGACGAAGTCTCGAGCGAGAGAACCTTCGTCACCGGCGGACATCTGGAGTTTCCGGCGCTGGGCTACGTGGCGCGGGATGGAGGGGCTTACAGCTTCGTCCCGGAACTTTGGGTCGCGGCCCACTAACCGCCCGCCGCTTCGCGGGCACATGTTTTTCGAGACCGAGCCGTGCAAGGCGATGCGCGGGAAGGGCTCAGGGACCGACCACGTCAGTGGCTCGTGTCGGAATTGCGAGAGGTAGGACCGTGGTCATACAGAAGAACTGGCAAGAGCTCATCAAGCCGAACAAGCTCCAGGTTTCGACCGGGCACGACCCCAAGCGGGTCGCCACCGTCGTCGCCGAGCCCCTCGAGCGCGGCTTCGGCACCACCCTCGGCAACTCCCTTCGCCGGGTCCTGCTGTCGTCGCTCCAGGGCGCGGCCGTGACCTCGGTCCAGATCGACGGCGTTCTCCACGAATTCTCGTCGATCCCCGGCGTGCGTGAGGACGTGACCGACATCGTCCTCAACATCAAGACCATCGCGATCCGGTCTCAGACGGAAGCCCCCAAGCGCCTGACGCTGCGCAAGACCGGCCCCGGCACCGTGACCGCCGGCGATATCGCCGCCGTTGGCGACATCCAGATCCTCAATCCCGACCTCGTCATCTGCACCCTCGATGACGGCGCCGAGATCCGGATGGAATTCACCGTCGCCACCGGCAAGGGCTACGTCCCGGCCGAGCGCAACCGTCCGGAGGATGCCCCCATCGGCCTCATCCCGGTCGATGCGCTGTTCTCTCCTGTCACCAAGGTGTCCTACCGCATCGAGACCACCCGCGAGGGCCAGGATCTCGACAAGGACAAGCTGACGATGACGATCGAGACCAATGGCGCCGTGTCGCCGGAAGATGCGCTGGCTTACGCCGCTCGCATCATCCAGGACCAGCTCCAGGTGTTCGTGAACTTCGAGGAGCCCCGCAAGGAAGAGGCGCAGCCGCTCGCGCCGCAGCTCCCCTTCAACCCGGCCCTGCTCAAGAAGGTCGACGAGCTCGAACTGTCGGTGCGTTCGGCGAACTGCCTGAAGAACGACAACATCGTCTATATCGGCGACCTCATCCAGAAGTCGGAGGGCGAGATGCTGCGCACCCCGAATTTCGGCCGCAAGTCGCTGAACGAGATCAAGGAAGTGCTGGCCGCGATGGGTCTCCATCTCGGCATGGACATCCCCGGCTGGCCGCCGGAGAACATCGAAGACCTCGCCAAGCGCTTCGAAGAGCACTACTAGCCGACATACGACGTCATTCCGGGGCTGCGCAGCAGAGCCCGGAATGACGCGGCGAATGAGGCGGGCCGGGTTCGGCAAGCTTCCCAGCAAACAGAATCCCGCCGCGGGGTCATGCGGAATGAACAGCCCCGATCATGGGGCGCTCGGCCGTACCGTGGCACGGCGGCCAGATAAGCAAGGAACAGCCAAATGCGTCATGGATTTCGCGGTCGTCGCTTCAATCGCACCACCGAACACCGCAAGGCGATGTTCGCCAACATGTCCGCCGCGCTGATCAAGCACGAGCAGATCATCACCACCCTGCCGAAGGCCAAGGATCTGCGTCCGGTCATCGAAAAGCTGATCACGCTGGGCAAGATCGACAGCCTGCATACGCGCCGCCTCGCCATGTCGCAGATCCGCGACGAGGCCATGGTCCGCAAGCTCTTCGCTGTCCTCGGCCCGCGCTACAATGCCCGTCCGGGCGGCTACTGCCGCATCATGAAGGCCGGCTTCCGTTACGGCGACAATGCTCCGCTCGCCGTGATCGAGTTCGTGGATCGCGATGTCGATGCGCGCGGCCTGGATTCGGGTCCCTCGCAGGTCTCCGACGCGGCGTAAGCCTCAGCTTCACCCATCAGACGACGAAAAGGCGGCCGAGAGGCCGCCTTTTTTCATGATCCCTACGGGATGGAGGTGTCGGTGCCCCGCCCCCGATGACCCACAGCGGGTCTCGGGGGAGGGGACGTGTTGATCTCACGCGTCTGCGACGAGCATACCGGAAACCAGTGCCGCCAGGTCGGCCGAATCGAAGGGCTTACGCAGGACAGGCAGATCGTCGGGGATCGGGATCGCCTCCGCATGTCCGGTGACAATAAGGATGGGAACGTCGGACCAGCGCCGCCTTACGATTTCCGCGAGTTCGACACCCGTCATCCCCGGCATGGCGAGATCCGCCACGATGAGATCGAACGAGGCGCGCTCCAGCAGGGCGACCGCCGCCGCCCCGTCGGCCGCCTCGGTCTCGGTGTAACCGAACGTACTGAGGAAGGACGCGGTGACGTGGCGGACTTCGGCATCGTCGTCCACCACGAGGATGCGCGCCGGACTCGCGGCCCCCATGGCCGTCACGGCGGCGCGCTGGGTTTTTTCCTCGGCCGCCTCCGCACGGGGGAGAAACAGATCGACCCTCGTGCCCTTGCCCACGTCACTGGTGATGCGAAGCTTGCCCTGCGACTGCTGGGTCAGCCCGAACACCATTGCGAGGCCGAGCCCGGTGCCCTGTCCAATCGACTTGGTGGTGAAGAACGGTTCGCAGACCCGCGCCAGGATCTCCGGTGGGATACCCATCCCCGTATCGCTGATCGCCACGGTCACGTAGTCGCCCGCCGCCAAGTCAGGGTCGTCGGTCACTCGCGCCGCGCCCGTGGCGATGGAGATCGTTCCCCCCTCCGGCATGGCGTCACGCGCGTTGATGCAGAGGTTGAGAATGGCGAGTTCCAGCTGATCGGGATCGACGATGGCCGCCGGATGCACGGCGTCGAGATCGGTCGTCACCGTGACGAGACCGCCTAGGCTGCCCTTGAGCAATACGTCCATTCCGGCGACCAGGGCATTCACGTCGACCGAGCGAGGGCGCAGGTCACGCGCGCGGCTGAAGCTGAGAAGCCGCTTCGTCAGGGATGCGCCGCGTTGCGCAGCCTGTGCCGCGTTGGTGACGAGGCGCTGGACCCTTGGCTGGTCGACGATCTTGGGGCCCACGAGTTCGAGGCTGCCGAGGATCGCCGTGAGGAGATTGTTGAAGTCATGCGCGATCCCGCCGGCGAGGGTGCCGAGCGCCTGCATCTTGTCCGATTGGCGGAGTCGTGCCTCGAGATTCTTCTGTTCGGTCACGTCCCGTTCGATCGTCGCCAGATGGGTGATGGCGCCGGCGGCACCGCGAATCGGCACGCGGGTGACATGGCTCCACCGCTCCGCCCCGACTGGGCCTTCGGCGGACACCGTCTCTGAAATGCTCCCACTCGCAATGGCGGCGCGGTCAGCGTCACGCGTGGCGCTTTCGCCGTTGGGCGTGCCTTCGATCTCGTCCCTGGTGCGTCCGAGGCATTCGGCGACGGTGTGGCCGAGCCGGCTGGCCTTCCGCGCGTTGAGACGAATGAACCGTCCCTCCACGTCCTTGAAGGCGATGGCGTCTTCCGCGTTGTCGAGGAGCCCGAGCAGGAGAGCGCGCTCGGTGGCGAGGTCGCGGGCGAGGCTGTGCCGTTCGAAGGCCTGGCGGACGGTGGAGCGCAGCAGGACGGGGTCCCACGGCTTCGTGACGTAGCCGGTGATGCCTCCCCGGTTGAGCGCGGCGATGACGGCGCTCATATCGGCATAGCCGGTGAGGAGGATCGCCTGTGCGTCGTGGAAGCCCCGTGCCTCGGCCAGCATGGCGTCGCCGGTAATGCCCGGCATCCGCTGGTCGGACAGGATCACGGCGATGTCCGGGCTCGCCCGGAGAATGTCGAGCGCTTCCGACGGCTTCGTCGTGGTGATGACGGTGTAGTCGTCCTCGAACAGGTCTTCGAGGGCAATCAGGATGTCCGGCTCGTCATCGACGGCGAGAATCGTGCCTTTGGCCATGTCTACGCTGCCTGCCGCGGAATGCCGATCACGAAACAGGCTCCCCCCCCTTCGGCCGTCTCCACGCTAAGCGAGCCGCTATGCGCTTGAACCACGCTATACGCAATCGCAAGACCTAGCCCCGTGCCCGAACCGACGGGTTTCGTCGTGAAGAAGGGCTCGAATATCTTTTCCCGCAGGGTTTCGGGAATACCGGGCCCGGTATCGCTGATGCGGATCACGTCCGTCTCGGGCAATTCCTGGGTGACGATGGAGATGGTGCCGGATTCCGGCATGGCATCGGCGGCATTGCCGAGGATGTTCATGACGACCTGATTGAGGAGGGCGGGGGTGCAATGGATCTCGGGCCGGCCCGAGAAGTCGCGTTCGACGGTAATCCGTGTCCCGAGCTTGTGCTGGATCAGTGCCAGCACCGTCTCGATCGATTCGGGTACGTTGACGAGGGTGCGCTCACCTTCGTCGAGCCGCGAGAACTTGCGCAGGTTCAAGACGAGATCCTGGATGCGCGTGAGGCCCAGGCGCATAGAGCCGACACGGTCGCGGCACTTGGCGAGCGACCGGTGCGACGCGAGTTCCGCCTCGGAATCCGCGATCTCGCCGAGCAGGCGCTCGACCGTGCCCTGATGCGCGAGGATGAAGGCGAGGGGATTGTTGATCTCATGGGCGATGCCGGCGACGAGCTCGCCGAGGGACGCCATCTTGGCGGCCTGGACCAGCTTGGCCTGGGCATCCGTGAGCTTGCGGTTGGCGGTGGCGAGATCCTGGTTGGCCTGTTCGAGGGCACCCGCCAGGGCGGCACGCGCCTCGGCCGCCTCGGCCTCAGCACGCGCGCGTTCGAGGGCGCGCTCGCGAGCGCCGAACTCGCCGGCGATGCGACGGTCGTCTTCTTCCAGAAGCTTGCGCCGGACCAGGCCCCTGACGCGGATGACGAGGACTTCGCCATCGGCCTTCGAGACCACGTCGTCGGCCCCCGCAGCGTAGGCTTCCACCAGGAAATCCTTGGCCGGCGCGCTGCCGGCGATGCCGACGAGGTGGAACGTCGGCGCTCCCGCCTCCCGCGCCTCGATCCCGGCCGCCCGGCGGCGGTCGATGGCCCTGCATAAGGCGAGGCCGTCATAGGCGGGGCCGAGGAGGTCGATGGTCACGCAATCGAAGGCCGCATCGGCCTCGTCGAGGGCGGCGAGCGCGGAATCGTGGGTGGCGGCGGTACGGACCTCGTGGCCCTCATGCGCCAGGAGGCCGGCGAGGAAGGTGCGATAGGTCGCACTGCCATCGACCACCAGAACGCGTCCGCGCCGAAACGCCGACACGCCCGGCCCGTCGCCGGGGGCGCTACCGCCATGACGCTCGCGCAGGAGGGCACGGATGCGCAGGATCAGGATGTCCCGGTCGGCGGATTTCGCCACATAGGCGTCGGCACCACTCTCCAGCCCCTGGCGTTCGCCATCGCGGGCGCCCGTGAGCATCAACAGGGGGAGAGCGCGGGTACGGAGCGACAGGCGCAGCTGACGGGTGAACTCGTCGCCGTTCATTCCCGGCAGGTGGTGGTCGGCCACGACGAGGTCGGGCAGGCGGGTGTTGAGATGGTCGAGGGCCATTTCGGCCGTGGGACAGCGCTCCACCGAAAAGCCGTGGCTCTCCAGGAGCAGCCGCAGTTCCAGCGCCTGCGTCTCGGAATCCTCCACCAGCAGGATGCGAGGCCGGGTTGCAGTCTCGTCGGGTATGCCGTTCCCGCTCATGCGAAGGGGTCCGCCGCAGCGAGGCCCGGGAGAGCGAGCCGGACGAGATGGGGCGCGACCCGGTCGAGCGGGAGGATCGCGGAGGCTCCCGAAAGGCGGATCGCCGCCGCCGGCATGCCGAACACCACGGCGGTGCTCTCGTGTTCGGCAACGGTCTGGGCGCCGGCCTGGCGCATGGCCAGAAGGCCCGTGGCGCCATCCTCGCCCATGCCGGTGAGAAGCACGCCGATGCCGCGCGCGCCGGCATGGCGGGCCACCGAAGCGAACATGACGGTGGCGGCCGGGCGTTGGCCACCCACGGGCGCGGCATCCAGGAGACGGAGGTTTCCGCCGGGCGCCCATTCGAGGTGCCTGTCGCCCGGTGCCACGTAGACATGGCCCGGCTCGGCCCGCTCGCCATCGGCGGCGAGCCTCACCGGCAGGGAGACGACGCCGTTCAGCCAGGAGGCGAAGCCCTCCATGAAGGCCGCACCCATATGCTGGACCACGAGGATCGGGAGCGGAAACCCATCCGGCAATCCGCCGATGACGCGGGCGAGGGCAGGCGGGCCGCCGGTGGAGGCGGCGATGGCCAGAACGCTCGCGGCGTCCGAGGCGGCCGGGGGCGCGGCGAAGTCCGACGGCGACAGGGCGGCCGCCCGGCGTCCGGCCCATTCCGAGCCGATCGGCCGGCGACGGATCACCGGCACCTCGGCCATGATGCGCAGCTGCGTGCAGATCTCGGTGGAAACGGCGTCGTAGCCGGCATTGGTCGTCGCCACCGGCTTTTCGACGACGGAGAGCGCACCGGCGCGCAGCGCGTTCATGGAGATGCGCAGGGAGGAATCCTCCACCGAATCGGCGATGACCACGATCGGCGTCGGCCGCTCGGCCATGATCCGGCGCGTGGTCTCCAGCCCGTCGATGCCGGGGAGGCGGATATCCATCGAGATTACGTCGGGGCGGGCAGTGGAGAGTGCCGCGAGCGCCTCTTCGCCGGAGGCGACCGCCGCCACTACTTCCAGGCGCGGATCGCGGCCGACGATGTGACGCAACAGCTCCCGCACCACGAGGGAATCCTCCACCAGCATCACGCGCAGGCGGGCGCCCTGTCTCGTGATCTGAGGCGCCTCGACGGATCTCTGTTCGGTGTCACTCACAACAATTGCCCGATCGTATCGAGAAGCTGGCGCTGGTCGAACGTCTGTTTCGTCAGATAAGCATCCGCGCCGAGACCGAGCCCCCGTGCGACATCGTCGGCATCCCCCCGCGAGGTCATCAGGATGAGGGGAAGGCGGGCGAAAGACTCGTCCGCCCGCAGGGCTTTCAGCAGGCCGAACCCGTCGAGGCGCGGCATCTCCACATCGGCCACGACGAGATCCACATGCTCGATCCCGGCGCGGAGGCGGTCGAGCGCATCCTGCCCGTCGACGCAGACGACGACGCGGTAGCCCGCCGATTCCAGAATGCCCTTCTCCAAGGTTCGCGTGGTGATGGAATCGTCAACGACCAGGATCGTCGAACGTCGCGGGAGCGCGGCTGTTCCGGTGCGGTCTTCAACAGGCTCTGGCGCAGCGTGATTCGTCTCGGTCGCACGCGCCGCGAGGCCGTCGGGATCGAGGACGAGAACCGGCGTATCGCCGCCCAGGACGACGGTGCCCGAGATCAGGCGCGGATCCGCGCCGATCGGCGGCGCCGGCAGAACGAGGAGGTTTCGGACGTCGCGCAAAGCATCGATCCGCAGCACCCATGACCGGCCGCCCGAGCGCATCAGCACCGCCGTCACCGTGTGTCCCTCGCCCGGGCGGCTCTCCTCGCCCGTCACCCCGACGAGGCTCGCCAGATCCACGAGGGGAAGGGACAGATCCTCGCCGCGCTCCCTCGGCAGACGCACCATGATCCGGCCCATGGCGGTGTAGAGGCTCGACCGGTCGAGGCGCAGGAGACGTTCCACGCTGGCGCTCGGCACGGCGAAGAGCGAGGCACCGACATCGACCAGCAGCAAAGTCCGCCGCGCCGCCGAAAGCGGCAGATGCATGATCAGCGACGTCCCGGCCGGAACACGCGGCTCGAGCCGGACGCTGCCCCCGAGACGTCGAACCGCGTCGGCGACGACGGAGAGGCCGATGCCCCGGCCGGACAGGGTATCGACGGCGGAGGCGGTGGAGAAGCCGGGCTCGAACACCAGCGCCAGAAGGGTATCGGGGTCGCCGTCGCCGGCCCCGATCAGGCCTCGCGCTCGCGCCGTCGCCTCGATGGCGCGCAGGTCCGGCCCGCGCCCATCGTCATGGATGCCGAGGACGAGCCGGCCACCGCGCACGGCGATGTCGAGGGTGATCGAGAGTGCGGGCGGCTTGCCCTGGCGTTCACGCTGCTCGGGCGTCTCCGCGCCGTGGCTCAGGGCGTTGCGCAGGGCGTGGAGGACCGGGTCCTTCAGCGATTGCAGCATGGCGCGGTCGACGGGCAGATCGAGACCGCGCGCGACGACGTTGATCTCGCGACCGGATTCTCGTGCCATGTCGCGGAGCGCACGCGGAAACGCACCGAAGACGGTCTCGGCCGGCACGAGGGTCAGGCGCTCGGCCTCCCGTCCGATCCGGGTGGAGGCCGCTTCCGCCGAGGCGATGATTCCGGTGCGGATCTGGGCGAGCTGCGCCGCATCGCGGGCGAGCGCGAGGAGCGTCGTCTCGAAGCCGCGCAGCTCCGCTCTCATGGCGTCGAGGGCGGTTTCCGCCGTCTCGGCATCGGAGGGGCGAGGCCGGGTCGTACCGGATTGCGCCTTGCTCCCGCGAAGGCTCTCGGCCCGGCGGCCGAGGGCGGCGGCATCCCGCTGGAGCCGCGCCAGACCTTCGGCCACCGCGGATTCCGCCCCGAGGGCGCTGGCGAGCTCGTGTGAGGCCCGCGTGAGCGCCTCCACCGCATCCGCCGGCACGCGTAGGAGCACTCCCGGATCGCTGCCGGGCTCGGTGGGAGTCGATGCAGATTTCTGCAGTCCCGCTTGCGCCGGAACGCTCTCCGCCGGTGGACCGGGCTGCCGAGGAGGGGGCTCGACGGGAGGGTCGGGCTGGGACGGGGAGGGCCCGGCGAGGCAGCGGTCGAGGGACGCGAGCGCATCCGCCGGCATGGCCGGGTCCGCTTCGCCCTTGAGCGCGGCGACATAGGCTTCGATCCGGTCCAGGGCGAGATGGACGGCGCCCGTCGCCTCCCGGTCGAGGGTGCCGTCACCGGCGACGATCCGCTCGAACAGGGTCTCGAGCCGATGCGCCACGGCTTCGACCTTCGGCAGGTCCACGGCCCGCGAGGCGCCCTTCAGGCTGTGCGCCCGGCGGAACACGTCGTTCCAGTCGGGCGGCACGTCCCCGGCCGCACCGGCCAGGGCGGCGCGGATCGCGTCGATATGTTCGCGATGCTCGACCTCGAAGGCCGCGAGGAGCTGCTGGCGGATATCCATGGGTGGCGGTCGCCCGGCCTCTCCCCTCAGTGCCGGTATCGGTCGGCGAGCGTCAGGAGCGCCTGGGCGAGTTCGGTGAGATTGGCGGAGGCCGCTTCCACCTCACGGGTCCCGGCGGCGGTCTGCTGGCTCGCCTGCCGGATGTTCTGGAGGGCGCCCATCACCTGCTCGATCCCGAGTTGCTGCTGGTTGGTGGAGGCGACGATCTGCTGGAAGGTCTGGACGCTCTCTTCGACCTTGGCGGTGATCTCCTCGATGGTCCGCTGGGTCGTGTCCGAGCGGGCCTTGCCCGTGCTCGTGCGCTTGACCGCCTCTTCGGTGAGCATGACCGAGGTGTTGATGCCCCTCTGGATCTCCGACAGGATGGTGCGCACCTGCGCGGTCGCCGCCTTGGCCTGATCGGCCAAAAGCTTCATCTCCGAGGCGACCACGGCGAAGCTCCGGCCGCTCTCGCCCGCCGCCGCCGCTTCGATCGCCGCGTTGAGCGCCAGCAGATGGGTGCGCTCCGAGATGTCGTTAACGGTGGTGATGATCTCGCCGATCGCCTGGGTCTTCTCGCTGAGGGATACGATGTTGCCGGCGACGGCCTCCGCCTGCTCGCGGATGGCATCCATGGCCTTGGCCGTATCGGCGACAGCCCTGAGGCCTGCCCGCGAGATCTGCGCGGTGGATTGGGCCGTAGCGATCACCTCGCTCGCGCGCTTGCCGATCTGGGCTCCGGAATGGGTGATCTCATCCACCGTGGCGGCGGTCTCCTGCACCGCCGCGAACTGCTCCTCGACGCTGGCCGCCTGTTCCTGGGCGGAAGCGCGGATCTCGGCGGCGGCGGCATTGAGGTCGGACGTGGCCGCCCGATTGGTCCGGGCGAGGTCGGCAAGGCCCGAGACCATTCTGTTCAAGGTCGATGCGAGACGGCCGATCTCGTCGCCCCCCGTACGGTCGAGGGTGCGGGTCAGGTCGCCCGATCCGACCTGCTCGGCGAAGGCCATGACCTCTTCGAGGGGCTTCACCACGCCCCGGCGGATGAGGCCGGTGACCACGATGCTCAGGAGAACGCACAAGGCGAGGATGAGCACGATGGAGACGAGGCTGCGCTCGTAGATGTCGGTAGCCCGGCGCTGGCCGGCATCGATCCCCTGATCGAGCAGGTCGCGGGTGCGGTCGAGATCGCGCAGGAACTCGTCCTGCAGGCGGTTCAGATCGGAGTTGCGAGCCTCCACCCCATCGACATCCTTGGCCGCGATGGCGGAAAGCTGAACTTCGCTGGCGGTCCGCAGCTTCCGGAAATCCGTGGCGGCAATGGTCGCGGATTCACCGAGCCTCTTCCAGATCGCGGCACGCTCCGGCGACGGCGCCGTCGCGGAATAGCCGTCGGCGGTGCGGACGGTATCGACGAGGATAGCCTCGGATTCGGAGGCGACGCGGCGCCAGGTGTCGATGATCGCGGCGATCTCGGTATCGGGCCGGTTGCGCATCAGCGCGGCGATCACGCCGTTGCGCCGAAGGTTGCCGAGGTCACGAGACTTGTTGCCGAGATCGTCGAGCTTGCGCGCGATGGTGAGGTCCCGCGAGACGATCGTCGTCGTGTTGTCGCGGACGGCCCCGATCTGGCTCAGCGCATAGGCGCCCAGTCCGACCATCACCAGGGTGACGACGACGAAGCCGAAGAGGATCCGTTTTCCAATCGAGATCGACACGCTTGGCGATGCTCCGAAACCGCTCGACGGGGAAAGGCCAGATGAGCCTTACCGTCAGCTTTGAGGCAGGTATCGCCGCAGGAGGCGCGGCAGATCGATGACGACGAAGCCGGCCTCGCCGCCCTGGCGGGCGGCGTCCTGGCCGGGTGCCGGTGCATAGCCCGAAACCGCGTCCGCACCCAAGCCGCCGAGATGAAGCGGGGCACTCGCGAAGGCGCCGTCCACATCGCTGACCGCGAGAACCCGGTCGACGGCGAGGGCGAGCGGCATGATCCCTCCGCGAAGCACGAGGATATGTCCGGCCGAGGCCGGCATGTCGCCAGGCCTGGCCGAGACGGGCCGCCGCAACGCACCGGACAGGCTGAGGACGCT
Organism: Methylobacterium sp. WCS2018Hpa-22; assembly: GCF_031843785.1. Lineage (NCBI taxonomy): Bacteria > Pseudomonadati > Pseudomonadota > Alphaproteobacteria > Hyphomicrobiales > Methylobacteriaceae > Methylobacterium > Methylobacterium sp. WCS2018Hpa-22. The sequence goes on from NZ_JAVTJA010000025.1 coordinate 25,519, forward strand.
GACGACGCGACCGGACAGGGCGATGAGGCCCAGCAGCTCCGCCGGCGCCCCCGGCACCGGCGTATAGGAACGGGCCGGCACCACCTGCGCCACCGCCTCCAGGGGCAGGCCGTAGCGATCGTCGCCCGACTGGCAGACGAGGAAGGGCGTCATCGCGACCCGAGCCGTGCTCTCCCGTCCACGGCGGGCCAGGGCCACGGTGCGCTCGGCGAGGAGGGTGGCCACGTAGGGATCGACCTCGGCAGTCCCGGCGGGCGGTTCGATCACGATACGGGTTTCCTCATGCGCATGCGGGCGGCATCGGCATTGGCGACCAGTTGCCCGGCGGTCAGGCCGTCTCCTTCCGCCACGGAGGCGTCGGACGGCTGGGCCCGGCCGAAGCGGATGGCGTTGTCGAAGGCCCGATCCGCCTCCGCGTGCCGGCCGATGGCGGCGAGCAGAAGGCCGAGCTGGTAATGCGCCATCGCGAAGCTCCGGTCGAGATAGAGTGCCCCGCGCAATGCCCGCTCGGCCTCGGCCTCGCGCCCGAGCCCATAGGCGAGAAGCCCGTCATAATAGTGGAGTCGTGCGTCCGTGGGCGTGGCGAGGAGGGCATCGCGGACCATGCGCCAGCCCTCGGCGATCCGGCCTGAATCCCCCAAAGCCCGGATCGCATCGAGAACCGTGTCCGGATCTTCGGCTTCGACGGGCTCCGCGAGCGGCGGGATGGTCTCGACGACGGGGGGTGGAAGCGGGACGAATCGCGGCAGTTCGACGACGGGGGGAAACGGCTCCGCGACCGTCACCGGAGGCAGGACGATGGGCGGCGCGGGAGGCGTGACGGCGACGGCATCCCCGCCGAGCGGTCGGTAGGCCACCGTACCGGGCAGGTTCATCGGCTGCAGCGTGCCGGCGAAGGCCGGGTTCGGCTCGGCATGGCCGATGAGCAACCAGCCATCCGGCACCAGCCTGCGTCCCAGCGCGCGCACGATTCCGAGGACAGCATCGGCCTGAAAGTAGATCAGCACGTTGCGGCAGAGGATGAGGTCGAAATCGGCGAAATGCGACGGCGCCGTACCGTCGAGCAGACTCATCAGGTTGTGGTGCTCGAAGCGCACCATCCTTCGAAACTCGGGCCGCAGGGTGAAGCTGCCCTCGCGCGCGATCCCCGGCACCGAAGGGCCGCAGACGAAGTAGCGGGCATGCTCTTCCGGCGGCAATGTCCGCAGGGCCCAGCGCCCGAACAGCGCCGCCCGCGCCGTCGCCAGCGCTTCGGTGCTGATATCCGTGCCGGTGATGTCGATCCGCCACTCGTGCAGCGCATCGCCGAGGAGTTCGTGGATCAGGATCGCGATGGAATAGGGCTCCGCCCCGGTGGAACAGCCGGCGCTCCAGATCCGCAGGGACTTCGCCTCCGCCCGCGCGGCGATCAGGCCGGGCAGGATGGTCCCGCGCAACGCCGTGAACTGCTCGGCGTAGCGGAAGAAAAAGGTCTCGCCGATGGTGATCTCGGCCTCCAGGGCGGCCCATTCCGCCGGTCCGGTGGCCTCGCCGTCGAGATGTGCGAGATAGGCCCGGGAATCGGCAAGGCGGCAGGCCTTGAAGCGCTTGCGCAACCGGTCGAAGAGCAGATCGTCCTTGTCGGCGTAGTAGTGATGCCCCGTCCGGGCGATCACCTTGTCCTTGAGGGCGGGAAAACCCGGATCGATCTCCGCGACGGCACGCACCGGGCGCTTCATGCGGCGGACTTCCCAGACAGAACCACTGTCGGGCCTACCTCGTTCGGACGCGGCATGCGGTTCACGCGTCTTCGAGACGGGCGAGATCGGACAGGCGCGCGGCGGCGGCCTCCGTCAGCGCCTGCACGCGGCGGCGCTCCTCGGCGTCGAGGAGCCGGTCCATGCCGAGGATCTGGGTGAGCTGCTCGCCCTGTACGATCTCGCCGACGACGCAGCCGTTGAGACTGGTCTCCGCCGCCCGCGCGCGGATGGCGTCCGGGGCGACGAGAACCAGATCGCGGGCGCGGTCCACCAGGATCGCCGTGCCGCGATCGGCCGACAGCAGCAGGTGGCGGTAGGGATCGCCCTCCCGTCCGGGCATGGGCGGCAGCATCAGGAGCCGGCCGAGATCGATCACCGGCACCGTCGTCCCGCCGAGATCGAGGAACCCGGCGAGCCATGTGCCCGTCAGGGTGGGCGGATGGAGGCGGGGGAGGGGCAGGACCTCGCTCACGGACGAGCGTCGCATCGCGAAGCCGGTGCCGGCCACGTCGAGGATGAGATAGGCCGTCATCTCGGGTTGAGGCATCGTCCCGGCGGGGTCTGAGGAAGTACGATTTCGGATCCCCGCCAGATAGGACGACAGGGCGCTCCGGCGCAAACGGGTTCGTCATCCCGATGCCGCCGGATGCAAGGCGATCGAAGGCTGCCGCGTGCAGCCAAGAGAGCGGCCGGGGCACAACCTTCCGGGCCGAACGGAGCGGTCTCGCCGTACCGTCGAAAAGCCGCTTGACCTGGAGCGCACTCCAGCTCGTAGACAGCCTTTACCGAAGGGGTTTCGCGATGAGAATCAGTGCCTTCGCAGCGAGGAGCGGGCTCAGCGTCGACACGCTTCGATACTACGAGCGGATCGGATTGCTCCCTCGCAGCGGACGCGATTCCGGCGGTCGGCGGGATTACGGAAGCGACGACCTCGTCTGGGCGACCTTCCTTCGCAAGCTCCAGGCGATGGATATGCCCATGCGCGAACGGCTCGCATACAGCCGTCTGCGCGCGGAGGGCGATGCGACCCTCGAAGCCCGCCGCAGTCTCCTCGAGGCGCATCGCATCGCGCTGATCGCGCGCAGGTCGGAACTGTCGGACCTCATCGCGGGACTGGATGACAAGATCACCCACTACCGGGCCCTGGAAGCAACGCGCGAGAGCAAGGACAATGACGATGACCCGACGTACCGTGCTGACCTCAGCAACGGCCCTCCCGCTGGTGGCCCAACATGCCGAGGCACAGGAGGCACCGACTGAAACCCGCTATCAACGCGGACTGGCTCAGCTGGAGGCCATCAGCGGCCCGCACGGCGCGGCGGTCGTCAGAAGTCTCGACGACATCGCGCCCGATCTCGGCCGATACATCGTCGAGTTCGCTTACGGCGACGTATTTTCCCGCGACGGGCTCGATGTGAAGACGAGGGAGATCGCCACGGTCGCCGCCCTCACGGCGATGGGAACGGCCGCGCCCCAACTCAAGGTCCACATGCAGGCCGCCCTCCGCGTCGGCGTGACGCCGGCGGCCTTGATCGAGACGATCATGCAGATGATTCCCTATGCGGGGTTCCCTGCGGCGCTCAACGCCGTGGCGATCGCACGCGACGTTTTCGCCACCGGCCATCGGTGAGCCTGCCTCTGATTGGCCGTTGACCGTGATGGATTGCTTCTGTATTCAGACCCCTCGAAATGTCGATTCGCCCTTCGGCGCGTCACAGAGCAAAGTTATCAAGTCGATGCGTGTCATCCTTATCGTAACGAAAGCGCCACCGACGGGGCGGTCCTGACAGCAGGATCGCGATCCGGATGGTGGCGCATGCAGGGTCCTTCGGGGCCCTTTTTTGTTGCCTGAGCCAAGACGTGACACGGAACGAGCAACCGGGTTTCAGGGAGTTGAGACGATGAGCGGCGAGGTCATGACCGGGGCCGAAATGGTCATCCGGGCGTTCCGGGATCAGGGTGTCGATACGCTGTTCGGGTATCCGGGCGGTGCGGTGCTGCCGATCTACGATGCCCTCTTCCACCAGGAAGAACTGAAGCACGTCCTCGTGCGCCACGAGCAGGGCGCGGTCCATGCGGCCGAGGGCTATGCCCGCTCCTCAGGCAAGGTCGGCTGCGTCCTCGTCACCTCCGGCCCCGGAGCTACCAACATCGTCACGGGCCTCACCGACGCGATGCTGGATTCGATCCCCCTCGTCTGCATCACCGGCCAGGTTCCGACGCACCTGATCGGCACCGATGCGTTCCAGGAATGCGACACGGTCGGCATCACCCGCCACTGCACGAAGCACAATTACCTGGTCAAATCGATCGACGACCTGCCGCGCATCCTGCACGAGGCCTTCTTCGTCGCCTCGAACGGCCGGCCGGGCCCCGTCGTGGTCGATCTGCCGAAAGACATCCAGTTCGCCAGCGGGATCTACGAGCGCCCCACCCATAACGGCCACAAGACCTACCGCCCCGCCTTCAAGGGCGACGCGCAGGCGATCCAGTCTGCCGTCGAGCTGATGGCGAATGCCCGCCGTCCGGTTCTCTATACCGGCGGCGGCGTCATCAATTCCGGCCCGCACGCCTCGGCGCTCCTGCGCCAGCTGGCCGAGGTCACCGGCTTTCCCGTCACCTCGACCCTGATGGGTCTGGGTGCCTTCCCGGCCTCGAACCCGCAGTTCCTGGGCATGCTGGGCATGCACGGGACCTACGAGGCCAACCTCGCCATGCACGAATGCGACGTGATGGTCTGTATCGGCGCCCGGTTCGACGACCGCATCACCGGCCGTCTCGACGCGTTCTCGCCCTTCTCCAAGAAGATCCACATCGACGTCGATGCTTCCTCGATCAACAAGGTGGTCAAGGTCGATGTCGGCATCGTCGGCGATTGCGGCTCGGTGCTCGAAGACATGCTCGCGGCCTGGAAGGCCCTGCCCAAGCGTCCCGACCAGGGTCGCTTCGACGAGTGGATGGCCAAGATCCGCACCTGGAAGGCGCGGGACTGCCTCGCCTATTGGCCGTCGGGCACGATCATCAAGCCGCAATACGCGGTGCAGCGCCTCTACGAGGCCTGCAAGGACCGGAAGACCTTCGTCACCACGGAGGTCGGCCAGCACCAGATGTGGGCGGCGCAGTACTTCAAGTTCGACGAGCCGAACCGCTGGATGACCTCCGGCGGCCTCGGCACCATGGGCTACGGCCTGCCCGCGGCCATCGGCACCCAGCTCGCCAATCCGGACGGTCTCGTCATCGACATCGCCGGCGAAGCCTCGATCCTCATGAACATCCAGGAAATGTCCACGGCCGTGCAGTATCGCCTGCCGGTCAAGATCTTCATCCTGAACAACGAGTATATGGGAATGGTGCGCCAGTGGCAGGAACTGCTGCACGGCTCGCGCTATTCCCAGAGCTATTCGGAAAGCCTGCCGGACTTCGTCAAGCTGGCGGAGGCCTATGGCGCCAAGGGCATGCGCTGCGACAAGCCGGGCGAGCTCGACGGGGCGATCGCCGAGATGCTGGCCCATGACGGCCCGGTCATCTTCGATTGCATCGTCGACAAGAAAGAGAACTGCTTCCCGATGATCCCGTCGGGCAAGGCGCACAATGAGATGCTGCTCTCCGACTACCTCGGCGAGACCGGTATGGACCTCGGCGACGTGATCTCCGAGGAAGGCAAGATGCTGGTCTGACCGGCGGCGCGGAGGAGAGACGTCATGAACGCCATGAACACACACTACCCCGATGCCGGTCGGGTCGAGCCGATCAACCGGCACACGCTCGCCGTCATCGTGGACAACGAGCCGGGCGTCCTCGCGCGGATCGCGGGGATGTTCTCGGGACGCGGCTACAACATCGAGAGCCTCACGGTGTCGGAGACCGAGGTGGCGCGCCACATCTCGCGCATCACCATCGTCACCGCCGGCACCGATGCGGTGATCCAGCAGATCAAGGCCCAGCTCGACCGGCTCGTGCCCGTGCACCGGGTCGTCGACCTCACGCTCCAGGGCAAGGCCCTCGAGCGTGAGCTCTGCCTCGTCAAGGTGGCGGGTACCGGAGAGCACCGCACCGAATCGCTGACCCTCGCCGCCGCCTTCGGCGCCAAGACCCTGGACGCGACCCTGAACTCCTTCGTGTTCGAGGTCACCGGCACCACCGAGGAGATCGACCGCTTCATCGGCCTGATGACGGTGATCGGCCTCGTGGAGATCTCCCGCACGGGCATCGCGGCCATGGGGCGTGGCTCGGAAGCGATGTGAGGCTTTTTCGCCGAGGGTGGTAGAGTGCCGGAGATGTGCCGGGGGTGATGCGATGAGAGCGAGGCTGGAACGGAGTGGAGAGGATTTCGTCCTCTCATTGACCCGAGAGGACGTGCGGAAGCTCGGTCTCGTCGAGGGCCAGGAAGTGGACATCGATCCAGTGCCTGCTCCTCTCGCGCCTCCGCCCGCCCGCCGCTACGTCAACGGGTTCCCCGTCTTCACGATGGCCGAGATGGCAGCAGAGATGAAGCGACTCGGGCCGGATTTCGAGCCTCCGACGGTCGATTGGGGACCGGATGTCGGTTCCGAGATCATTGACGATGACGATCCCCGCTGATCGGCCGTATGAGCCAGGGGACCTGATTCTTGTTGATCTCGACCCCGTCCTCGGAACCGAGCAACGCGGAAAGCGACCGGTCCTCGTCATCTCGACCCTGGAGATGAACACACTGACCCGGCGGATCATCATCTGCCCGGTCACCCGCAATCGCGATCCCTGGCCGACGAAGGTCTTTCTACCAGCGGGTCTGGGCGTCGATGGCGCAATCCTCTCCGATCAGGTCCGCTCGATCGACCGCAGAGCGCGCATCCTCCGCTCCCTCGGGACAGTCCCCGATCCCATACTCGCGGAAGTCCGCGCGAAGGTGGCAGCATTGATCGGCTTGCAGTTCGGCAGTGCGGCCCAGGAAGGCTCAGCTCAATGACCACCCTCTACTACGCCCCCGGCGCCTGCTCGCTCGCCTCCCACATCGCCCTCGAGGAAACGGGAGCGCCCTACGAGACCGTGCGGCTCGACCTCGCCAAGGGCGACCAGCGGGCGGCCGAATACCTCGCTATCAACGAGCGCGGCCGCGTGCCGGCGCTGGTGGAGGAGGATTGGGTGCTCACCGAGAACACCGCCATCCTGCGCCACATCGCGCGCAGTCATCCGCAGGCCGGCCTGTGGCCGCAATCGCCCCGCGATCAGGCGCGGGTCGACGAATGGCTGGGCTGGCTCTCCACCGGCCATCACATCGCCTACGCGCATATCCGCCGGGCCGAGCGCTACACGGGCGATGAGACGGCCTTTCCGGGCATCCAGGCCAAGGGAGTCGAGACCTGCGGCGACCTCTTCACGATGACAGAGGTCAAGCTCTCCAACGGCGGCTGGGCCGTCGGCGAGGCCTACAGCGTCGCCGACCCCTACCTGTTGCTGTTCTGGACCTGGGGCCGCGGCCCGACGCTGCGCTTCGACATGGCGGAGCGCTTTCCCCATTGGACCGCACATGCCCGCGCCATGGCGGCGCGGCCCGCCGTACAGGCCGTGTTCGCCCGCGAAGGCCTCAAACTGCCTGAATAAGGTTCGACCGGGGGTACACCGCCTCTTGTCCGGGAAACCGAATCGGCCTATGCCGCCGCGTACCGTACGGTACGGTACTGGTTTTCTGGAAGCATGAGCGCGACGGTCGCACGCGACGAGACGGTGCCTGAGGCGCCCTCGGCCCGCCAACAGGCGGTGCTCGATGCCGTGCTCGCTCTCCTCGTCGAGGAGGGCGACCAGCTCACCATGGATGCGGTCGCGCGCCGGGCGAGTTGCTCGAAGGAAACCCTGTACAAATGGTTCGGGGACCGGGACGGTCTCCTCACCGCCACGGTGCGCTGGCAGGCCTCGCGCGTCCATGCAGGGCGCGACGCGGCGGGCGTGCTCGATGCGGCCGCCTTACGCGATCGCCTGCTCGATTTCGCCGTGACCTGGCTCGATGTGATCGCGGGCCGCACCTCGGTGGTGTTGAACCGCATCGCCATCGCGCATGCCGGCTCGCGCAAGGGCAACCTCGGCGCCATCGTGCTGGCGAACGGGCGCCTCGCCATCGGCGGGCGGGTCAAGCCCGTGCTCGAAGCGGGCCGTGCGGCCGGGCTCCTCGCCTTCGAGGACAGCGAGACCGCCTTCCGGACCTTCTTCGGTCTGGTCGGGCGCGACATCCAGATCCGACTTCTCCTCGGCGACGCGCTCGACCTCGACGCCGCCGAGATCCGACGCGACGCGGCCCGCGCCGTCGACCAGTTCCTGGCCCTCTACGGCCAGGCCCGTCCCTGACACCCCACGAAGAGAGGAACCAACCCATGCGGGTCTATTACGATCGTGACGCCGACCTCAATCTGATCAAGGGCAAGAAGGTCGTCATCGTCGGCTACGGCAGCCAGGGCCATGCCCACGCCCTCAACCTGCGTGATTCCGGCGTGAAGGGCATCGTCATCGCCCTCCGCGAGGGCTCGGCCACCGCCAAGAAGGCGGAGCACGAGGGCTTCACGGTGATGAACGTCGCCGACGCCGCCAAACAGGCCGACGTCGTCATGATGCTGACCCCGGACGAACTCCAGGGCGACATCTACAAGGAGTCGCTCGAGCCGAACATGAAGCAGGGCGCCGCCCTCCTGTTCGCCCACGGCCTCAACGTCCACTTCAACCTCATCGAGCCCCGCAAGGACCTCGACGTGCTCATGGTCGCCCCGAAGGGCCCCGGCCACACCGTGCGCGGCGAGTACCTCAAGGGCGGCGGCGTGCCGACCCTGATCGCCATTGCGCAGGACGCTTCCGGCAACGCGCACGATCTCGGCCTGTCCTACGCTTCGGCCAATGGCGGCGGCCGCGCCGGCATCATCGAGACGACCTTCAAGGAAGAGTGCGAGACCGACCTGTTCGGCGAGCAGGCCGTGCTGTGCGGCGGCCTCGTCGAGCTCATCAAGGCCGGCTTCGAGACCCTGGTCGAGGGCGGCTACGCTCCCGAGATGGCCTATTTCGAGTGCCTCCACGAGGTGAAGCTCATCGTCGACCTCATCTACGAGGGCGGCATCGCCAACATGAACTACTCGATCTCCAACACCGCCGAGTACGGTGAATACGTCACCGGCCCGCGCATCGTCACCGCCGAGACGAAGGCCGAGATGAAGCGCGTGCTGGACGATATCCAGTCGGGCAAGTTCACCCGCGACTGGATGCTGGAGAACAAGGTCGGCCAGACCTCGTTCAAGGCCACCCGCGCCAAGCTCGCCCGTCACCCGATCGAGGAAGTCGGCTCGAAGCTCCGTGGCATGATGCCGTGGATCTCCGAGAAGGCCCTGGTCGACAAGTCCAAGAACTGATTTTTTGTGATGGGCGGCCGGGCTTCGCTCGGCTGCCCCCTCGCGGAGAAAGCCGGCCTCGTGCGAGCGGGGCCGGCTTTTTCGTGCGCGACCGGGCAAGGAAGTTTATCTCGGGAGATGACGCTCCCATTGCCCGCCCCTCGATCTTGCGAAGGCCGCCGTCTCCCGAACCAGTGCGGAAGAGCGGCGATCTCTCTGCCGTCATGGCACCTGACCGAGCGTCTCCTCGACGAGGCGAGGGTTCTTGTCGAGGAGAGCCAGGAGTACGCGCGCCGGCCCCTGAGGCTGGCGACGTTGATGCTCCCATTGCCTGAGAGTTGCGACGGGCACGCCTATGCTCGCGGCGAAGGCTGGCTGTGCCTTGCCGGTCCGCCTGCGGATCCCGGCGACATCGACGGTCTCGGGAACATGGACGACGAGACCGGCCGGCATCCCTCCCAGCGCGTGTTCCTCGGCTTCCCGCAGAGCGGAAAGGGTTCGTTCGAAAATATCCCTGCCCATGGTCGACCTTGCTCCTGTGAGAGGGCGATGCCCTGGTTGCCGTATGGATGCGCGTCACCTTCCACGCTTCTGCCAATGCGCCTTGATGGAAAGCGTTAGCCGAGCCAGTTGCTGGACTTCCGCCGGCGAGAAGGTCTCCCGGTCCGCCTTGCTCAGAACCGCCAGGAGGTAGACCGGTGCATCGGGCCCGACATAAGCAGCGAGAACGCGATAGCCGCCGCTCTTGCCCTTGCCCCGCCCGGCGACGCGCACCTTACGGATACCACCCGAGCCGACGATGAGATCACCCGCCTCCGGGTTCGCGGCGAGCATGTCCTTGAGGGCCGTCCGAGTTGCGGCCGGCATGCGCTCGGCATCCGCATCCCTGACGAACTCGGAGGTTTCCGCGACCGTATGCAGGGGCGAGGGCATTCCGATCGTCTAAGCCAACACCGCCCATACGTCAACGACGTACGCCACCGACCTCCATGAGCGATCCGGCCCGGCAGTCGGCGGCTCTGAAGGGAAGGAGGGAGGGACGGACGCCCCCCGTTGTACTCTTAAGCAAATCCGGCGATCATGCTCCGTAACGGCTGCCCATCTGAGAGCGGCCGAAGGTTGGAGGACACCCATGGCTTCGCTCTATTACGACGAGCATCGCGCGCTTCAGGAAGAGTACAACACCGTCAAGCTCGCCGAGCGTCTCGACACCGGCTGGGTGCATGACGAGATCGGCCCCGACGAGGCCGCCTTCATCGGCAGCCGCGACATGTTCTTCCTGTCCACGGTCGATCCCGACGGCATGCCCACCGTCTCCTACAAGGGCGGCAGCACCGGCTTCGTGAAGGTGCTCGACGCCAACACGCTGGTCTTCCCCGGCCTCGATGGGAACGGCATGTGGTACTCGATGGGCAACATCGAGGGTCAGTCCAAGGTCGGGCTGCTGTTCATCGATTTCGAGACCCCGCACCGTGTCCGCGTCCAGGGACACGCCCGGATGCTGCGCGACGATCCGCTGATGGCCGAATACACCGAGGCCAAGTACCTCGTGAAGATCGAGGTGACGAAGGCCTGGGTCAATTGCCCGCGCTACATCCACAAGTACCAGAAGGTTTCGCAGAACAAATACGTGCCGCGCCCCGACAAGGAGACGCCGCTCGCCCTATGGAAGCGCCTCGACATGGTCGGTGACGTGATCTCGGACGAGGACAAGGCGCGGGTCGAGAAGGAAGGCCAGCTCGCCCTGCCGGAATACGAGGCACGTGTGGCGCGCGGCGAGAGCTGAAACCCGGCCGCGCACCGTCCCGGCCATCGCATCCGGGTCGGTGCGCTCAGCAGGTTCGCGTCGGTGAGCCAACGCTTCACCTCGCTTAGGCCCTTGAAGTATCGCAGGTTTTTAGGACGCAAAACCGGTGAGCACTTTTGCGAGCCTGCTTAGTCCGCCCGGCGGGCGACGATGAAGACCCGCGGGAACGCGAGCAGGCGTCCCCCGTTGCTGCGCGGCGGATAAGCCGCATCGATCGCCGTCGTGTAGGCGGCGAGGAACCCGGCCGTATCCTCGGGGTCCAGCGGGTCGAAGAAGGGCCGGAGCCCGGTCGCCCTGACCCATTCGACGATGGCGGCGGCATCCGTCATCGGGTGATGATAGGCGGTACGCCAGACATCGACCTCGGCCGCGAGGGGCGCCAGGAGGTCGTAATAGCCGGCCGGCTCCAGCATCCGCCCGAGCCGCCCGGCCACGGCCGGATCGCCGATGGCCCAGGGACCGGCACCCGCCACCTCGCGCATCAACCGGTGCGAGGGCTCGGCAAGATTGTCGGGCATCTGCACGGCGAGCACCCCGCCGGGTGCCAGGAGGCCGAGGAGCCGGGGCAGGAGCACCGGGTGGTCGGGCAGCCATTGCAGCACGGCGTTGGCGTAGATCAGGTCCGGCGCCTGCTCGGGGATCCAGGTCGCCGCATCGGCCCTCGCGAAGGCGAGGCCGGGCAGGCGGCTCCTCGCACGCTCCAGCATCGCCGGCGAGGTGTCGAGGCCGATCACCTCCGCTTCGGGAAAGCGTGCAGTGATGAGCGCGGTGGAATTGCCGGGGCCGCATCCGAGATCGTAGACAAGTCGCGGGGCTTCGAGAGGCACACGGGCCAGGAGCTCGGCCGCCGGACGGGTACGCTCGTCCTCGAAGCGGGTATAGAGGGCTGGGTTCCAATCGGCCATCGTGCTCACCCTTCCGCTCCGTCGTCGTCAGCAGCCGAGCTGGTCGGCCAGATCCGTGAGGTCACGGGCTGCATAAGTAACCGGAACATTGGGCGCCGTTTCGCCACCGCCCGGCCCGTGCTCGCGCGGGCGGGCGATATGGGCGGTGGACAGGCCGTGGCTCGCCGCTGCCGCGAGGTCGCCCGAATGGGCGGCGACCATCAAGGTCTCCGCCGGAGCGAAGCCGAAGGCCGCCACCGCATCGTGATAGAGGGCGGGTTTCGGCTTGTAATCGCGGGAATGGCCGGCACCCAGGATCGCGTCGAAGATCAGCCCATTGCGGCGGGCGAGGTCGGCCATCAGCCGGATATGACCGTTCGAGTTTGGCGCCAGGAGGTGGCGCGTCCGAAGGCGCCGCAGAGCGTGCGGTACGTCGGGCCAAGCGTCGAGCCGGTGCCAGGCCTGGACCAGTTCCCGCCGTGTGGCATCCGGCGCGCCGACGATGCCGAACTCCGCCAGAACGAGGGGCAGGGACTCCGCATGGAGGATATCGAGGTCCACGAAGGGCCGGGCCCCAGAACGCACGGTCTCCATCGAAGGCCCGTAGTGCCGGCGCCACGCATCCGCGAAAGCGTCGGCATCGAGGGTGGGCGCCTCCGCGCCGAGGAGGCGTGCGGCCTCGCGGGCCACTCCCGAGCGCCAGTCGACGAGCGTCCCGAAGACGTCGAAGACGAGCGCCCGGATCATTACCGGACGGTCCGCAACCGCGGACCGCGCCGGACGAAACCGACGATGTCCTTCACCGCGTCCAGCGTCGGGGCCGCGATGGCCTCGGCGCGCTCGGAGCCATCGGCGAGGACGGAGTCGATATAGTCGGTGTCGGCCACGAGACGCTTCATCTCGGAGGCGATGGGCGCGAGGGTTTCCACCGCGAGCTCCACCAGCGCCCCCTTGAAGGCAGAGAACTGGGCACCGCCGTAATCGGCCAGCACCTCGTCGCGGGTGACGCCCTTCAGCGCCGCGAAGATGCCCACGAGGTTGTCGGCTTCGGGCCGTGCGGCCAGACCGGCCGTCTCGGAGGGGAGGGGCTCAGGATCGGTCTTGGCCTTGCGCACCTTGTTGGCGATGGTATCCGCCTCGTCGGTGAGGTTGATGCGCGAATTATCGGAGGGGTCCGACTTCGACATCTTCTTGGTGCCGTCCCGCAGGGACATGACGCGGGCGGCCGGGCCGCCGATCAGCGGCTCGGTGATCGGGAAGAAGCCCTCGCCCGCATCGTGCCCATGGGCGGAGATCGACTCCGAGAAGTCGTTGTTGAACTTCTGGGCGATATCGCGGGTCAGTTCGAGATGCTGCTTCTGGTCCTCGCCCACCGGCACGTGGGTGGCGCGGTAGGCCAAAATATCGGCCGCCATCAGCACGGGATAGGCGTAGAGCCCGACGCTCGCGTTCTCCCGGTCCTTGCCGGCCTTGTCCTTGAACTGGGTCATGCGGTTCAGCCAGCCGAGGCGGGCGACGCAGTTGAAGATCCAGGCGAGCTCGGCATGGGCCGGCACCTGGCTCTGGTTGAAGACGATGCTGCGCTTCGGGTCGATGCCGGCGGCGAGGAAGGCGGCCGTGACTTCGCGGATCTGGCCCTTCAGGGCGGCCGGGTCCTGCCACAGGGTGATCGCGTGCATGTCGACGACGCAGTAGAGGCACTGCGCGTCGCGCTCCTGCATCTCCACGAAGCGCTTGATCGCGCCAAGGTAATTGCCGAGATGCAGGTTGCCCGTGGGCTGGACGCCCGAGAACACGAGCTCTGTGAACGCGGTCATCGCGCGTGGTTCCTATGGCGTGATGGCGAGGGAGAAGCCGACGCTCGGGTCAGGGCACCGACGTTTGCGTTCTGAACGGCTCACCATGGGTGGTCAAGGTGCACAGCTTGACGGCATACGCCGCATCGAACCCGAAAAAGATCGAATTTTCGTACGCAATTTGGTACCGAGACGAGATCGCCTCTGCCGTTCCAGGGAGGCGGCAGGCGGTGGAGTCGCGAATGGAAGCTCAGCTGCAGAGTGTCATGGCCGATGTGGCGGTGAGTGTGTCGGAGCTGAAGAAGAGCCCGACATCGGTGATGAACCGCGCCGACGGAGCACCGGTGGCGATCCTGAACCACAACCGCGTCATGGGCTACATGGTCCCGCCGGAGACCTTCGAGGCCATGATGGACGCCATCGACGACGACGTGCTGGCGTCGATCGTGAAAGCCCGCTCCGGGGAAGTGCCCGTGCGGGTCACCCTGGATGCCCTTTGAACTCCAGTTTCTGCCTTCCGCGCTCAAGGAGTGGCACAAGCTCGGCGAGACGCTCCGGGGGCAGTTCAAGAAGAAGCTGGCGGAGCGTCTGCTGAACCCGAGGGTCGAAGCGGACAAGCTGCGCGATGCCGACCTGAAGGATTGCTACAAGATCAAGCTGAGGTCCGCAGGCTATCGCCTGGTCTACCGTGTCGATGACACGACGGTCACCGTGACGGTGGTGGCGGTCGGCAAGCGGGAGCGAAGTGCCGTATACGGAGCCGCCAAGCGGTAGCGCCGCCGCTACCGCCTAGCCCCGCTCCCGCGCCTGCCCGGTCGGGCAGATATCCAGCAACACGCATCTCCCGCACGCCGGATTGCGGTGATGGCACACTGCCTGGCCATGGAGCATCAGGATCTCGTGGTTGTCGTAGAGATCCTGCGCGCTCCATTCCGCCGGAAGCTGCGCCCGCAGGATCGGATGCGAGGGGCCGACATCGACCTTCGCGCCGATGAGGCCGGTGCGTTGCGCCACTCGGTGGTGGTGGCTGTCCACCGGCAGGGCCGGCATCCGCAACAGGCTGAACGAGAGCACCGCCGCGCTGGTTTTCGGGCCGACGCCCGGAATCGCCTCGAGCCACGAGCGCGCCGCATCGACCTCCATCTCCTTCAGGAAATCGAGCGAAAGGGAGCCGTGGCGCTCGGCCACCGCCGCCAGGATGGCACGGATGCGGGGAGCCTTCAGTTCCGGCCATGTCACGCCGGAGATGGTGGCCTCGATCTCCTCCACGGGCGCGCCCACGAGGTCGGCCCAATCCGGGTAGCGTGCCCGCAACGCCTTGAAGGCGCGACCGGAATCGGCATTCCGGGTGCGGTGCGACAGAAGCGAGGAGACGAGTTCGCTCAAGGGATCGAGGCTGTGGAAATACGGAATCGGGCAGCCGTAGACGGGGCAGAGCCGGCGATGGATCTCGAGCGCCTTGTCCGTCAGGCTCGCATCCGCGAGGGGAACGGAACGCTTGGTCTGCCGGGGGCGGGGGCCGGCGAGGTCGTGCCCGGATGCGATGGACATGACAACGGAATCCGCGCCGAGTCCCGCCGGTTCCGAGCCGGCGCGAGAGGAAGTGCCGCAGGGCAGCAGTATCGTGCAATAGACTGACAGTTGCGCCAAGGTGAAAGCCCGAACCTTGCGCCCCGGCGAAGGTCATGCGAGGCTCTGTCCGTCAGCGAATGACGAAGCGGGAGAGCCCAGGCCGGTACCAACCGGTCATGGCGCCGACGGAGCAACCACCCCCGGAAACTCTCAGGCACAATCACCGCTTCGTTTTGACAATCTGGAGAGAGGCGCCTTCGCGGGCGTCCACCGAAGGAGAAATCCCGGTCCCTCGCGGGGCGGGAGAAGCTCTCAGGTAACCGTGACAGATGGGGGTAGCCGGATCGCTCGATCGAGCATCCGGAGCCGATCTGTCATGGGATGACCAGATGCCGCTCGATGCTTGCAGCACCCCGCTTCACGCGCTCCATCTGCGCCACGGCGCCCGCATGGTGCCCTTCGCGGGTTATGCGCTGCCGCTCCATTATCCGGCCGGCCTGATCGCCGAACACCTGCACACCCGCAAGGCGGCCGGTCTGTTCGACGTGTCGCATATGGGCCAGATCCAGCTGAAGCCAGGTCCGGGCGGCATGGCGGAGCTCGCGCGCGCCCTCGAAACCCTCCTGCCGATCGACGTGCTGGGGCTGGCGCCCGGCCGGCAGCGCTACGGTTTCCTCACCGGTGACACCGGCGGCATCCTCGACGACCTCATGGTCGCACGCCTCGACGACAGCCTGATCGTGGTGGTCAACGCGGCCAACAAGGTGGCGGACGAGGCCCATCTTCGCGCTCATCTGGCCGGCCTGTGCGAGATCACCGTGCTGCCCCGGGCGCTCCTCGCCCTCCAGGGGCCGCTGGCCGAGAGCGCCCTGGCGCGGCTCGCCCCGGAGACCGCCGCCATGCGCTTCCTCGATGTGAAGTGGGTGGAGCTCCTCGGCGCGTCCGCCCTCGTCAGCCGCTCCGGCTATACCGGGGAGGACGGGTTCGAGATTTCCCTTCCGGAGGATGCCGCGGATGCGGTCACCGAGGCGTTGCTGCAGGACAGGGACGTGGAGCCCGTCGGCCTCGGCGCACGCGATTCCCTGCGGCTGGAAGCCGGCCTGTGCCTGCACGGAGCCGATATCGATGTCGGCACGAGCCCAGTCGAGGCCGGTCTGACCTGGGCGATCCAGCCGGTCCGCCGCGAGGGCGGTGCGCGCGCGGGTGGCTTTCCGGGCGCTGAGCGCATCCTCGGTGAGATCGGTGACGGTCCCGCGTCGCGGCGCGTCGGCCTGCTGCCGGAGGGCCCGACCCCGGTGCGGGGAGGGGCCGCGCTCGTCGCAGAGGAAGCCGGCGAGGCCATCGGCCGGGTCACCTCCGGCGGGTTCAGCCCCAGCCTCAAGGCGCCCATCGCCATGGGCTACGTCCCTGCCGCCCTGTCGACGCCCGGCACCCGCCTCTTCGCGGAAGTGCGCGGCCGGCGCCTGCCGGTCTCGGTCGTGGCGCTTCCCTTCGTGCCGGCGCGCTTCAAGCGCAGCTGAATCCCGGCCCCCGGCCGACTTCCCCCCAATCCCCGTTTCACGGAGCGCATCATGCTGAAATTCACGGACGAGCACGAGTGGCTGGCCATCGAGGGCGATGTCGCCACCATCGGCATCACCACCCATGCGGCTGAGCAACTCGGAGACCTCGTCTTCGTCGAGCTGCCCAAGGTCGGCGCCAAGCTCGTCAAGGGCGAGGCCGCGGCGGTGGTGGAATCGGTGAAGGCCGCCTCCGACGTGTTCGCCCCGGTCTCTGGCGAGGTGACCGAAATCAACGAGGCCGCCGTGTCGGACCCGGCCAGCATCGGCACCGACCCGCAGGGCGCGGGCTGGCTCTATCGCCTCCGCCTCGACGACGTCGCCTCCCTCGACGGATTGATGGACGAGACGGCCTACGCGGAGTTCGCGAAATAGCGCAACGCGCACGACCCAGAACGCTCTCTCCTCCCCCTTGTGGGGAGGAGTTGGAGGTGGGGGTGGCTGGGCGACCCGCTGCGGAGTCCGGCGGAACCACCCCCACCCTCGATCCCTCCCCACAAGGGGGAGGGAGAAGCGTTGCGACATTCTTCAGACTTCGGCACGCGAGGCCCATCATGCCAAACGATCGCTACGATCCCTACGATTTCGCCAATCGCCGCCACATCGGTCCGACCACCGCTGAGATCGCGGCGATGCTGGCCGTGATCGGCTCCGAGAGCCTGCACGGCCTCGTGGACGAGACCTTGCCGGCCGACATCCGCCAGGAAGAGCGCATCGATTTCGGCACGTCGCTCACCGAGCGCCGGGTGCTCGAACACATGCGCGGCATCGCCGACAAGAACCGGCTTCTCGTCTCGCTCATCGGCCAGGGCTACCACGGCACCACGATGCCGCCGGTGATCCAGCGCAACATCTTCGAGAACCCGGCCTGGTACACCGCCTATTCGCCCTACCAGCCCGAGATCAGCCAGGGCCGGCTCGAGGCGCTGCTGAACTTCCAGACCCTGGTCTGCGACCTCACCGGCCTCGACATCGCCAATGCCTCGCTCCTCGACGAGGCCACGGCGGCGGCGGAAGCCATGGGCATGGCCTCGCGTATCGCCCGCAACGGCAAGACCGCCTTCTTCGTCGACGGCGAATGCCTGCCCCAGACCATCGCCGTCCTGAAGACCCGTGCCGCGCCGCTGGGCTGGACCATCGTCGTCGGCGACCCGTCGACCGATCTCGACCCGGCGGAGGTCTTCGGCGCGATCCTCCAATATCCCGGCGTCTGCGGCGCCATCCACGATTTTTCGGAGGTCATCGCCCGCCTGCACGAGGCCGGCGCGGTCGCCGTGATGGCCGCCGACCCCCTGGCCCTCACCCTGCTGAAGCCGCCGGGCGAGATGGGCGCCGACATCGCCATCGGCTCGATGCAGCGCTACGGCGTGCCCATGGGCTATGGCGGCCCGCACGCGGCCTATCTCTCCACCCGCGAGGCGCATAAGCGCACTCTGCCGGGCCGGCTCGTGGGCGTCTCCGTCGATGCGCGGGGAAACCGCGCCTATCGCCTCGCCCTGCAGACCCGCGAGCAGCATATCCGCCGTGAGAAGGCGACGTCGAACATCTGCACCGCGCAGGTGCTGCTGGCGGTCATCGCCGGCATGTACGCGGTGTTCCACGGCCCGCGCGGATTGAAGGCCATCGCCGCTCGGGTCCACCGCGACGCGGTGCGCCTCGCGGAAGGGCTGGAGGCCCTCGGATTCACCGTGGAGCCGAAGGGCTTCTTCGACACGATCACCGTCGAGGTCGGCGCCTTCCAGGGGTTGATCCTGCAGAACGCGGTGAAGAACGGCATCAACCTGCGGAAAGTGGGCTCGGACCGCATCGGCATCACCGTCGATGAGCGCACCCGGCCCGATATCGTCCAGGCGGTGTGGCGCGCCTTCGGCGGCGAAGGCTTGACCTATGACGAGGCCTGGCCGGCGCAGCGTCTCCCCGAGGCGAATCTCCGAACCTCCGCCTATCTTACCCATCCGATCTTCCACATGAACCGGGCCGAGAGTGAGATGACGCGCTACATGCGTCGCCTCGCCGACCGCGACCTGGCGCTGGACCGCGCGATGATCCCGCTCGGCTCGTGCACGATGAAGCTCAACGCCACCGCCGAGATGCTGCCGATCTCCTGGCCGGAATTCTCGGAGATCCACCCCTTCGTGCCGGCGGATCAGGCGGAGGGCTACCAGGAACTCCTGCGCGACTTCTCCGACAAGCTCTGCGCGATCACCGGCTACGACGCGATCTCGATGCAGCCGAATTCCGGCGCGCAGGGGGAATATGCCGGCTTGCTCGCTATCCGGGCCTACCACCTCTCGCGCGGGGAGGGGCACCGCAAGGTCTGCCTCATCCCGTCCTCGGCGCATGGCACCAACCCGGCCTCCGCGCAGATGTGCGGCATGAGCGTGGTCGTGGTCGGCGCCGACCAGCACGGCAACATCGACGTCGAGGATTTTCGCCGGAAGGCCGAGCTGCATTCCGACAACCTCGCAGCCTGCATGATCACCTATCCGTCGACGCATGGGGTGTTCGAGGTGCGGGTCCGAGAGATCTGCGACATCGTCCATGCCCATGGCGGCCAGGTCTATCTCGACGGGGCCAACCTCAATGCCATGGTGGGCCTTGCGCGCCCCGGCGATATCGGCGCCGATGTCAGCCACCTCAACCTGCACAAGACCTTCTGCATCCCCCATGGCGGCGGCGGCCCCGGCATGGGTCCCATCGGCGTCAAGGCGCATCTCATCCCGTTCCTGCCCTCCGATCCACGGACGGCCGAGGAAGGGGCCGTCTCGGCGGCGCCCTACGGCTCGGCCTCGATCCTGCCGATCTCGTGGAGTTACTGCCTGCTGATGGGCGGGCGCGGCCTCACCCAGGCCACCCGCGTGGCCATCCTCAACGCCAATTACATCGCGAGCCGCCTGAAGGGCGCCTATCCGGTGCTCTATGCCGGGGCACAGGGCCGGGTGGCGCATGAATGCATCATCGACGTGCGGCCGTTCCAGAAATCGGCCGGGATCGGCGTCGAGGACATCGCCAAGCGCCTGATCGATTGCGGCTTCCACCCGCCGACCATGAGCTGGCCGGTGGCCGGCACCCTGATGATCGAACCCACGGAATCCGAGACCAAGGGCGAGATCGACCGATTCTGCGATGCGATGCTGGCGATCCGCGAGGAGATCCGCGCCATCGAGGATAACCGGATGGACAAGGTCGACAATCCGCTGAAACACGCGCCGCACACGGTGGCGGACCTGATCGGCCCGTGGGAGCGGCCCTATTCCCGCGAGGCGGCGTGTTTCCCCTCGGGAAGTCTCGGCATGGACAAGTACTGGCCGCCGATCAACCGCGTCGACAACGCTTACGGCGACCGCAACCTCGTCTGCTCCTGCCCACCGGTGGATGCCTATAGCGAGGCGGCCGAATAGGGTACCACGTCGGCCGCTCTCCTCTCGCTCGGGACGGCAGCGGCCGGTGGGGTGGATGTGGCCAAGCGCCTGATCGCACTGTGAAGGCTCGGCTCGCAAACCGCGGGGGGGATCCTCGCCCGCCCCTTCGGAAACACAATCCGAGAGCAAGCTTGGCCATGGCTTCCCCTTGGGCAGGACTGGTCTCCTTGAAACACACCGACGCGGCTGCTGATGTTTCGCCGACACGCCGTAAGTTGATCATTGGCGCAGCAATCGGTGTGGTCGGTGGCATAGGTGCTTCACATTCCGCCGACAGCGCCCCCTTCGCCGCCCTCGAAAGTCGATACGGTGGGCGCCTGGGGCTACTCGCGCTCGACACCGGCTCCGGTCGAACCCTCGAGCACCGGGCCGACGAACGTTTCCTGATGTGCAGCACCTTCAAGGGTTTGCTGGCCGCGCACGTCTTGGCCCGCGTCGATGCGGGAGCGGAAAGTTTTGGGCGTGAAGTCGCTTTTTCGCGCGTTGATCTTGTGTCACCCTCACCTGTGACAGAGTTGCACGTCTCGCGCGGCGCGCTGTCAGTCGAGACGCTCTGCCAAGCGATGGTTGAAACGAGCGATAATACCGCCGCGAATCTGCTGATGAAGTCCAGCGGCGGGCCTGACGGCCTCACCCGCTTTCTTCGCAGCATCGGCGATGAGGTCACACGCGTCGATCGCTTCGAGCTTGCTGCGAATACCCCCAAGGGAAATCTGGACACAACGACGCCCCGGGCCATCGTTGCTTCAGCCCGCTCGATCCTTCTCGGCGACGTGCTGATAGCCGGGAGCCGAGAAAAGCTTGAAAGCTGGATGGTCAACTGCAAGCCGGGCTCGCAACGCTTGCGTGCGGCCTTGCCGGCCCGATGGCGAGTAGGAAACAGGCCAGGCACCAGCGTCGACCGACACACCAACGACTACGCTATCGTCCGACCCCCAGGGCGTCCTGCACTCATGATTGCAGCTTATTACGACGCGCCGGGACTTGCGATGGACGTGCGCGAGGCAGTGCTGCGCAAGGCTGGTTCCGCTGTGGTGACCTGGGCGACCTCATGAGTTGGCGGCGGGAGGCGTGTCGCGATGTGATGCTCCGCAGACCACCGATCCGGTCTTCGAGGTCGACACCAACCCTCATGTTTCAACGAACGAACGTGCTATGCCGCAAACCAGCTACACGGTCCTGCCCAGCCCGATCGGTCCGCTTGTTCTGGCCGGTACGGACGAGCGCCTGCATTGCATCGGTTTCCCAACCGGCAAGGGCGCCGTTGCCCCGAAACCGGACTGGCTCCGGGACGACGCGGCCTTCGCCGAAGCCCGGCGGCAATTGAGTGCCTATATCGAAGGCCGGCTGACCCGGTTCGACCTCGAACTCGACCCGCGCGGCACACCGTTCCAGAGGCAGGTCTGGACCGCGCTCATTGACATCCCGCTGGGCGAGACGATCAGCTACGGCGAGTTGGCCAGGCGAATCGGCCGTCCGAGCGCCAGCCGGGCCGTGGGTGCCGCCAATGGCGCCAACCCGCTCCCCATCGTGGTTCCGTGCCACCGCGTCATCGGCACGGGAGGCAGCCTCACGGGGTTTGCCGGCGGCCTCGACACGAAAAAGTGGCTGCTCGCGCTGGAGCGCGGGGCGACCTCTCGTGTCTCGGCGCAGCTCAGCCTGCTCTGAGCGCCTGTTCGGGGTGTCTGTCCAAGGCTTGACCTCATCCTGTGGTGCCGCGGAGCGGCCTCGAAGGAGGCCTCCAGAACCCAACGAGGCAACTGGAGGGCTCGCTCAAAGCCTCCGCTACGCTCCGGCACCTCAGGATGAGGTGATCTGATGGGATGATCGATTCTGAGCCCGGTCCGACGCGGCGCTGTGATTATTCTCCACATCCCCACCGCGACGACAAGCAGGCCCGTCCGCAGACACGCCCTGCGTGTTTCGAATTTTGGCGCATCCCGTTCCTGACGTATCCGGCTGCCCAGCGGCCCAACGACAGGGCCGAGCCGGAGGGATGAATGGCGGGACCGGACAATCGTCTGAGCGGGCTCGGCAAGGACGCGATGCGCCTGCTGCGTCCGATCTGGCCGCTCGTGGCCGTGTCCTCGGCGATCGGGGCGCTGAGCGGCCTCGCCACGGCGACGGTTCTGGCCAAGGTCAACACGGCCATCCATGCGGAGGGCGGTCTTTCCGAGACTTTCATTCCCGTCTTCCTCGGCCTCGTCCTTCTCGGCGTGGGCGGGTCCCTTCTCTCCGGGCTCGGCAGCGCCCTGGCGAGCGGACGCATCAGCGCCGGCCTCAGCCGCGATCTCGCCGACATGATCCTCACGGCGCCCATCGACCGCATCGAGCAGATCGGCCGCCACAAGGTCCTCGCTTCGCTCAACACGGATGCCGCCACGCTGTCGACGACGGTGGCGATGCTGTCGGGGCTCATCATCCAGAGCGGCGTCACCGCCGGATGCCTCGTCTACATGCTCACTCTGTCAGCCCCGCTCCTCGCCATCACCCTGCTGGTCTTCGGCCTCGGCAGCTATGTCGAGAACATCCTGCGCCGCCGCGCCATGGTCGGCTACCGCACGCGCCGCTCCCTCGCCGACACGATGCAGAAGCATTTCCAGAGCCTGACCGAAGGCAGCCGGGAATTGCGGCTCAACCGGCAGCGCCGAATGCGGTTGAGGGACGGGGCCCTGACCTCGTCCATCGAAGAACTCCGCCGCAACGAATTCAGGACCCATACGCTCCTCGAATTCTCCTACCTGACGAAGAAGCTGGCCCTGTTCGCCACGATCGCGGCCATCGTGACCTACAAGGCGACTCTGGGGATCGACAACGCGGTCCTCTCCGGCTTCGTCCTCGTGCTGCTCTATATCGAGCTGCCGGTCACCTACATCCTCGCCATCCTGCCCGAGATCGGCCGGGCGCGGATCGCCTACCAGCGCATCGCCGAATTCTCGGCCGGACGCACCGTCTCGGAGCCGAACCTGCTCGCGCCGGAGGACACGCGGACGCCCCGGACCATTGAGGAAATCGAGCTTCGCGGCGTCAGCCACGCTTTCCCGGCCGTCGAGGGCAAGCCGGGCTTCACCCTCGGGCCCATCGACCTCACCGTGCGGCGGGGGGAGATCCTGTTCATCGTCGGCG
Source organism: Methylobacterium sp. WCS2018Hpa-22 (assembly GCF_031843785.1). Taxonomy (NCBI): domain Bacteria; kingdom Pseudomonadati; phylum Pseudomonadota; class Alphaproteobacteria; order Hyphomicrobiales; family Methylobacteriaceae; genus Methylobacterium; species Methylobacterium sp. WCS2018Hpa-22. The sequence continues at coordinate 48,770 of NZ_JAVTJA010000025.1, forward strand.
AGAACGGCTCGGGCAAGACCACCCTCATCAAGCTGATCCTCGGCCTGTATCCGCCACAGACCGGCACCCTGTTCCTCGACGGGGCGCCGGTGACGGACGAGACGCGGGACGCCTACCGCCAGCATTTCTCGGCGGTGTTCTTCGACTATTACCTGTTCGACGATCTCGTCCTGCCCGCCGGGGCGGATCCGGCGGCGGCGGATGCCTATCTCGAGACCCTGGACCTCGCCCACAAGGTGACGATCCGGGACGGGGCCTTCTCCACCGTCGATCTCTCGGCCGGGCAGCGCAAGCGCCTGGCCCTGGTTCAGGCCTATCTCGAAGGACGGCCGGTCCTCGTCCTCGACGAGTGGGCGGCGGAGCAGGACCCCACCTTCCGCCGCCTGTTCTACACACGGCTCCTGCCGGACCTGAAGCGTGAGGGCCGGACCCTGATCGTCATCAGCCATGACGACCGCTACTTCGATGCGGCCGACCGGGTGATCCACCTGAACAACGGCGCGATCCTGGAAGCTCCCCGAACGGAAGCGACCGCGTGAGCGAGACTCCGCCTATTTCGGCAGGGCGTAGATGTTCACGTCGAGTTTCTCGTCCGCCTTGTCGTTCAGGTCGGTGACGTATTCCTCGATGAAGCGGTCCTGGACCACCACGTCCTTGGCGTCGAGATAGGCGGTGAGCGTCTCGTAGGTGCCGTCGATCTCGTCGTAGGAGCCCTTGTGCGGGAAGCGCAGGGCCTTGCCGCTGGGGGTCGTGCCGAAGCGCAGACCGCCCGACTCGGCGGGCTTCGGGTCCGGCATGGAGGCGATCGGGATCATCGCCTCGAACTGGAATCCGTCATCGTCGGTCTTGGCGAAGACCGCGATCGGCCGCCCGGTGGGGGTGATCCCGTCCTTGGCCAGCGCCTCCTCGATCTTCACGAAGGCGGCCTTCAGGGCCGGCACCGCCTCCTCCCAGCTCGCCCGCCCCGCCAGGATCGCGGCGGGCTTGGGCGGCAGCGAGACCTCGTCCACGTCGTTGGCGTCGCCGGGGGTCTCCACCAGGGTCTGGCGTGCCGGGCCGGCCGGGAGCGCCGGCGCGGCGGGAAGCGCCTGGGTCGGCACCGGACGGGCCGGCGCGTCGGGATTGACCGGATCGGGCGCCGTCGTGGTCGGCAGGGGAGAGGAGGTCGCGGGCGAGGACGGCTGCTGCGCGAGCGCGGAGGAGACGGCCAAAGCGGCGGCGAGGCTGACGAGCGGCAATAGACGATGACGGGTCAAGGCAACGCTCCGGAGATCGCACGCCGCGACGAATCGTACGGCTGAATCGCGAAGCCTTAAAATAGGGAGGAAGCCGCCCGCCTGCGAGACGCCAACCCGCCCCGAACGCAGGAACGTGACGGGCGCGTCCCTTGTGCAACGCTCCCCCGAGCGGACCCCGCGTGCGCGGCCCGGCGCTTTGTCCTATATGCGGGGGCCTCGCACGCGGGATGCCCCGTTCAGACAACGAAACCGAAGACGATCATGACGAGGCTCGAGAACCGTCGGTTCCTGAAGATGCACGGGGCGGGCAACGCCATCGTGGTGCTGGACCTGCGCGGCACGGAGCTGGTCGTGCGCGCCGAGGAGGCCCGCGCCATCGCCGGCCACCCGCGCTCCGGCTTCGACCAGCTCATGGTCATCCACGATCCGCGCAGCCCCGGCACGGACGGCTTCATGCGGATATACAATACCGACGGGTCGGAATCCGGCGCCTGCGGCAACGGCACCCGCTGCGTCGCCTACGCCATGCTGGACGACCCGGCCATGGCGCGCCCGGCTGAGAACGGCCGCCTCACCCTGGAGACCAAGGCGGGGCTCGTCGAGGTGAAGCGCGTGGCGCACACCTCCTTCACCGTCGATATGGGCCGCCCCCGCCTCAAGTGGGACGAGATTCCGCTGGCCGAGCCGTTCCCCGACACGCGGCGGATCGAGCTCCAGATCGGCCCGATCGACGCGCCCGTGCTGCATTCGCCGGGCGTGGTGAACATGGGCAACCCCCACGCGGTGTTCTTCGTCGAGCGCGATCCCGACGGCTACGATCTCGGCCGCATCGGCCCGATGCTCGAGAACCACCCGATCTTTCCCGAGCGCGCCAACATCTCCGTGGCTCAGGTGACGGGGCCCGACACGATCAAGCTCCGGGTCTGGGAGCGCGGCGCGGGGTTGACGCTCGCCTGCGGCACCGCCGCCTGCGCCACCCTGGTGGCGGCCTCGCGCCTGCGCATGCTGGCGCGCCACGCCACCGTGAGCCTGCCCGGCGGCGACCTCGTCATCGAATGGCGCGCCGACGACCACGTGCTGATGACCGGCCCCGTGGCCCTCGAATGGGAGGGTTTCCTGTCCCCCGAACTCTTCACGCGGGTGGACTGAGTGGCGGTGGAGACCCTGACCTTCGGCTGCCGCCTCAACACGGTGGAATCCGAGGTGATGCGCCGCCATGCCGAGGCGGCCGGGACGGGCGCGGACCTCGTCCTCGTCAATACCTGCGCCGTCACGACGGAGGCCGGACGCCAGGCCCGCAAGGCGATCCGCAAGCTCGCCCGCGAGCGGCCGGGGGCCGAGATCGTCGTCACCGGCTGCGGCGCTCAGGTGGAAACGGACGCCTATTCGGCGATGCCGGAAGTGGCGCGCATCGTCGGCAACGACGCCAAGACCAGGGCCGAGACCTGGCAGCCCGCCACGCATGTCAGACCGCGTCTCGAGATCGACGACATCATGGCCGCGCGGGAAGCCGCACCGACGCGGATCGCCTCGGTCGCCGGCCGTACCCGCGCCTTCGTGCCGGTGCAGAACGGCTGCGACCATCGCTGCACCTTCTGCATCATCCCCTTCGGCCGGGGGAATTCCCGCTCCGTCACGCTGGACGACGCGGTCGATCAGGTCCGCCGCATCGTCGACCATGGCGGGCGCGAAGTCGTGCTCACCGGCGTCGACCTCACCGCCTACGGCCGGGATCTGTCTCAGTCATCCAGCCTGGGACGGCTGGTCCAGGCGATCCTCCGCCACGTGCCGGATCTCGCACGCCTGCGCCTGTCCTCCATCGATTCCATCGAGGCCGACGCGGCTCTCTGGGAGGCGATTGCCGGCGAGAACCGGCTGATGCCGCATTTCCACCTTTCGCTGCAGGCCGGCGACGACCTGATCCTCAAGCGCATGAAGCGCCGGCACGGCCGCGACGATGCGATCCGGTTCTGTGAGGCCGTGCGGCGTCTTCGCCCGAATGCCGTCTTCGGGGCCGACCTCATCGCCGGCTTTCCCACCGAGACGGAAGAGCAGTTCACCCGCTCCCTCGATCTCGTTGCCGAATGCGGCCTCACGCATCTCCACGTCTTCCCCTATTCGCCCCGCCCCGGCACGCCGGCCGCGCGCATGCCGCCCGTCGCCGGAGACGTGATCCGCGAGCGCGCCGCCCGTCTTCGTGACGCGGGAGCCACGGCACTGACGGCACATCTCGCGGGAGAGGTCGGCCGGACCCACCGCGTGCTCACCGAGCGCGGCGGAATGGCGCGTACGGAAGGGTTCACCCCGGTCCGGCTGGCAGCCGACACGCCCCCGGGCGAGCTTCGCGACGTGACGATCGCAGGGCATGACGGCCGGGTGCTGATCGGGGCGGAGTAATCCTCCGCCCTATGCGAGCGAGGAGATCCACCCAGCTACTGTTTCAGGCAGAGCGCGTCCCTCTCCCCCTTGTGGGGAGAGGCTAGGAGTGGGGGTGGCTCCGCCAGCCTCCGCAGCCTGAGGGTCGCCCAACCACCCCCACCTCCAACTCCTCCCCACAAGCTCGACGGATCTCGGGCAGGCCCGAGATCCGCTGGGGAGGAGGGCAGGGCGGCGCATCCCGCCATTTGTGTGAATATCGTAGATCATGCTGCGGATGAGGGTGGTCGCGGAGCGACCGGGAGAGGGAGCGACCTCTCCGGAGATGGCGCTCCCCTCGTCCGACTTGGCTCGCGGGCCACCTTCTCCCGCAGAGGGGAGAAGGAATCGCGCGTTATGCGCCGACCCGATACCCACATCTCGATCTGCTCCAGCATTATGTCCCGGCGCCAGCGCCTCGACCGTAATGGCCGGCCTTCTGAAGGAGAGCGGCAGTGTCAGGCAGCGCCGCCTCTCCCCGCGCGCGGGGAGAGGATCGCGGACACCTTGTCGTGTCCGCGATGAGCGAGAGGCGAAGCCGAAGCGAGGGTGAGGGGGCGCATCCGAACTTGGCTCACCCGGACGCGCCCCCTCAC
>NZ_JAVTJA010000026.1:0-50642 GCF_031843785.1 Methylobacterium sp. WCS2018Hpa-22
CCTCCCCACAAGCTCGACGGATCTCGGGCAGGCCCGAGATCCGCTGGGGAGGAGGTCAGAGCCGTGCATCTCGCGCGATCTGCGAACGGTGGGGCCGGGCTCTCAGCGGGCGCCGGCAAATTGCTTGATCACCGCGAGCGGGGCGGCGGGGGCCGGCCACAGGACGAGGCGGTAATGGTCCTCGCCGTCCAGGCGGTCGTCGGTGAGGGTGGTAAGGCCGCCGAAACAGGCGCGGACGCGGTAGGTGCCGGGGGCCACGGACAGGATGTCGATGGACCCGCCCGTGCATTCGTGGATTTCGAGCCGGCCCGAGGGCAGGTCGAGGCTCGCCTCCACCACGTGGTCCCAGAGGTCGAGGGCCTCGTCGGGCGGCCCGTCGAGGATGTCGAGCTCCACCGGCACGGACATGTTGCGCTCGGGCTGGATGACCACGAGGAACGGCGCCGTCTTGACCCTCAGCTGGAGGTCCTCTTCGGTGTAATCCAGCGCCGCGTCGGGCATCTCGCCGTGATCCCAGAGATAGAACTGGTGATAGTCGGCGAAAATCTCGTAGCGCTTCTGCATGGCATCGCTCCCGCTGGCGCGACCGGAATAGGACGTCCGGCCGGTTTTCGCGATGACCCCGTCCGATGGCGGTGCGAAGGCCGGTCGCGTGGCGGTTGGCCCCGCTTCATTCCGCCGGGGCGAGGGGCCGGGACCGGTCTTTCCCCGTGAGGCCGAAGAAGCCGACCGCCGAGGCCACGATGACGCCGCCGCAGGCCGCCGCGATCCCGAGCACGAGCCCGAACCCGCCCCTCTCGTGCAGCAGGGCGATCAGCGGCACCGCGAACCCGCTCACGGTGAAACCGAGGAAATAGCGCACGCTGTAGGCCCGCGCGCGGTAGAGCGGCGGCACGTAGCGAGCCACCATCGCGTCGTTGATCACCACCTGCCCGTAGAGCGCGGCCATGGTCAGGACGAGCCCGGCGAGGAGCGGGACGCCGCTGCTCAGGGCGGCGATCCCGAGGCCCAGCGGCTGCAGCACCGACAAGCCGAGAAACAACGCCGGCAGGCTGTAACGGTCGATCAGTCGCCCCATGAGGAGCTGGGTCAGGGCCCCGACCATGAAGACCAGGGTGGCCACGGAGCCGATCAGCGCGAGGGGCAACCCCTCGCCGACGCGCTCGTCCACCACCTTCGGCAGGGCGATGGTGGTGATGTTGAAGGTCATCCCGCCGGCCACGATGGCGCAGGCGAAAACCACGAGCAGGGGGATAGGGCGGGACACCGCGAGGACTGCCTTGCCCCCTTCCTTGCCCTGCGCGCCCTCGCCGTCGCCGGGGACCATGGCCAGAAACGCAGTCCCGCAGGCGAGGCAGACCAGCCCCGGCACCACGAAGGCCGCCTGCCAGCCGAACCCCGTCGCCAGCAGAGCCGTGACACCCGAGGCCGTCGCGGCGCCGACATTGCCCCAGACGCCGTTGACGCCGAGGTCCCGCCCGAGGCGGCGCGAGTGGGAGACCAGCATGGTCGAGCCGACCGGGTGATAGATCGCCGAGGCCAGCCCGAGCACGCAGAGCCACAGGGCGAAGGCCGTCGGGCTGGCGGCGCTCGCAACCCCGAGGCACGACAGGCCGTAGCCGAAGAAGAACACCGCCAGGAGGTTTCGCCGTCCGAACCGGTCGGCGAGCCAGCCCATCGGCAGCGCGCAGAGGCCGAAGGCCACGAAGGCCCCGGTGGCGAGCGCGATGAGCTCCCCATAGGAAAGCCCGGTCTGCGCCGCGATGGCGATCACGGCCGTCGGGTAGATCAGCAGCACGAAGTGATCGAGGGCATGCGCCACGTTGACGAAGCGCAGGGTGCGGCGGGACAGGGTTTCGGCGTCCATCGATAGAGGATCTCCGCAGGCAGGCCCCGCTCTAGCTGACCCGTTGAACGCTGTCGGGCCGAAGGTGTACGCGATCGGGCCAAGGCAAACGATGCCAAGGCAAACCGCGGCGACGGGGAAACCATGCGCTCCATCAGGGCCGAGGATTATCAGGACGTGCCGCGCGCCGTCGCGGTGATGCCCAAGACCTTCGTGGCCGGCAGCCGCACGGAGCGGCACTCCCACAAGCGGGCGCAGCTGCTCTACGCCACCGCCGGATTGATGATGGCGACCGCCGAGGACGGGACCTGGGTGGTGCCGGAGGGCCATGCCCTGTGGATCCCTCCGCGCCTCCCCCACGCGGTGGTCATGCATGGCGACGTCGCCATGTGCTCGGCCTATCTGGCCGTCGAGGCCATCGCCGGCTTCTCCGAACGGGCGCGCGTCATCGAAGTCTCGCCCCTCCTCGCCGCCGCCCTGGTCGCCCTGACAGGCGAGCCCGTTCTGTATGACGAGACGGGTCGCGGCGGGCATCTGGCCGCCCTGGTGCTCGACGAGACGAGACACGCCCCCGAAACCCGGTTGACCCTGCCCTTGCCGCAGGATGCCCGCCTCCGGCGGATCTGCCTCGGGTTGATCGACGATCCCGCCTTGGCGCTCGGTCTCGACGCCTGGGCCGACCGGGCCGGCGTGAGCCGCCGGACCCTGACGCGCGGGTTTCGCCGGGAAACGGGCCTCAGCTTCGGGCAGTGGCGCGCGAGGGCCAGGATCGTGCGGGCCCTGGCCCTCGCGGCCGATGGCCGGGCGGCACGCCACGTCGCCGCCTCGGTCGGCTATCGGAGCCTCCAGGCCCTGAGGGGCAGGACCCAAGCGTTGATCGGACAGGAGGGGGACACCCGGCCGGGCTCGGCCACCGTCGCTCCGCCGGATTGAAGAGCGTCGTCCGTCCCGGCAGGATCGGTCATGCCCCGAGCCCGAGGAGCCCGCAGAATGGGTCGACATCCGCGACCTCCCCAGCGCCGTCTCGGACCCGTTCGGGGCCGATCGCGATGCTGATGCGTCTGCTCGCCCTGTCGCTGGCGATATCCTCGCCCGCCTGCGCCTTCGACGAACTCCTGGTCCGGCCGCCGACGAGTCTGGCGGACGAGTGCGTGAACGGCCTCGTCGAGCATCGAACAGGCCAGTGGAAGCGGCGGGACCGGCCGCTCACCTCCGGGGCGTTCGGGAGCGTCGAGGAGATCGTGCGGGACGTCGACCCGCCGGCCCTGCGCACCCTGGCGGAGCGCGGGTGCAGCCGGCACTTTCGGCATCTCTTCCTCTCCTGCACACGGGTCGATTGGTCCGAAAATGCTAGTCCCGCCCTCCGGCCCATGGGCGTTTCGGCCGAAACGGAGGCGGAGATGATGCGGGTCATGCGCGGATGCCTCGCCGACCTGAAGCAGGCGGGCGTGCCGCCGGTGAGGAAGCGATGAGCGCGCAGCCGGACGGCTGGAAGCGCCTGCCGTTCGGTAAGCGGGACGAGGCTATCGGGAGGTCGTGGTCCCCGACGATCCGGGTGGACATTTCCGGTCGGTCGTTCTCCGTCTATCCATCGGGCGCGATGAGGAACGCGACGCGGCGGTTCCGCTGCCGTCCGGCGGGGTCGTCGCGACCATCGGGATTGGCGTTGGGCGCGACCGGCATGGTCTCGCCCTTGCCCGCCGCCGACAGGCGCCCGGCGGCGATGCCGCGCCCCACCAGCCAAGCGCGGACGGAGACCGCCCGGCGCTCCGACAGGGCCCGGTTGTAGGCGTCCGCGCCCATGGCGTCGGTGTGGCCGGTGATGGCCATACGGGCCTTCGGCATGGCCGCGAGAACCTCTGAGAGCCGGACCAGGGCCGGGCGGGCTTCGGCGCGGATCACGGACTTGTCGAAGTCGAACAGGACATCGCTCGGCAGCTCCACCAGGATGGCCGCGCCCTCCCGCCGGGCGCCGAGGGCGGAGAGGTTGGCCTCCGTCTTCAGACGCGCCTCGGACGTCATGCCCTTCGCCCCGAAGGAGGAAGCGCCGCCCGAACTAGCCGCAGCGCTCGGTTGGGGCTTCTCCTCCCAATGCGAGGCGGGGAGGCCGATCTCGGCGAACCGGGAGGGAGCGTCGCCGATCGCGGCCCCGCCCGCCGTCACGGTGTAGCTCGACGCATGTCCCTCCGGAGCGAGCCCGGGCAGTGCCAGGATCGCCGCCAAAAGCACTGCCCCTCTCACGGGGTCAGAGCCAGCGGAACGGTGATGCCAGGCGCGTTGATGTCGTCGCCGGACCGGCCGGGGTTGAAGACCAGCGTCAGCCGGCTCGCGTCGGAGGGCAGGGCGCCGGGGAAAACGAGATCGCCCTCCATGGTCCGGCCGTTGAGAACGCGCATCCACTTGTTGTCGGCGATCTGGCGCAGGTGGAGACGCTGTTCCGCCCCGTCGCCCCAGGCGAGGTAGGCATTCTGCCGGTCGTTCATGTTGACGAAGGTCGTCTTGTGGCTGTCGAAACTCGCCAGCAGGCGGACCGTCGTGGCGTCCTCACCCAAAGTGACGGTTTTCACCTGTACGGTCAGGCCCACCGGCGCGCTGACCTGCCCTCCGGCGATCGTCACCGTCCGGTCCGCGGCAAGTGCCGCGACGGGCAGCAGGGTCATCAACGCGAGGGCAGTTAGTCTTGAGACCAAAGCGGCGTTCCTTTCGAACGGAGAGACGCGGGCTTACGGTCAAGCATATAGAGAAGTCGGCCCCCGCCGGAAGATGCGGGTGCCGCCAAAGCGGGGCGGGACCGGAGCCACGCCTCGTCCGCAAGTTTAAGGGGGAGGTGATCCGTCAGCCTCCCGCCGCTCCCGCTCAAGGGGATTCCCTCACACGATGCCGCTGGCTTCGAAGGGCCACGGCTTGCCGAGCCGTTCAGCCACTTTCGCCGGATCGTGGCCGACCTCCTCCACGGCCGCCTCCACCTCCTCGCTCGGGGTCTGGAAATAGCGGGCCCAATAGGCCTTGTCCCGGGGCTCCTTCAGCGACACCGTGGTGGGCGCCTCGGGCGTGGATCCATCTATGCTCATCGGGCGGCTTCCTCAGCTTCGGTGCCGGGCCGGTCGCTCGGATCGTCCGGCGTTTCCTGAACGATCCCGCTCACGGTATCCTTCGGGCCGGTCGCGGCGCTGTTCTGTTCCGGCTTGCCGGAACCGCCGCCGCGCGACCGGTCGGAGGTGGATTCGGTCAGCGTCTCGGTCGGTTCGGGCGGTTTCGTCGTCTCGGACATGCGTCGCTCCCTGATCTGACGGGGCAACGCCTGAAGCGCGGTACGGGTTCGGGCCGGCCTCAATCGAGGTAGCTCAGGGCCATCCCCGTCCGGGGGTGGGGGAACACTCCCATACGCACCCCGTAGATCGCCTCCAGCCCCTCAGGCGTCACGATCTCGGCCGGGGTGCCGCGCGCGATGAGGCGTCCGCCATGGAGCGCGATGAGGTCGTCACAGGTGCGGGCCGCCATGTTCACGTCGTGCAGGACCACGATGACGGTGAGGCCCCGCTCCTGGGACAGGTGACGCACGAGAGAGAGCACCTCGATCTGGTGGGCGATGTCGAGGGCGGCGATGGGCTCGTCGAGAAGCAGGCAGCGGGCATTCTGCGCCACCAGCATGGCGAGCCAGACGCGCTGACGCTCGCCGCCGGAGAGGCTGTCCACCATGCGCTCGGCGAAGGGGGTCACCTTGGTGAGCCGCATCGCCTCGGCGATGGCGTCCCGGTCGGTCGAGCCCAGTCGGCCCAACGCCCCGTGCCAGGGATAGCGGCCCATGGCGACGAGCTCCTTGACCAGCATGCCGGGCGCCTGCGGTGTCGCCTGCGGCAGGTAGGCGACCTCGCGGGCGAAGGCGCGGTCCCCCAGACTCTCGATCGATGCGCCCTTGAACAGGAGACGGCCACCGCTCGGGGCCTGCTGGCGGGCCAGAAGCTTGATCAGGGTCGACTTGCCCGAGCCGTTATGGCCGATGAGGCCGATGACCCGGCCGGTGGGGATAACGAGGCTCAGTGGGTGCAGCAGCACGCGTCCCGGAACGGAAAACGTGACCCCGTCGAGGCTGTAGTCCGCATCGTCCGGACTCGGCTCGCGTCTCGCTCCCGCATCGGCTCGGCTCAAGGACATCGTTCGCCCGTTCGACGCTGCAACGCCGCCATGATGGTGGGATCGAGGGCCGCGTCAGGCCCGCGCACCGGCCCTCTGCCGGTCGGCGAGGAGCGATTGGGCGATCTCATGCCCCCGCATGACCAGGATGGACAAGAGGGTATCGCTCAGACCGTGGGTCGGCTCGCTGAAACCCTGGACGTAGATGGCGGGCTCGAAGCCGGGCCGGGTGGCGAGGCGGTAGTCGCGTCCGATGGCGCCGTCGGTGAGATGCGGCGTGAGGGCCGGCATCATGGTCTCCAGACGGTCGCGGCGGTACCCCGTGGCGAGAATCACGGTGTCGTAGAATTCCCGCGTCGTGAGGCCGGTGGCGGCGTCCAGGGTTTCGAGGACGATCTCGCCGGCCTGCTCCGAGGCCCCGACCACGGTGGTCCTCGGTCGTAGGGCATGGCGATGCTCGCCGCTGACCTTCTGCTGGTAGAGGAGATCGAAGATCCGCGTCAGCAGGTCGGTGTCGATCACCGAGTAATTGGTGCCGCGGAACTCGTCGATGATGGCCCGGCGATGGGCCTCGGGCTGGCCATAGACGAAGTCGGTGAAGTCCGGGTTGAAGATCTCGTTGACGAAAGGGCTGTCATCGGCGGGCTTCAGCGCCTGGCCGCGGAAGATCATGGCGATGTCCGCGTCGGGGATACGACTCTGCAGGTCGAGGAACAGCTCCGCCGCCGTCTGGCCCGCGCCGATGACGGCGATGCGCGGCCGGCGCGTGGAAGCCTCCGGCAGGGGAACACCGTCGATCCGCGACAGGTAGCGCGAGGAGTGGAACACCCGGGCGCTGCTCTGCAACTCCTCGAAGACCGGCAGGATGCGCGGCTCGCCCCCGGTGGCGAGGATGACGGCGCGGGTACGCCGCCTCTGCTCGCGGCCATCGGCCTTGCGCGAATGGACCAGCAGGTGGCGGATGGTATCGCCGCGTCCCTCCGGCTCGATGGCCAGCACCGTATCGCCGTAATCGCAGCGATCGGCGAAATGCCCCGCGACCCAGCGCAGATAGTCGTTGAACTCGATCCGGCTCGGGAAGAACGACTTGCGGTTGATGTAGTCGATCAGCCGGCCGTGGACATGCAGGTAGTTGATGAAGGTGTAGGGACTCGTCGGATCGCGCAGGGTGACGAGGTCCTTCAGGAAGGAGATCTGCATCCCGCTATCGGGCAGAAGCATCCCGCCATGCCAGACAAACTCGTCCTGGCGCTCCAGAAAGCGCACGCGCGGTTGGCGGCCCTGCTGCCGTCCCGCCTCGTCGAGGGCGATGGCGAGCGCCAGGTTCGACGGGCCGAAGCCGACGCCGACCGCGTCGTAGGCCGGTGCTTCGTCGTCGTCCCAGCGCCCGCCCTGCGAACCCCGGAAGGTGTCGCGCAGGGAATATGAGGTGTCCGAGGGGTCGTAGGATTCCGTCATCACCGAACCTCCATTCCTGCGCCGAGATGTCCGCGCCGAGCGGACCTCACGATCCGCCGGCAACTGTCAGGCTAAGGGACGTTCGGGCGGGGGAGGGATTTAGGAGCCGCCGCGAAAATAGTTGCGCCGCCGCTTAAATTTCGGCCGTCCGCCACCGTCTTGGGCTTCGACACCGGCCCATTCGCGGAGCACGACGCCATGGCTATCGACGACAGCGAAGCGACGTTCCTCGTCGTGATCAACGGGGAGGAGCAATACTCGGTCTGGCCCGCCCACCGCGCCGTCCCGGCCGGGTGGCGTGCCACCGGCTTCTCCGGGCCACGAGCCTCGTGCCTCGCCCATATCGAGACGGTCTGGACCGACATGCGGCCGCTCAGCCTGCGCCGCGCCCTCGACGGCGACGCCAGAGCCTGAGCGTTCCGCCCCCCGTTCCGATGACACTTCCAGGACATCCGATGATCGACGGTCTTCCGCGCGCGCCGCTGGCGGTCCCGCCCGCATCAGACCTCGTCAGCCACCTGCGCTGGCTCGCGGGGAACCACGGCACCGTACCGGCCCTGCATTTCCTCGACGATCCCCGGTCGGGGGAGATCACCGTCACCTATGCGGAGCTCGCCGGGCGCGCGCGGGCAATCGCCGCCCGGCTGCGGCGATCGGCGAGCCCCGGCGATCGGGTCTGCCTGCTACTCGATACCGGCCTCGACTATGTCGCCGGCTTCTTCGGCTGCCTCTATGCCGGCCTCATCGCCGTCCCGGTCTTCCCGCCGGAGCCGCGCCGGGCGCAACATCAGGCCCGGATCGCCGCCATCATCGGTGATTCCGAGCCCGCAATCGTCCTCGTCCATCGCGGCGACGCGGATTCCGTTCGCGACCTGCTCGCCGAATCGGGCCAGCCAGGGGCGGTCCTTCCGGTGGAGGACATCACCCTGAACGATCTCGCCACGGCCGAGGGCGCCGACTGGCTCACCACCGCGCCGGCACCGGAGGCGGTGGCCTTCCTGCAATACACGTCGGGCTCGACGGCGGTGCCGAAGGGCGTGGTCGTGAGCCACGGCAATCTCATCGCCAACGAACACCTGATCCGGGTCGGGTTCGATCTCCGCCCCGACGACGTCATGGTGAGCTGGCTGCCACTCTACCATGACATGGGGCTGATCGGCGGCATGCTGCAGCCGATCTACGCGGGTATCCTGGGCGTCCTCATGTCGCCCAAGCATTTCCTCGGACGACCGGCACGCTGGCTGGAGGCCATCCACCGCTTTCGGGGGACGGTGAGCGGCGGACCCGATTTCGCGTTCCGCCTATGCCAGGACAGGGTCGACGACGAGACGGCGGCGCGTCTCGACCTGTCGAGCTGGCAGATCGCCTTCTCCGGGTCGGAGATGGTCCGCGCCTCCACCATGGCCGAGTTCGCAGAACGCTTCGCGCCCGCCGGCTTCGATCCCCGTGCGCTGAGGCCGTCCTACGGTCTGGCGGAGGCGACGCTCTTCCTCACCGCGGGCCAGCGGGGCGAGGGTATGCGCAGTCTTGACCTCGACCCGGCCATTCTCGCGGAAGGCCGCGCCGTGGCGGCAGAGGAGGGCACTCGGCTGGTCGATTGCGGTTTCGCGCAGCCCGACCATCCGATTCATATCGCCGGACCTGACGGGTCCTGCCTGCCGGATGGGGCGATCGGCGAGGTCGTGGCATCCGGCCCAAGCCTCGCCCAGGGCTATTGGCGCAACCAGGACGCCACCGATGCCGCCTTCGTCGAGCGGGACGGTATCCGGAGCCTCAGGACGGGAGACCTCGGCTTCCTGCATGGGGGCCGGCTGTTTCTCGTCGGGCGCGAGAAGGATCTCATCATCCTGCGCGGTCAGAACGTCTACCCGCAAGATGTGGAGCGGGTCGTCGAGCGGAATGTCGACATCCTGCGCCAGGGACGCATCGCCGCCTTCGCCATCGAGCGGGATGGGCGTGAAGGCATCGGCGTCGCGGTGGAGGTCTCGCGCACCGTCCAGAAGCTCACCGCGCCCGAGGCGCTGGCCGCCCTGGTGTCCGAGGCGGTCGCCGATGCCTTCCTCGAGACCGCGCGTGTCGTCGTTCTCCTCAATCCAGGCGGCCTGCCGCGCACATCCAGCGGGAAGATCCAGCGGGGCGCCGCGCGGCGCGGGTGGCAGGCAGGCTCCCTCGACGCCTATGCGGTGGTGGAGGATGGCCGCCGAGTCGACGGAGAGGAGGCACCGAACCCCCGCCCCGATACAACCATGACCGGGTTGGAGTTGCGCCTCGCCGCGATCTGGTCCGCGCTTCTCGACCGCAGCGACGTGACCCGCGACAGCCACTTCTTCGCCCTCGGCGGCAACTCGATCGCGGCCATACGGATGCTCGCCGAGCTTCGCACCGCGCTCGGCGTCGCAGTTCCCCCACAGGTTCTGTTCGCTCATCCCCGGCTCGGGGCGTTCGCCGGCGCGGTGGAAGCCGAAATCGCGGCGGGCCGGAAAGCCCTCCTGATCAAGCCCGCCTCGCGGGAGGTAGCGCTTCCCTTGTCCCTGGCGCAGGAGCGGCTGTGGTTCGAGGCCGAGTTCGGCGACGACGAAACTCATCATATCGCAGGCGGTATTCATCTGCGCGGCTCCCTCGACCGCGATGCCCTGACGCGCAGCCTCGATGCCCTCACGGCGCGCCACGACGCCTTCCGGACGCGGCTCTCTCGCAGACCCGATGGTCGCGGAGAACAAAGGATAGAAGCCGGCTACAAGATAGATTTAGCCGACTTCGATCTCTCGACGATCCCTCTACAATCCCGCGAAAAGCGCTTCGCCGAACTCTGTCGCGAGGAGGCCGATCGGCCCTTCGCGCGATGCGGCGGCCCCCTGGCGCGCTTCACCCTGGTCCAGCTCGACGAGACGCATCACGTCCTCCTCATCACCTTGCATCACATCGTGGCCGACGGATGGTCCATGACGGTGATCCTGCGTGAATGGCCGGCCCTGTACGCGGCGGAGGTCGAAGGACGATCGGCCGATCTGGTCGCCCTCGCGATCCAACCGGCCGATATCGCGTCCTGGCAGAGGGGAGAGGCTCAGGCCGAAGCGATGGACGCCGATCTGTCTTGGTGGCGTGACCGCCTCGGCGACGCGGAACCCGCCCTGTCCCTTACCGACCGTCGCAGGCCCGCCGGGCAGCCAGACCGCGTCTGCCGGCACGGCTTCGCGATCGCTGACGGCCTGACCCGCCAAGTCACGGCCCTCGCGGCGGAAACCGGCACGTCGCCCTTCGCGATCCTGCTCAGCGCCTTCGCGCTGTTCCTTCACCGCTACGGCGAAGCACGGCACCTGCGCATCGCGATGCCGGTAGCGGGTCGCCATCTGCCGGGCGTCGAGAATCTCGTCGGCGTCTTCGTGAATACGCTGGTGCTGCCGGTGACCATCGATCCGGTCCTGCCGGGTCGCGAGGTCGTGAGCCGAACCTGGGCCTCGCTCACCGATGCCCTGGCACATCAGGACCTGCCCTTCGAGCGTCTGGTGGAAGCCCTTCAGCCGAAGCGTGTTCCAGGTCGCGCACCGCTCGCCCGCGTCATGATCAGTCAGCAGCCGGCGGCTTTGGGCGCTTTCGGTACGGCCGGCGGCCTCACGCTGGAAGCGTTCGGCCAGGATACCGGCACGCCCGCCTACGATCTCGTCTTGGAAGTGGCGGAGAAAGCCGGCAGCCTGTCCGCGACCTTCGCCTATTCCGAGGCCCTGTTCGGTGCCGACACCGTCTCTCGGTTCGAGGACGGCTATCTCGCCCTCCTCGACGGCCTCACCGGTAGCCCGGCCGAGCGTGTTGATGCGTTGCCCTTGGTTCCGTTCGAGGCCCTGTCGGATCTGTCGGCGCCCTACGCGGATGGGATGCCGCTGTCGGAGGGGCTGGTGCCGGAACTCATCGGCGAGGCGGCCTTCGCCGCGCCCGACGCCCCGGCGGTGGTCTGCGGGCCACGCACCACCACGTTCGGCGAACTCGACCGGGCGGCCAACCGTCTCGCCCACCGGTTGATCCGTGAGGGAATCGGTCCCGAGACCGTGGTCGCCGTCGCCCTGCCGCGCGGGCCCGACCAGATCGCCGCCTTCCTCGCCATCCTCCGGGCCGGGGGCGCCTTCCTGCCCCTCGATCCGGCCCAGCCGACGGCCCGCCTCGCCGCCCTCATCGAGGATGCCGGCGCCCGCCTGCTGCTGGCCCAAGACGGCGCCCTCGACGGGCTGGGCCGAGCCGGTCCGGGCGGCCTCGCACGGCTCGACCCGTCGAACCTCGACCTCGCCTCCGAGCCGGAGTCCGCGCCGTCCCGCACGGCCCATCCGGGCCAGCTCGCCTACGTCATCTACACCTCGGGCTCGACCGGCCGGCCCAAGGGCGTCGCCGTGGCCCACGGCTCCCTGGCCCGACACGTGCGCGCCACCGGGGCGGTCTACGGCACGGGCCCGGAGACCCGCGAGCTCCATGTCCTGTCGATGAGCTTCGATGGGGCGCAGGAGCGCTGGATGGTGCCGCTGGCCTTCGGCGGCTGCGTCGTGCTCAAGCCCGACGGATTATGGACCCCGCGCGAGGCGCTGGACGCCATGGAGCGTCACGGCGTCACCCATGCGGGCTTCCCCACCGCCTACATGCACCAGCTCGCGCTGGAGGCCGCCAGCGGCCCGCGCCCGAGCCGGCGCTCGTACAGTTTCGGCGGCGAGGCGCTGTCGCGGGAGAGCTTCGCCCTGATCGGCCGGGCGCTCGACCCGACCCTGCTGATCAACGGCTACGGCCCGACCGAGACGGTGATCTCGCCGCTGGTCTGGCGGGCCCGGGCCGGCGACGCGGTGGAGGGGGCCTACGCGCCGATCGGCCGGGCGGTGGGGGATCGCCGGGCCTACATCCTCGACGCGGCCTTGCAGCCCGTGCCGGTGGGCGTCACCGGGGAACTGCATCTCGGCGGTGACGCTCTGGCGCGGGGCTATCTCGGCCAGGCCGGGCAGACGGCGGACCGGTTCATCCCCGATCCGTTCCCGGACCTGTCGGGTCGGGAAGGCGGCCGGCTCTACCGCACCGGGGATCTGGCGCGCTGGCGGGCGGACGGGACGGTGGAGTATCTCGGCCGGGCCGATGCGCAGGTGAAGCTGCGCGGGTTCCGGATCGAACTCGGCGAGGTCGAGGCGGCGCTGCTGGCGCAGGAGATCGTGGCCGGCGCGGCGGCGGGCCTGCGTCAGGGTCCGGCGGGTCCGATGCTGGTGGCCTACGTCGTCACTGCGGCCGGGGCGGAGTTCGACCCCGCGGCACTCCGGGCGGAGCTCGCCCGGCGGCTGCCGGACTACATGGTGCCGAGCCGGATCGTGGCGCTGGATCGGTTGCCGCTGACGCCCAACGGCAAGCTCGACCGCGCGGCCCTGCCGGAGCCCGCGCCGCTGACGGAGGCGATGAGCGGCCCCTCGCGTCCGCTCACCGCCACCGAGACCGTGGTGGCCGAGATCTGGGCCAAGGCGCTGGGCCTCCCCGCCATCCCGCCCGACCGGAACTTCTTCGAGGCGGGCGGCGATTCCATCCTCAGCCTTCAGATCGTCGCCCGCCTGCGCGAAGCGGGTTTTGCCGCGACGCCGCGCCAAATCTTCGAGCATCAGACGGTGGCGGCGCTCGCCCGCGTCATCGCGCCGGTGGAGGGGCCAGCGGCCACGATCCGCGTGCCGGAAGGCCCTGCCCCCCTCACGCCGATCCAGCATTGGTTCTTCGAGCAACCGATGCCGAAGCGCGACCACTGGAACCAGTCCGTCGAGCTGGATGCCCGCGTGACTCTCGATGCCGACCGTCTCGGAGAGGCGCTGACGGCCCTCGTCGCCCATCACGAGGCGTTGCGCTACGCCTTCGGTCGTGACGCGGAAGGCGCGTGGTTTCAGGAGCCGGTCTCGTCGGCCCGCCTCGCCGGTCCGCTCTCGGTGGTCGAAGTAGAGAGCGATGACGAGGCGCGGACCTGCTTCCTCGCCGCCGAGCGCAGCCTCAACCTCGCGGATGGGCGCGTCTTCGCCGCTGTGCTGGCAAACCTTCCCGGCGGACGCCAGCGCCTGCTGCTCACTGCCCATCACCTCGTCGTGGATGCCGTCTCCTGGCGCATCCTCGTCTCGGACCTCGACCTGCTCTACCGAGGCGATGCGGACCTCGCGCCCGTGACGCCGTTCCGGTCGTGGGCCCATCGCCTGCGCGACCATGCGGCGGAGATCGGGACGGAGACCGAGGCGTGGATCAGCGCGCTCTCAGGCTCGACCGCCCGGCTTCCCGTCGACCATCCCGATGCTCCGCGCGATCAGCGTCACGCACGAGCGACTCATCTGGTCCTCGATTCTTCTGTCGTGGCCGGCCTCGATCGCCTGCGCAAAGCCTATCGGATGCGCCTCGACGAGGTGCTTCTGTCGGGCTTGGCACGGGCCCTCGCCGCTTGGACGAAGCATCCCACGCTCGGCGTGACGCTCGAACGCCATGGGCGGGACGGCGACGCGGCGGATCTTCCCCTCGACCGGACTGTCGGCTGGTTCACCACCCTGGTGCCGGTCGGCCTGACGGTTTCGGGCGACATCGCGCGTGATCTGAAGGCGACGAAAGAAACCCTGCGTCGGCTTCCCGGCGACGGCACGGACTTCTCGCTCCTGCGCTATCTCGGGTCACGGACCGAACGTGAGCGCCTGTCCGCGCTGCCATGGCCGGAGGTGACCTTCAATCACCTCGGCACCGTCGCCGATATCGATGCGGGCTCCCTGTTCTCTCTCGACACCGAGGCGATGCGGCTGTCGGCAGATCCCGCCGCTCCGCTGGGCTCCGAACTCGTGGTCGACAGCTACCAGGGCAAGGGAGCGATCACCCTGCGCCTCGGCTATGGCGGGGACCGTTTCGACGGTCCGACCATCGAACGACTGATCGACCTCCTCAGGCTCGCATTCGATGCCCTCGCTGTGCATGGCCATGACGAGGCCGCCGGCGGCGCGACCCCATCGGATTTCGCCCTCGCCGCCCTGACCCAGGACGAACTGGACGGCTTCGGCCTCGATTGGCGGACGATCGAGGACCTCTACCCGCTGACCCCGACACAGGGCGGGATCCTGTTCCACGCGCTCGCCGCTCCGGGGGCCGGTCTCTACGTCAATCAACTCAGCGTCACCCTGGGCGGCCTCGATCCCGAGCGCTTCGCGACGGCGTGGCGGGCGAGCGTGGCGCGCCATCCCATCCTGCGCACCAGCTTCCACTGGACGGACGAATTCGACGCTCCCTTGCAGGTCGTCCATGCCTCTGCGGACCTGACGGTCACGCGCCTCGATCGGCCGGACGCGACCGAGACGGACCTCGCCGTGATCGCCGAGGCCGAGCGAGCCCAAGGCTTCGACCTGTCCCGGCCGCCGCTGATGCGCCTCCTCATCGTCGATCTCGGCCGGGGACGGCACCGGCTGATCTGGACCTGCCATCATCTCCTCCTCGACGGATGGAGCAATGCCCGCCTGATCTCCGAGGTGCTCCGCGACTATGCGGGCGAGACGATCGCGCCGCCGTCCCGCCTGTTCCGCGACCATCTCGCCCGGCTCTCGACACGCGACCGCGGCGGCGACGAGCGGTTCTGGCGTGACGCCCTGGCCCCGCTGGACGCACCTAGCCTCATCGCCCCGGCTCTGTCCGGCGTGGCAGGGGCGGGCGGCCACGTCGCCATCGATACGGTCTTGGGCGAAGCCCGCGCCGACCGTTTGCAGGCCTTCGCCCGGCGTGAGCAGGTGACCCTGAACACGGTGTTCGAAGCCGCATGGGCGCTCACCCTGGGCCGGTTCACCGGACGCAAGAGCGTGGCGTTCGGAATCACCGGGTCGGGCCGTCCCCCGGACGATGGCGGGATGCACGAGGTGCTCGGCCTGTTCATCAACACGGTGCCGCGCTGCGTCGAACTTGGCGGACGGCGTCCGGTCTCGGACTGGCTGCGCCGGCTCCAGGGCGAGGCCGCGGCCCTGCGAGACCACGATCTCGCTTCCCTCGCCGACATCCAGGCCTGGGCCGGGCGGAGCGGACAGCCGCTCTTCGACAGCCTGCTCGTCGTCGAGAATTATCCTCTCGACGCCGTCGTCCGCGAGCGCAGCCTCGGCGGACTGGAATTCGGTCCGGTGACGACGCTGGAGGCCACCGACGTCCCCCTGACCCTGTCGCTTCTTCTCGACGGCGCGCCGCGCCTCAACTGGAGCGTGGATCAGGCCCGGATTTCCCCGGCCGATATCCACCGTCTCGATGCGCAGCTGCTGCACATCCTCGACACCGTCATGGATGCGGCTGGCGCGCCCGTGGATACGCTCTCCCTCGTCCTGCCGGAGGAGATCGAGCAGGCCCGACGCCGGGCCGCCGACAGCCGCACGGCCCCGGTCGAACCCGCCATCCATCTGCGGATCGCGGAACACGCCACGGTGCGCCCGGACGCGGTGGCCGTCACCTTCGAGGGCGAGCGGGCGACCTATGCGGAGATCGAGACCAGAGCGACGCGTCTTGCCCGGCGTCTTGTCTGTGAAGGCGTGCGCCCCGGTGATCTCGTGGGGCTCTGCGCAGAGCGCTCGATCTCCCTCATCGTCGGGATCCTGGCGATCCTGAAGAGCGGAGCCGGGTATGTTCCCCTCGATCCGAGCTATCCGGCCGAGCGTATCGGCTTCATGCTCGCCGATTCCGGCGCCCGGCACGTGTTCACCACCATGGGCCTTGCCGCGAGCCTGCCCGAGGGCGGCCCTCGGCCGATCCTCCTCGACGAAGCGGCGGCGACCGAGGACGGAGACACCCCCTTGCCGCCGGCGCCTCATCCCGATCAGCCGGCCTATGTGATCTACACGTCAGGCTCCACCGGACAGCCGAAGGGCGTCGTCGTCACCCATGCCAACGCTGCGCGCCTGCTGACCACCACGCAGGCTGATTTCGGCTTTGGCCAGGACGATGTCTGGACCCTATTCCATGCCTACGGGTTCGACTTCTCGGTCTGGGAAATCTTTGGGGCGCTCTGCCATGGGGGGCGCCTCGTCGTGGTGCCGCGTGAGGTGACGCGAGCGGCGGATGCGTTCCTCGATCTCCTCGTCCACGAGGGCGTCACGGTGCTGAACCAGACCCCCTCCGCCTTCCGGCCGCTGATGCAGGCGGCCGTCGCCCGGCCGCAGGGATTGGCCCTGCGCCACGTCGTGTTCGGCGGAGAGGCCCTCGACGTCGCCGGGCTGAAGCCCTGGTTCGATCGGTTCGGCGATGCGGCGCCGCGTCTCGTGAACATGTACGGCATCACCGAGACGACGGTTCACGTGACCTACCGACCTCTCGCCGCCGGCGACGCGCAGAGGGCGGACAGCCCCATCGGCGAGGCGTTGCCCGACCTCACCCTGCACCTCCTCGACGATTCCCTCGATCCCGTTCCCGACGGGGTGACGGGCGAGATCCATGTGGGCGGTGCCGGCTTGGCCCAGGGCTATCTCGGGCGCGCCGCGCTGACGGCCGAGCGCTTCGTGCCGGATCCGTTCGGCCCTCCGGGCGGGCGGCTCTATCGCAGCGGCGATCTCGCTCTTCGCCGACCGGACGGCACCCTCGCCTATCTCGGGCGGGCCGACGGACAGGTGAAGCTGCGCGGTTTCCGGATCGAGACGGGCGAGATCGCCGCCGCTCTGCGGGCGCAGGACGGTATCGCCGATGCCGCGATCGTGCTTCGCGAGACGGCGGGGGACAAGCAGCTGGTCGCCTATGTCACCGGCACACCGGTGGACGAGGCGAGCTTGCGTGAAGCCCTACTTCGCCGACTACCGAGCCATATGGTCCCGGCCCATATCGTGTCTGTACCGTCCTTGCCCCTCACGCCGAACGGCAAGCTCGACCTTCACGCATTGCCCGCGCCCCTGCCCCTCTCGCGAGCCTCGGCCGAGCCGGAGGGGGCGATGGAGGTCGCCCTCGCGGAGATCTGGCGCGAGGTGCTGGAGGTGGACGCGATTGGCCGCGACGACGATTTCTTCGGCCTCGGCGGCCATTCCCTCACCGCCGCACAGCTCGCCATGCGGGTGAAGCAGCGCCTCGGCGTCACCGTACCGATCCGCGCCCTGTTCGAAGCGCCGACCCTGCGCGGCTATGCCCTCGCGGTGACGTCGAACGAGACGGCGGGCGACGGACGGGACGAGGCGGACGACCTGTCCGACATGGACGCCCTCCTCGCCGATCTGGAGGCCTGAATGACCGCCCACCCCGCCGACCAAGCCACACCCCAGGCGACCGATCTCAGCCGCCGCTTCGGCCGGCTTCCCGCCGACAAGCGCCGAATCTTCCTCGACGCCCTGGCCTCGCGGGGCATCGATTTCGCCCGGTTGCCGATCGTTGCGCGGGAGGAGGATGCCGGCCCCGAGAGGGTCGCGCCCCTGTCCTATGCGCAGGAGCGGCTGTGGCTCATCGGGCGGATGGGAGGCGACGCCGCCCTGCTCCATATCGCGGGCGGGCTCGACCTCGTCGGGCCGCTCGATGGCGATGCCCTGGCGCGAGCCTTCGAAGCCCTCGTCGCCCGGCATCCGGCCCTGAGGACGGGGTTCCGTGCCGGCGAGAGCGACGGGGTCGAGGCCATTACCCTGGCCGTAGTCGCGGCGAACCTGCGGCAAGTCTCGCTCGAGACGTCGGATCGCGATACCGCGGAGGAACGCCTCGCCTCACTGTCCCGCGAGGAGGCCAGGCGCCCGTTCGATCTGGCGGCACCGCCCCTGTTCAGAGCCGTGCTGGTTCGTATGGAGCCCGAGCGCCACGTCCTCCTCCTGACGATGCACCACCTCGTCTCGGACGGTCGCTCGGTGGAAATCCTGCTCGCCGAGCTGATGCACGTCTACGCGGCGGGCGAGGCCGCCGGTCTGCCCGCGCTGCCCATCGCCTATGCCGATTACGCGCGCTGGCAGCGCGATTGGCTGGAGGCGGGCGAGCTCGACCGCCAGCTCTCCTGGTGGCGCGAGCGCCTCGGGGCCACCGAGACCGTGATCCCGCTGCCCACTGACCGGCCCCGCCCGGCGGTTCAGAGTTTCCGGGGAGCGGCGGTGGATTTCACCCTCGATGCCGATGTGGCGACCGGGCTCGAAGCCCTGGCGCGGCAGGCCGGCGCAACCAGTGCCATGGTCCTCCTCGCCATCCTGTCCCTGGTCCTCCGGCGCTATACCGGCGAGGCGGACCTGCGCATCGGCATCCCGGTGGCCAATCGAAACCGGCCGGAGACGGAAGGGCTCGTCGGCCTCTTCGTCAACACCCTGGCGATCCGGGTCACCGTCGATCCCGGCGCGAGCGTCCTCGACCATGTGAGGGCCGTGCGCGACGCCATGGTGGATGCTCAAGGGCACCAGGACCTACCCTTCGAGCGTCTGGTCGAAGCGCTTCAGACCCGTCGGACCGTGAGCCATACCCCCGTCGTCCAGGTGATGCACAGCCACCGCGTCGAGGGGCCGGGACGGTTCGAAATCGGCGACCTGACGGTCTCGCCCTTCGGACGCGGGACCGGCAACGTCCAGTTCGATCTCGTGCTGGAAACGGTGACGGAAGCCCGCGGGGCGCTGCGCGGATCGTTCGGTTACGCCCGCGACCTGTTCCAGCGGGACACCATGGAGCGGATGCGAGACGGGTTCCTCACCCTTCTGCGCGGAGCGGTGGAGGAGCCCGGCCGCCGTGTTGACGCATTGCCTCTAGTTCCGTTCGTAGTCCTGTCGGATCTGTCGGCGCCCTACGCGGATGGGATGCCGCTGTCGGAGGGGCTGGTGCCGGAACTCATCGGCGAGGCGGCCCTCGCCGATCCCGACGCGCCAGCGGTGGTCTGCGGGCCGCGCACCACCACGTTCGGCGAGCTCGACCGGGCGGCCAACCGTCTCGCCCACCGGTTGATCCGTGAGGGAATCGGCCCCGAGACCGTGGTCGCCGTCGCCCTGCCGCGCGGGCCCGACCAGATCGCCGCCTTCCTCGCCATCCTCCGGGCGGGTGGCGCCTTCCTGCCCCTCGATCCGGTCCAGCCGACGGCGCGCCTCGCCGCCCTCGTCGAGGATGCCGGCGCCCGCCTGCTGCTGGCCCGAGGCAGCACCCTCGACGGGCTGAGCCGAGCCGGTCCGGGCGGCCTCGCGCGGCTCGACCCGTCCAGCCTCGACCTCGCCTCCGAGCCGGAGACCGCGCCACCGCGAATCGCTCATCCGGACCAGCTCGCCTACGTCATCTACACGTCGGGCTCGACGGGCCGGCCCAAGGGCGTCGCCGTGGCGCACGGTCCCCTGGCCCGGCACGTGCGCGCCACCGGTGCGGTCTACGGCACGAACCGGCAGACCCGCGAGCTCCACGTCCTGTCGATGAGCTTCGACGGGGCGCAGGAGCGCTGGATGGTGCCGCTGGCCTTCGGCGGCTGCGTCGTGCTCAAGCCGGACGGATTATGGACCCCGCGCGAGGCGCTGGACGCCATGGAGCGTCACGGCGTGACCCATGCAGGCTTCCCCACCGCCTACATGCACCAGCTCGCGCTGGAGGCCGCCAGCGGCCCGCGCCCGAGCCGGCGCTCGTACAGCTTCGGCGGCGAGGCGCTGTCGCGGGAGAGCTTCGGACTGATCGGCCGGGCGCTCGACCCGACCTTGCTGATCAACGGCTATGGCCCGACCGAGACGGTGATCTCGCCGCTGGTCTGGCGGGCCCGGGCCGGCGACGCGGTGGAGGGGGCCTACGCGCCGATCGGCCGGGCGGTGGGGGATCGCCGGGCCTACATCCTCGACGCGGCGTTGCAGCCGGTGCCGGTGGGCGTCACCGGGGAACTGCATCTCGGCGGTGACGCTCTGGCGCGGGGCTATCTCGGCCAGGCCGGGCAGACGGCGGACCGGTTCATCCCCGACCCGTTCCCGGAGCTGTCGGGTCGGGAAGGCGGCCGACTCTACCGCACCGGGGATCTGGCGCGCTGGCGGGCGGACGGGACGGTGGAGTATCTCGGCCGGGCCGATGCGCAGGTGAAGCTGCGCGGGTTCCGGATCGAACTCGGCGAGGTCGAGGCGGCTCTGCTGGCGCAGGAGATCGTGGCCGGCGCGGCGGCGGGCCTGCGCCAGGGCCCGGCGGGTCCGATGCTGGTGGCCTACGTTGTCACTGCGGCCGGGGCGGAGTTCGACCCTACGGCACTTCGGGCGGAGCTCGCCCGACGCTTGCCGGACTACATGGTCCCGAGCCGGATCGTGGCGCTGGATCGGTTACCGCTGACGCCCAACGGCAAGCTCGACCGCGCGGCCCTGCCGGAGCCCGCTCCGCTGGCGGAGGGGCTAAGCGGCCCCTCGCGCCCGCTCACCCCCACCGAGACCGTGGTGGCCGAGATCTGGGCCAAGGCGCTCGGCCTCCCCGCCATCCCCCCCGACCGGAACTTCTTCGAGGCGGGGGCGAATTCGCTCACCGCCCTGCGCGTGCTCACCGCCCTCGGCGCGGCCTTCCCGGAGCGCAGCCCCACCATCGCCGACATCTTCAACAACCAGAGCGTCGAGACCCTGGCCGCCGCGCTCACCGCCGATGCGGTCGGCACCGCGCAGGTGGTGCGCCTGCGGGCGACGGGTGACCGGCCGATGCTCTACTGCTTCCCCGGCCTGATGGTGAACACCCGCGAATACGCGCCCCTGGTCCGCCGCCTCGGGCCGGACCAGCCGGTCACCGGCTTCGTCTGCTACTCCCTCACCGACGCGCGCAAGAGCGTGGTCTCGGTGGAGGACATCGCCGCGCGCTACGCGGAAATCATCGAGAAGGAGAGCGCCGGACGCCCCTGCACCATGCTCGGCTGGTCCTGGGGCGGCGTCCTCGCCTACGAGGCGGCGCGGATGCTGGGCTCGCGCATCGATCTCTCCTTCGTCGGCATGCTCGACGTCTGCGACATCGATGTGAGCTTTGCCGTCGGCGCCCTGCCGGTGCTGACGCCGGAGCATCGCCGCCACCTTCAGGAGACCGTCGCGTCCTGGCTGGAGCGCTCGCCGATGAGGGCCGATTGGGAGGACCTGTTCCGGCGCATGGACCCGGAACTCCACGAGCAGTTCCTCGCCTATGTGGCGGCCGCCCCCGATCCGCTACCCCTCGACGGGCCGGGCGTCGGCAGCAAGGAATACGAACTCTGGACCTTCGTCGACAACACGCTGCTGTACCGCCGCTACCGGGCGGACAAATTCGATTGCCCGATCCGGGTCTGGCTTGCCGGCCGCTCGGTGGAGCGTGGCCTCAACCATGTGGATTGGGGGCGCTACTCCAACCGGGTGGAACAGGTGACCGTGATCCCCGACGTCACCCACCGGGAGATCGTGGATTCCACGATGTTCCACGACAGTTTCGCGGCCTCGCTGTGAGGGGCGAGACCGCTATCGCGTCATTCCGTGGACGCGTCGCCATGCGAGAACACCATCAGCGTCGGGCTCGCCGCCGCGGTGAAGCCGAGGCTGGCATAGAGCCGTTCCACATGGCCGCCGGCCACGCATTGCAGCATCACCGTCTCGGCGCCCTCCTGTCTGGCCGTCTCGATCGCCGCCCGCGTGACCAGGGCGCCGAGACCGCGCCCGCGGCGGCTCGCGAGACTGCCGACATTGTAGAGGCCCGCGAGGCCTCCCGAGCGGTAGAGCGAGGCGCAGGCGACCGGGACGCCGTCCTCGCTCACCGTGAGATGATGCGCCTCCACCCCCTCGACCGGCCGGGCCTCCCGCAGCACCGGCAGGAACACCGCCTCGGCGATCGCGTTCACGCCCTCGTCGTCGTAGAGGCCGCGACAGACCGACAGATACGCCTCGCCGGGCGCCGCCTTCGCCTCCGCCGTGAGGGTCAGCCCGCCCGGCATGACCGGCGTCTGCGCCTGCCTGCAGTCGCGGACCATCCAGCGCGTCGGGAAGGCCGCCTGCAGGTCGGGATGGGCTCCGAGCGTCTCGCGGTCCCGGTCCTCGGTGACGAGAAGGGCCGGCAGGCGTTCGCGTTTCGCGGAAGCCGCCCGGACCCAGGACAGATCGGTTGTCTCCACGCCGACATTGAAGCCCGGTTCCGGAATGGTGGCGGACCAGAGGTAGCGTCCGCCATCGGGCGCGGCTTCGACATCCGAGACGTAACAGCCCGATTGCATCAGGCAATGGGCGTCGAGCATCTCGCGAAAGGCGATTCCCGTCATGCATTCTCCAAGAAGAGTCTCATAAAAATAAGGCTTTATGCAGCAAGAGTATTGATCGGTTCAGGCTGCGAACGCCCAAGAATATGGGGTTTCATTTCGGTTTGTCCATATCCTAGTAGAGAACGAATTTATCTTGCAAATGGAATGATGAAAATCCGTGCCGGATATAGATGCGACTGGAAAGATTTACCTCGACATGGCAGGTCGACCGGATTTCTACCCGCCCGGTTCGAACGGCGCTCCGTCAGGCTCGCACCATCCCCTGCCTTGAAGGCACACCGACACCGGAGATGCGGAGAGCCCGATCGCCCCAAGCTCATCCCTGGGTTGTGGGCATGGCGTGAATCAAATACAGGTCCGAGTATCATGCTTATGATCCGGGTCGAGATCCATACTATACATGGTGGTTTGAACCGATGAAGGTGTCGGAATATTCAAGCGCTGCCTTGCGTTGCTCAGTCCTTTACGGTCATCGATCAAATCGAGGCTCGGCCTCATCTCGCCCCGCTCTCGTGGAGAACATCTCGTGATAGCCATGGCTTCCGAAGCCCAGGTCCGCCTCGCCGATGCCGGGCGCTACATCGCGGATCTGTGCGAGCATTTCCTCGAACACGACATCCCCGTGCTTCACGAGCCGGGACGCGGCCGGGTCGATTTCGATGTCGGGACCGGAACCCTCGTCGCCGCCGAAGGCCTGCTCGCCCTCAAGGCGGAGGCCGCCGACGAGACCTCCCTCGCCGTCGTCAAGTTCATGCTCGCCTCGCATCTGCAGGAGCTTCCCGGCGCGACGGACGCCTCCATCGTCTGGACCGGCGACGGCTGCGCCGACGAGACCATTCCGAGCCTGCGCGAGGTGACGGTCCGGCGCATCGTCGATCTCACGCCGCATATGCGCAGGGTCACCTTCATCGGCGCGGACCTGGCCCGCTACGACGCGTTCGACATGCATGTGCATGTCATCATCCCGCCCGCCGGCCATGCGCCGCAATGGCCCGTGCCGGGAATCGACGGCATCCCGGTCTGGCCGCAGGGCGACGGCGCGCCCTCCATGCGGACCTATACGATCCGTCGCATCGACGCGGCTGCGGGCGAGATCGACATCGACTTCGTCATGCATCACGACGCCGGTCCCGGCGCGTCCTTCGCGAAACGCGCCAAGGTCGGGGACGTGGTCGGGCTGCTCGGCCCCGGCGGCCGCAGCGTCGGCGCGGCGGAGTGGTATTGTCTCGCCGCCGACGAGACCGGCCTGCCGGCCATCGGTCGCATCCTCGGGCGGTTGCCGGGCCATGTCGGCGGGGTCGCGGTGATCGAGGTCGATGGGCCGGCCGACGAGCAGGCGCTCGACCGGCCCGAGGGGGTGGAGCTGCGCTGGCTCCACCGCAACGGCGCACCGCCCGGCACGACCACGCTCCTGGCGGATGCGGTCCGGGCGATCCCGTTCCCGCAGGATCGCACGGTCTTCGCCTGGGCCGGCTCGGAATTCGATGCGTTCAAGGCCCTGCGGGCGCATTGGCGCAAGACCTGTGGCCTCACCCGTGACCAGCATCTCGCCGTGGCCTATTGGCGGCGCGGCGCCGACGAAGACGCCAAGGACGAGGATTGAAGCGTGATGTCAAAGAACGCCATCCGAGGCGGCATGATTCCATGATGCTCGACCTGTCTCCCCTGCGGGCGAGCCGCGGGTTCCAGCTGCTCTATGCGGCGCGGGCTGCCTCGTTCCTCGCCTTCGGGGTGCTCGGCGTCGCCGTGAGCCTGCAGATGTACGCGCTGACCGCTTCGTCGCTGCAGGTGGCGTTCCTCAACGCGGCCGTCGCGGGATCGATGGCGCTGGCGCTCATCGTCGGCGGCTGGCTCGCCGACAGTTACGACCGCCGCGCGGTCATGGTCTGGTCGCGCACGGCGCATCTCCTCACCATCCTGATCCTCATGGCCAACGCCGCCCTCGCGGCCCCGATGGTCTGGCCGATCTACGCGGCGGCCGTGGTCGGCGGCTCGACCTTCGGCTTCGGCATGCCGGCGATCATGGCCGCCACCCCGGCCCTCGTCGGGCGCGAGCACCTGTCGGGGGCCGCCGCGCTCACCGCCGTGGCGGCGCAGGCGGGCGCCATCGCCGGGCCGTTCCTGGCCGGGGCGATCACCGCCGGCGCGGGGCTCGTCGCGTGCTACGGCGTTGTCGCGCTCATCTCCGGCATCACGCCGATCGTGCTCGGGTTCCTGCCTCCGCTGCCGCCGCTGGCCGGCCCGTCCGCCGAGGCGCCCCTCCCCGCGCTCGCCGCCGACGAAGCCGGCTTCATGGGGGGCCTGCGCTACATCGCCCGCTCGCCCCTGGTGCTGAGCCTGCTCCTCGTCGACCTTGTCGCCCTGGTCTTCGCCGTGCCCTACGTGCTGCTGCCCGAACTCGCGACGCATGGGCTCGGCGGAGGGCCCGACAGCATCGGCCTGCTCTATGCCGCCCCCTCGGCCGGCGCGCTCTTCGGCGCCCTGGCCTCGGGACGGGCCGGCGCGAGCCCGTTCGCCGGGCGCTGGCTCGTGGCCTGCGTGGCGATCTGGGCCTGCGCCTGCATCGCGCTGGGCTTCAGTGAGGGCATGGCTCCCGCCCTGTTCTGCCTTGCCGCCCTCGGCGCCGCCGCGAGCCTCGCCGGCATCCTGCGCGCGGCCCTGATCCAGCGCGCGACGCCGGACGCGATGCTGGGCCGGGTGTCGAGCCTGTGGGTGCTGGAGGAGACGATCGGCCCGGCTCTGGGGGGGATGCAGGCGGGCACCACGGCCCATCTCGCCTCGGCGCGGATCGCCATGGCGGCGGGTGGCGGCCTCTGCCTCGCCGCCACCGCCGCCATTGCGGCACTCACGCCCGCCCTGCGGGATGCGAGCCTCGCGCCGGAGGCGAAAAGGAAGGCCGACGATCTCGCCCTGGCTGCCGTCGATGTCCGCTAGAAGGGCCGTTGTCGGTCTGGCGGCCTGCCTCCTCATGCTGGCCTGTCTGCCCGCGGGCGCGGAGAAAAAGATGGCCGCCCAGCCGCGCGTCGCGGCCCTGGACTGGAGCGCGGTGGAACTCCTCCTCGGCCTCGGCATCGTGCCGATCGCGGTGACGCAGCCCGAGAACTACAACCGCACCGTGGTGGAGCCGGCGCTCCCCGAAGGCGTGGTCGATCTCGGCCTCGTGGTGGAGCCCAACCTCGAACTACTGGCGGGCCTGAAACCGGACCTCATCCTCGCCAACCCGATCCAGGTGGCGACGCAAGGGAGCTTCCTGTCGCGCATCGCCCCGACGGAGGCGGTCTCCATCGCCAATGCCGGGGGCGATCCCTACGAGCGGGCGAAGGCGGAGACCATGCGCATCGCACTTCGGCTCGGCCGCGTCGATGAAGCCAAGGCCCTGGAGGCACGCACCGAGGCGATTCTCGACGCGGCGGCGGCGAGCGCCTGCCCGGCCGAGAGGCACCCGACCTACCTCGTCTGGATCGTCGATCACCGCAACATCGTTGTCTACGGTCGCACCAGCCTGTTCCAGACCGTGCTCGACCGCCTCCGCATCGAGAATGCCTGGACCGGCGCCAGCAACGCATCCGGCTTCACGGCGGTGGGGATCGAGCAGCTCGCCACCGGTCCGGCCGATGCCCGCATGGTCCATGTCGGGCCGATCCGGTCGGATGCGGCCAAGGCGCTGGCCGGAAGCCGGCTCTGGCAGACGCTGCCGGCGGTGCGTGAGCGCCATGTCGATGTCGTGCCGCCGGTCTGGTTCTACGGTGGGCTGCCGGCCATCGCGCGCTTCGCCGAACTGATGACCGATCTCTCCAAGCGGGATTGCCCCCGTGGCTGATGCGAAACTGGCCGGATCGGGCTTGGGGGAATCGGGCTCGGCTGAACCAAACTTGGCTGAACTAGGCCTGGCCGCACCCGCGCCGCGCCGCTCGCGGATCGGCGGAACATGGCTCCTCATCGGCGCGGTGGCCCTCGTGGCCGGGCTCCTCACCCTGCGCACGCTCACGGCCGACATGCCGCTCGGCCTCGCGCTGAAAGCCTTGTGGAGTCCCGACTGGACCGACATCGCGCAGGTCATCCTGCATGAGAGCGTGCTACCGCGGATCGTCACCGCATGGCTCGCCGGCGGCGCCCTCGCTTTGTCGGGTCTGGTGCTGCAGCAGGTGCTGCGCAATCCTCTCGCTTCGCCCTCGACGCTCGGCATCTCGGCCGGGGCGCAGCTCGCCTTGGCCCTGGCCTCGCTGTTCGCGCCCGGCCTCTTCTCGCAGGGCCGGGAGGCCGTGGCGCTCACCGGCTCCGCCCTGGCGGTGCTGGCGGTCTTCGCGTTGGGGCGTGCCAAGGGCTTCGCGCCCCTGGGGCTGCTGCTGGCCGGGCTGGTGGTCGAGCTCTATTGCGGGGCGATCCAGACCCTCCTCGTCATCCTGCACCAGGAGCGGCTGTTCGGCCTGTTCGTCTGGGGGGCGGGCTCGCTCGCCATGAACGATTGGAGCGCGCCGGCCTATCTCGCGCCCCGCCTCGCCGTCGCCGCCCTTCTGGTGGCGCTGATGGCGAGGCCGCTCGCATTGCTCGACCTCGACGAGGCGAACGCGAAGAGCCTCGGGCTCTCCCTCGGCCGGGTCCGGTCCCTCGCCGTGGCCGTCGCGGTGGCGCTCGGCGGCTTCGTGGTGGCGGGGGTGGGCGTCATCGGTTTCGTGGGGTTCGCCGCGCCGATCCTGGTCCGCCTCACCGGCACGCGCACGCTGCGCGCTCGTCTCATCGCCGCGCCCCTGCTCGGGGCCGCCCTGATCTGGCTCACCGATTCCGTGGTCCTGGCGCTCGCCCCCATCGCGCAGGTGCCGACGGGGGCGCTGGCCTCCCTCGTCGGCGTGCCGATGCTGCTCTGGCTGCTGCCGCGCCTGCGCGGCGTCGGCGCGCTGCATCGCCCGGAGGGCGGCGCCTCGGCCCGGCTCACGCGGCCCTGGCGCCTGATCCTGGCCGGTGCGGTGTCGCTGGCCCTCCTCGTCTTCGTCGCTCTGACCTTCGGCCGCGACACGGCCGGCTGGCACTGGAGCCTCGGGGCCGGCCTCGAAGAACTGCTTCCCTGGCGCCTGCCCCGTATCGCCGCCTCGCTCGCGGCCGGCGCGATGCTGGCCATCGCCGGCACCCTGCTGCAGCGGCTCACCGGCAATCCCCTGGCGAGCCCCGAAGTGCTCGGGATCAGTTCCGGGGCCGCCCTCGGCCTCGTCGTCGTCACTATCGTCCTCGGCACGCCGGACCGGATGGCGCTGCTCGGCGCCGGCAGCCTTGGGGCCCTCGCGACCCTCCTGGCGATCGCGAGCCTCGGCCGCCGTGCCGACACCGTGCCCGAGCAGATGCTGCTGGCCGGCATCGGCCTCACGACCGGGTTCGGCGCGCTCCTCACCATCCTGATGATCAGCGGCGATCCCTCCGTGGTGATGCTGCTCGGGTGGACGGCGGGGTCCACGGCGCGGGTGGCGCCGGCGGATGCCGTCGCTGCCATCGCCATCCTCGTCCTCGGAGGCGCCTGCCTTCCCGCCCTGACCCGCTGGCTCGAGCTGCTTCTCCTCGGCGCTCCGACGGGTCGCTCGCTGGGGCTCGGCCTGCGCCGCAGCCGCCTCGTCATCCTGGCCTTGGCGGCGATCCTCACCACCGCGGCGACCCTGGTGGCGGGGCCGTTGAGCTTCGTCGGCCTCGTCGGGCCGCAGGTGGCGCGCTTGGCGGGCCTGACCCGGGCCGCACCGCAACTCGCCGGTGCGGCCATCGCAGGGGCGCTGATCATGGTCGCGGCGGATTTCGTCGGACGGATGGCGTTCTTCCCCTACCAGCTTCCCGCCGGATTGGTGGCGACCCTCGTCGGCGGGCCGTTCCTGATGTGGCTGCTGGCCCGCCGTTGATCGTCTTTCGACAAGTTTTTTGCGGCGCTTGAATTGAATTGTTCCAAAGAAGGGTTGTGTTTCTTAGGCAACGCCGCCGCAACTTTTGTCATTAAATCTCAACTTTGACTTGCTGACAAAGACGCCGTGTGGATTCGTCTTGTCGAGACCCGATCTTGTTTTTGAATCGTTCTACGCGATGCATCGACAAGGAAATCTCGTTCTTTACCAATCAGGTCTGCGCCGTATTTCCGACGATCAAGGTCTTCCCTATGTCTGATGGCATGTTGCTTTCTTCTGGCACGTTCTCTCACAAAGCCGTGAGTGGCATGCGCTGCCTCGCCGGCGTCTCGACCGTGGCGCTGCTCGCCATGGTTCCCGCCCTGTGGAGCGGGGAAGCCTTCGCCCAAGCCGCTTCGGGCGGCACGGCGGCGGTGCAGCTCGACACCTTGTCGGTGCAGGGCTCCGGAAATGGTTCGGGAGGCGGCAATGGAGGTGGCGTGACGGCCGCCAATTCCTACGTCGTGCCCAGGAGCATGTCGGGAACGAAGACCAACGCGACCCTGCGGGAGATTCCCCAGTCGGTGTCCGTGGTCACTCAGAAGCAGCTCGAGGATCGCGGCGCAGAGAACCTGGCCGATGCGCTCGCCTACAGCGCCGGCATCCTCGCGTCGCCCCAGGGGCAGGATGGCCGCTTCGACCAGCTGATCATCCGTGGCTTCGACCAGACTCAGCGCGGCATCTACAAGGACGGGATGCGTCTGCCACAGACGAGCTTCTCCGGCTTCCCGATCGAGCCCTACGGCGTGGAGCGCATCGACGTGCTGCGCGGCCCGACCTCGGGCCTTTTCGGGCTCAACGATCCGGGTGGCCTCGTCAACTTCATCACCAAGAAGCCGACGGTCGAGCCGCTGCGGGAAATCTTTAGTTCCTATGGCAGCTTCAACCGCAAGCAGTTCGGCTTCGACCTGAGCGGCCCGCTCAACCCTGAGAAGACGATCCTCTACCGGATCACCGGCCTGCTGCGCGAAGGCGGCACGCAAGTGGATTACACGCCGCTGGACCGAATCTACATCGCGCCCGCGGTGACCTTCGCGCCTTCGGCGGATACCAGCCTGACGGTGCTCGGCAATTATCAGAGAGACCGCACCGGCGACACGTTCCGTGCCATCCCGCGCGAATACACCCGGGGCAGTAATCCCAATAAGTCGGAAATGCGCAGCCGCTTCCTCGGGGAGCCGGGCTTCTCGCGCTTCCTCGCCGAGCATTTCGAGGGCGGCTACCAGTTCTCACACCGGTTCGACGACCATTGGACCGTGCGCCAGAACCTGCGCTACGCCCATGCCTCGACCGACTACAACGCGATCTACTCCACGGGCGTCACCAATCCGGCGATGCCCAACACCGTCACCCGCGAGGCTCAGACCTGGCTTGAGGATTACGGCGTCTTCACCGTCGATACCCAACTCCAGCACGATGCGCAGTTCGGCAACATCAAGAACACCGCGCTGCTCGGGGTCGATTACAGCAAGATCAACAACAAGAGCGACCAGTACGGCGGTACGAGCTTCGGCCTGCTCGGGATCGGCCCGTTCGTCGGCCCGCTCAACATCCTCAATCCGGTCTACGGCCAGCCCGTCGCGCAACTTCCGCGCTCCCTCCTGTCACGGTTGCAGCAGGAGCAAGTGGGCGTCTACGCGCAGGATCAGGTCAAGTTCTACGATCGTTGGCTGCTCAGCATGAACGCCCGCTACGATTGGGTGACGACGAAGACCGATGCCCAGAACCCGGTCATCGATACCGTGCGCCAAATGCTCAACGCCGTCCCGTTCCCGAACGGCATTCCCACGAGCTTCGGCGCGAACCAGGACGCGCAATCCTATAGCGGCCGGGTCGGGCTCTCGTATCTCTTCGACAACGGCCTGACGCCTTATATCTCGGCCGCGCGCTCGTTCAATGTGTTGCCGGTCTTCCTCCAGAACAGCACGATCGCGGTCGTGCCCGGCATCGGTGCGGTGCCGCTCACCTACAACATCACCCCGGCCAAGCCCGAGATCGGCGAGACCATCGAGGCCGGCGTGAAGTTCCAGCCGCCGGGCCAAGCCACCTCGGTTCTTTTCTCCGTGTTCAACACGAAGAAGACCAACGCCCTGTTCTTTAACCCCAGCGACCCGTTGCAGCAGGCCTTCTATCAGAACGGCGAAGTCGAGGTGAAAGGCTTCGAGAGCGAGGCCACCGTGGACCTCCTCGACGGCCTGAAGCTCATCTCGTCATTCACGGTCCTGCAGGCCGAAGTGACGAAGGACAATGCGCCGGACGGCAATCCCAGCGCGGTTGGGAAGCGGCCGATCCAGGTGCCGAACTTCACCGCCGCGACTTGGCTGGATTACACGATCCAGACCGGCATGTTCCGCGGACTCGGGATCGGCGGCGGTGTCCGCTACATCGGGGAATCGTTCGGCGATCCCCAGAACAACATCCGCGTGCCGGACTACGTCCTCTTCGACGCATCGCTCCGTTACACATACGAGAACTGGCGCTTCCAGGTGGCGGCCAACAACATCACGGACCGCGTCTATGTCGGCACCTGCTCGCAACAGGTCAATTTCGTCGGCTGCAATTATGGCGAAGGCCGCCGCGTGACGGGCTCCGTCACCTACCGCTGGTAGGCGATACGCATCCGATGAGATCGGCCCCGGATCGAACGGTCCGGGGCTTTTCTTTTGGGCTGTTGCCGTGACGTCGTTGACGCGGTCTCTCGCCCTCGACTAGCCTGACGATGACGGTTCCCCTTCGGGGGATCAAAAGGGAACGCGGTGAGGGTCTTGAGCCCGATGCCGCGGCTGCCCCCGCAACTGTAAGCGGCGAGCCCATCATCAACACGTCACTGGAGGCTCCGGCTTCTGGGAAGACGATGAGAGGGCGTCGACCCGCGAGCCAGGAGACCTGCCGTCAGTCGTGGTCACACGCGAAACGCATCGGGCGGGGTGTCCTGGTGGGGTGTCGGGGCCCGCGCTCGCGTGGGGATCGGCTTCGTTCGCGGTGACGTGCCACTGCGCTGAGCCGCGCCTGCCGTTCGCCCGCGATGCCCGATCGTCCCTGTTCCTTCCATTGCAGACTCGCTCCACATCTTGCCCTCGGCGAGACCGTTTGGTCCTCCGCGCAGGCATTTTGCCCGGTTCGACGTATTGTAACGTTATAACATACGATCTAGCAGAGGGGGCGCGGCATTCGGCCAGCGATTACTCCGGTTTGCCAAAACGAACATGCCCACACAGGTCACCCACCGCGCCCCCGGGCGGATCTCCCCGGCCGGCGCCACCGCCCTGCTCGCATCGCTCCTCGGCTCGACCCTGCTCGCGGGCGAGGTCCGCGCCCAGGATTCCATCGGCCAGAATGCCGTCACCCTCGACCAGCTCACCGTGGAGGGGAGCGGGGTCGGCCTGACTCGCGCCAACCCGGTCGGGCTCAACCTCTCGACCCCCTCTCGCAGCGCCAGTCGCCTCGGCCTGACGCCGCTGGAGACCCCCGCCAGTATCGATGTCATCAGCGGCGAGACCGCCCGAATCCGGGGCCAGAACACGGTGGTCGAGGCGGTGACGCAGAACGCCACCGGCATCACCACCATCGCGTCGCCGGGCAACGGCAACGGCGCCTTCTCCAGCCGGGGCTTCGCCGGCCCGAACTCGATCCAGCAGCTCTATGACGGCACGCGGCTGTTCGTGGGCGCCGGCACGGTGACCTTCCCGTTCGACACCTGGAACGTGGAGCGGATCGAGGTGCTGCGCGGCCCGGCCTCCGTCCTCTATGGCGACGGCGCCATCGGCGGCGTGGTCAACGTGGTCTCGAAGAAACCGAGCTTCACGCCGATCCATGCCGCCCGCGCCGCCACCGGGTCGGACGGGCTCGCGCGCCTCGCCGTCGATCTCGGCGGTCCCATCGGCGATGCGGTGGCCTACCGCCTCAATATCAGCGGCAACCGCGACGGCGGCTGGACCAGCCCGAACGGGGATTTCCGCAACCTCGCGGTCTCGGGCGCGCTGCTGTTCCAGCTCAACCCCGATCTCGCGGTGACGCTCAGCCATGATCTCGGCTACCAGGAGCCCGCGCGCTACTGGGGCACGCCGCTGGTCAATGGCCGGATCGTCCAGTCCCTGCGCAACAACAACTACAATGTCGACGGCGCGAAGATCGTCTGGGCCGACAACTGGACCCAGCTCAAGACCGAGTGGACGCCCAGCGCCGACATCACCATCCGCAACACCGCCTACCGGCTGCAGAGCCGGCGCCACTGGCTCGATGTGGAGCAATACAGCTTCAATCGCGGCACCGGCCTCATCGACCGGTCCAGCTATACCGAAATCTACCACAACCAGGAGCAGGTCGGGAACCGCTTCGACGCGGCCTTCAAGGGCAACCTGTTCGGCTTCCGCAACGAATTCGCCATCGGATTCGACGTCAACCACGTGGATTTCCGCCACACCAACAACTTCTCCAGCGCGGGCGGCGGCCTCGTCACCGGCGTCGATCCATTCAATTATGATCCGGGCCTGTTCCCGGCCAATGGCCGCGCCAGCCCGGCCTATGCCACCAGCACCAACCAGGCCTCGGTCTTCGCCGAGAACCGGCTGATCCTCAGCGACCAACTCTCCTTCCTTACCGGCGTGCGTTTCGACGCGCCGACCCTGAACCGGCGTAACCTGCAGACCGGCGACACCTTCGCGCGCTCGTTCGAGGCCCTGAGCTACCGGTTCGGCCTCGTCTACAACCCGACGCCGGATTCGGCCCTCTACGTGCAATACGCCACCGCCACCGATCCGGTGGGGAGCCTCATCAGCCTGTCGCAAACGAACGCCAATTTCGACCTCTCCACCGGCGAACAGGTCGAGGTCGGGGCTAAGGGCCTCGCGCTGAACGGCGCCCTCGAATGGACGGTGGCGGGCTACCGCATCGTCAAGGACAACCTGATCTCGGCGGTGCCGGGCCAGCCCAATGTCTCGACCCAGGTCGGCCGGCAATCCTCGCACGGGGTGGAGGGGGCGCTCGCCCTGCGCCTGCCCGATGGCTGGCGCATCGACGCCAACCTCGCCTTGCTCCACGCGCAATATGACGAGTTCCGGGAGGGAGCGGTGTCCTATGCGGGCAACCAGCCCATCGACGTGCCGGAGCGCGTCGCCAATGTCTGGCTCAATTGGGCCTTCGCCCACGACTGGGAGGCGCGGATCGGGCTGCAGAATGTCGGCCGGGTCTTCAGCGACTTCTCCAACACCGCGCCGCGGCCCGACTACACCCTGGCCCATCTCGGCCTCGACCATCAGGTCACCCCGGCCTCGCGCCTGAGCCTTCGCGTCTACAACCTGTTCGACACAACCTACGCGATCAGCGGCAACGCCGTGGACGGGATCGGCACCAACTGGATCCTCGGGCGACCGCGCTCGTTCGAGGTCGCCTACAGCGTCGCGTGGTGAGCCTGTTCAAGCAGGGCAAGCGGTGGCTGGTCCTCGGCCATCGCTGGCTCGGCATCGGCACCGGGCTGCTCTTCGCCCTCTGGATCGGCTCCGGGCTGGTGATGCTCTATGTGCCGTTCCCGAGCTTGACGGAGACGGAGCGCCTCGCGCGTCTTCGCCCGATGGCGTGGGAGGCAGTCGCGGTCTCGCCGGACGGCGCCCTGGCCGCCGCCGGGCTGCACGGCATGCCCCGCAGCCTCGATCTGGAAATGCGCGGCGACGAGCCGGTCTACCGGATATCGTCCGGCGACGGCCGCCGCATCACCCTCTCGGCGCGGACCGGCACGCCGGCCGGGCCGGTCGATGCCGAGGCGGCCCGGCGCCTCACCGGGGCCGGGCCCGGCGCGTCCGTGGAGGAGGTCGCGCGCGACCAATGGACGGTGACGGCGCGCTACGATCCCCTGCGGTCCTTCCACAAGGTCGCGTTGAACGACGCGGCCGGCACCGAACTCTACGTCTCGCAACGGACGGGGGAGATCGTCCTCGACACGACGCGGTTCGAGCGCGGCTGGAACTGGGTCGGCGCCGTCACCCACTGGGTCTATCTCACGCCGCTGCGCGCCCGCCCCGATCTCTGGCGCGATGTGGTGCTCTGGGTCTCCGGCATCGCCGCCTTCACGGCGCTCACCGGCCTCGTCCTGGGGATCTGGCGCCTGCGCCTGAGGCGGCGCTACGCGCGAGGGCGCGTCACGCCCTATCGCGGGATGGCGCGCTGGCACCATTTCGCCGGGCTTATCGGCGGGATCGGGCTCACCACCTTCATCCTCAGCGGCTGGCTCTCGATGAACCCGAACCGCTGGTTCACCTCCCTCGCGCC
Source organism: Methylobacterium sp. WCS2018Hpa-22 (assembly GCF_031843785.1). Lineage (NCBI taxonomy): Bacteria > Pseudomonadati > Pseudomonadota > Alphaproteobacteria > Hyphomicrobiales > Methylobacteriaceae > Methylobacterium > Methylobacterium sp. WCS2018Hpa-22. The sequence continues at coordinate 34,745 of NZ_JAVTJA010000026.1, forward strand.
GCCCGCCGACCTGCGCGAGGCCTATGCCGGGGCGGACAACCCTGTCGGCATCGAGACAGAGAGCCTACGCGCGTTGGCCGCCGATGCACCCCTCGGCCTGCATCTCCCGCGGATCGGCGGGCGCTGGGGCGCGACGGGGCTCGACCGCACCGGCAGGCGGGCGATCGGAGACGCACCCTCGACCGCTCGGATCGCGGCGGCGGCCGGTCTCGCCATGGCGGGTGCGAGGCTGGAGGGCGTCGAGCGCCTGGAATCCCACGACCTCTACTGGTCGCCGCTCACGAGCGGGACGCTCCCCATCCTGCGCCTGCGCTTTGCCGATCCCGCCGCGACTTGGCTGCATGTCGACCCGCAGAGCGGCGAGATCCTCAACCGGCTCGACCGCTCCGGCCGCGTCAACCGCTGGCTGTTCACGGCGCTCCACCGCCTCGATCTGCCGGTCCTCGTCGGCCACCCGCCGGCGAGGGACGCGGCACAATGGCTGCTGAACCTGCTCGCCGGAGCCTTGGTGATCACAGGGCTCGTCATCGGCTGGCGGCGGATCGGCCCGAAGGCCAGCGCGCCTTCCCCTCTCCCCGCGCGCGGGGAGAGGGCCGCGTCTCCCCCTCGTTGGGGAGCGCGGCGAGGCGGTAGCCGAGGGTGAGGGGGCGCGTCCGGTGGAGCCGCATCCGGAGAGACCCCCTCACCCTCGCCCTGGCGGGCTCACGTCGCCTCCCGACGAGGGGAGGACGACGTCCTCTCCCCGCCCGCGGGGAGAGGGGGAACCCCGCCTCTTTTGAGTAGGGACGTGCCCTCAGACTGTTGGACTCGAAGGCCGGCGCGCATTCCCTCTCCCCGTACGCGGGGAGAGGGCCGCGTCTCCCCCCTCGTTGGGGAGCGCGGCGAGGCGGCAGCCGAGGGTGAGGGGGCGCGTCCGGTGGAGCCGCATCCGGAGATACCCCCTCACCCTCGCCCTGACGGGCTCACGTCGCCTCCCGACGAGGGGAGGACGACGTCCTCTCCCCGCCTGGCGGGGAGAGGGGGACCAGCCATTTCCGAATAGGGACGTGCCCTCAGACTGTTGGGCTCGAAGGCCGGCGCGCATTCCCCTCTCCCCGCGCGCGGGGAGAGGGCCGCGTCTCCCCCTCGTTGGGGAGCGCGGCGAGGCGGCAGCCGAGGGTGAGGGGGCGCGGCCGGTGGAGCCATACCCGGAGAGACCCCCTCACCCTCGCCCTGGCGGGCTCACGTCGCCTCCCGACGAGGGGAGGACGACGTTCTCTCCCCGCCCGGCGGGGAGAGGGGGGGCGCGTTCCCTATTGCTGCTGGGCCTGCTGCGATTGGCGCATGAAGCTGTCGGGTGTGCCGGTGCCGTCCGAGACGAAGCGGATGTCGCGCGGTTCGCGGCGGGGCGTGTCGACGGAGAGGAACACCATCGGCTCCTCCAGGATCTCCGGCACCGAATGCACCACGCCGCGCTGGAACATCACCAGCTTGCCCGGCCCAACCTCGACGGCGGGTTCGTCGGCGAACTTCATCATGCAGCGGCCGGAAAGAACGTAGAGATACTCGTCGCAGGAGGCGTGGCTGTGTGGCGGCGTCGGTGAATAGACCCGGAACACCCGCGCGCTCGCCGCCGGAACGTCGACGAACCGATGGTCGGCCACCATGGTGGAACAGGCCTCCGGCAGGGTCGCCACGGCGGCGGCGACGTCGAACACCGCATGGGCGGCCGTGCTGGAATGTGTCGGGTCCTTGTCCATCGCGCGTCCTAGGGCTGTCCGTCTGATTGCCGGCACAGGATACCCGCTTTTCGCGCCCGCCCCAACGACGATGCCGCGATGCGCCCCAGGAAGACCGGCCCGCCCCCTCAGGCGGCCCGCACGGTCGCGAGGAAGCGGGCGACGTCGGTGCCGAGGCGGTCCGCCTGGCGGGACAGTTCGGCGGCGGCCGAAAGCACCTGGCTCGCCGCCGCGCCGGTCTCCTCGGAGGCCTGGGCGACGCCCCCGATATTCGCGGTCACTTCGCTCGTTCCGCTCGAGGCTTCCGCGACGTTGCGGACGATTTCCTGGGTCGCCGCGCCCTGCTGCTCCACCGCCGCCGCGATGCTGGTCGCCACGACGTCGATTTCGCGGATGCGGGCGGTGATGTCGCCGATGGCGCTGACCGCCTCGCCGGTCGCCCCCTGGATCATGCCGATCTGCCGGCCGATCTCGTCGGTGGCCCGTGCGGTCTGGTTGGCGAGTTCCTTGACCTTCGCGGCGACCACCGCGAAGCCGCGACCGGCCTCGCCGGCCCGCGCCGCCTCGATCGTGGCGTTGAGCGCCAGAAGATTGGTCTGGCCGGCGATCTGCGAGATCAGGACGACCACGTCGCCGATGCGGGAGACCGAGCCGTCGAGCGCCTGGACGAGGTCGGCCGTCCGGTTCGCTTCGCTGACCGCCCGGCGGACGAGCTCGGCCGAGCCGTCGACCTGCCGGCTGATCTCGCTCACCGAGGTGCCGAGTTCCTCGGCCGCCGCCACGGTGCCGACATTGGCCGCCGCCTCCTCGGCCGCCGCGGCGACGCTGGTGGATTGGGCCGCCGTCTGCGTCGCCGTGGCGCTCATGCTGCGGGCGGTGGCCTGAAGCTCGGTCGCCGAGGACGAGACCGTGGCGACGATGCCGCCCACCGCCGCTTCGAGTTCGTCGGCGAGGCTGAGTACGGCCTGCCGCTGCCGGGCCGCCACCGAGGCCGCCAGACGCTCCTGCTCGGCGCGATGCAGCCGGCGCTCGACAACGCTGTCGCGGAAGGCTTCCGCCGCCTTCGACAGGGCCCTGACCTCGCGCGGGCCGCCCTGGGGCACGGCGACATCCTCGTCCCCCCGGCCGATCGCATCGAGCACCGAGGCCATCCGGGTCAGCGGCCGGGCGATGGCGCCGCCCAGCCCGAAGGCGAGGCCCACGGAGAGCAGGAACGTGGCGAGGCCGGCGACCAGCCAGGCCAGCAGCGCGCTCTCCGCCCCCGTCCGGTTCGCAGCGGCGGCGGCGACCAGATCGGCGCTCAGGCGGTCCTCGACCCCCTTCAGGCCGTCGATCCGCTTCGACGCGAGCTGGAACCAGAGCGGCGCGTCGCGGAAGGACAGCGTTTCGCCCAAAGCCGTATCCAGCGCGAGATTGCGCAGGCGCGCCGTCTCACGGGAGGCCTCGGAGGCCTCCACCGCGTCGAGCAGAGCCGCCTGGTCAGCCTCCGCTCCGGCGCGGAAACGTGCCTCGGCGGAACTCTGTCCGCCGCCCAGGCCGGCGAGCCGGACGAGGGCCGGCTGGTCGAGGCGACCCGCCGAGAAGGCGGCGGCCCCCGCCGCGCGCTCCTGTCCCGCCTGCTCCTTCAGGGTGAGGAAGGCCGAATAGGCCGAGGCCCGCCCCGCGATGGCGGCATTGCCGACGAGACCCGCCATCTCGCGGACGATGGCAAGCCCTTCCGAGACCAGTCCGGTATAGAAGGCTGCGGCTTGCGGCCCGGTCAGTTCCAGCGCGTCGATGCGACGGCGCTGGTCCGCCAGCCGGGCCAGATCCTGTTCGAGCGCCTGCCGGTGGCGTCCGAAGGCCGGATCGTCCAAGGCCGCTTTCACGTCGCGGATGCCCGCATCGGTCCGGCCGCGCTGGGCAGCGAGTTCGGGCGCGAACTGGCTCCCCGTCGAGCCGAGGAACAGGCTCGACGCGCCGCGCTCGCGCTGGACCTCGTGCAGGAAGGCGCTGATCCGCGTGGCGAGGCTGGCCAGCGCCTCGACGCGGATCATCTCGTTGCGCTGCGTCGCCCGATCAGAGACCGCGATCGCCGTCACGGCTCCGAAGGCGAGACAGGGTGCCAGGGCGACCGCAACGATGCGGGCGCGGAGCGTATTGAACCATCTGGAAGACATGCCGGCACCCTGATCGGCCAAGATGCTTCGATCTTTTCGGCGAAAACGCATAATGAATGCTTAAAAATGTTATGAATGCGATGAATGAGTTCTGTCGATGATTTCGAGAGCAGCGCGTGTATGACTTGAGTTGCATGAATTGTCCGCTGTCCATTCTGCTAGTTGCTTGCTTGAACGGAATGTTTGGCGGACGGCATCCGCGTCGGCTGTCGACCGTCTCGGGACAAGGCCGGCACACCGCCGTCAGGCCTTGCCTCCTCTCGGCTTCAGCGCCTCGGCCATCCGTTTCACGGCCAGGGGGACGGCACGCTCCGGCACGCAGGCATAGCCGAGAAGCAGCCCCTGCTCGGCGCGCACCGGATCGGCGAAATGCGGCGAGAGCGCCGTCGTGGCGATGCCGGCACGCGCGCAGGCTTCCACCGCCGCGAGATCGTCGAAGGCCGCCCCGGCCGGGGGCCGGGCCACCAGATGCATGCCGCCGTCGCGGGGCGGCACCTCCAGCAGCCCGCCGAGGAGATCGCGGGCTGCCGCGACGAGGGCGGCCTGTCGCTGCCCGTAGAGACGCCGCGTCCGGCGCAGATGCGCGCCGAAATGGCCCTCGTCGATGAAGTGGGCCAGCGCGCCCTGTCCGAGGATCGAGGCGAAGCCTCCGCTGCCCGTGAGGGCGCGGCGGACGGGCTCCACCAGGGTTTCCGGCAGGACGAGGTAGCTCATCTGCAGGGCCGGCATGAGCACCTTCGAGACGCTGCCGACGTAAAGAACGCGTCCGGCCCGGTCGAGGGCGTGGAGCGGTGCCAGCGGCCGCCCGGCATAGCGGTACTCGCCGTCGTAATCGTCCTCGACGATCCAGCCACCCTGCGCCTCCGCCCAGGCGAGGAGGGCGAGGCGGTTCTCCAGGCTCATCGTGGCACCAAGGGGATGGCCCTGGGCCGGTGTGACCACCGCCAGCCGCGCTCCGGGATCGATGGACCGCGCCCGCGCGATCGAGAATCCCGCCGCGTCGCAGGGCACCGGGACCGTGCGCAGGCCCGCCGACCGCAGGGCATGGGCGAGGCCGGGAAAGCCTGGCTCCTCCAGATACGCCGCCTCGCCGGGCTCGAGCAGAAGCTCGGCCAGGAGGCGGAGGCTCTGGCGGATGCTGCTCGTGACGATCACCGCCTCCTCGTGACAGGCGACCCCGCGCCCGGCCGACAGATAGGCGGCCAGGGCCCGGCGCAGACGCGGCTCGCCCAGGGGATGGAGCAGGCTGGGAGGGCCGGCCCGCCATTCGGCCTGGAGCAGGCGCGCCCAGGTTTCACGTGGAAACGCATCGAGGGCGGGACGGCCGAGGGCGAAGGCGTCGGGGATCGGAGGGGCGTCGCCCCGTGCCGAGGCCATGGCGGCCCCGCGGCGCGAGAGCACCGCCGTCGCGGGCGAGGGGCGGGCGGGGGAGCCCGGATTGCGTGGGACGAGGAGGTCGTCGGGCAGGGTCTCGGCGACGCGGGTGCCGGAGCCCGCACGCGTGGTGAGGTAGCCCTCGGCCACGAGCTGCTCGATGGCGAGGAGGATCGTGCCGCGTGCGCAGCCGAGATCCTCCGCGAGACTGCGGGAGGAGGGCAGGCGCTCTCCCGGCGGCAGACGGCCCGACAGGATCGCGTTGCGTACGGCTTCCCGCACGCGCCCGTGCAGGCTCGTCTCCGCTCGATGGGGTCCGCCGGCCGGCGGCGGGTCGAGGGCGAGTTGGAGAGGAAGGGGAGGGCGGCGCCGGGTCGTCGTCGAACTGGTCCAGTTAGGATGCGGAAATTGGATCTTCCGCATGATCCGCTTCGCGTCAACAGAGGCGGCGAACACCACGCCCCGCCGAGGGTCATCATGTACGAGCCGCCCCATTTCCGGTGCGACGATCTCGAAGCCCAGGCCGCCCTCATCCGCGCCTGTCCGCTCGGCCTGCTGGTGAGCGCGGGCGCCGGCGGGCTGATGGCCAACCCGGTTCCGTTCCTGCTCGACCGCGAGGCGGGGGAGGCGGGCACGCTCCGGGCCCATCTCGCCCGCGCCAACCCGCACTGGCGCGACCTCGACGGGCTCGCCGAATGCCTCGTCGTGTTCCAGGGCCCCGACCGCTACGTCACGCCCTCCTGGTACGCGACGAAGCGCGAGACCGGTAAGGTCGTGCCGACCTGGAACTACGCCACCGTGCAGGCACGGGGCCGCCCGCGCGTCATCGAGGACGAGGCCTGGCTGCGCCGGCAGATCGACGACCTGACGCGGATGCGGGAGGCGGGGCGGGACGCGCCCTGGTCGGTGGCGGACGCGCCGCCGGCCTTCACGGCGGCGCAGATCAGGGGGATCGTCGGCATCGAGATTCCGATTGCGCGGCTCACCGGCAAATGGAAGGTCAGCCAGAACCGTTCGGAGGCGGACCGCGCCGGCGTCGCGGCGGGCTTGCGCCGGGATGCGGGCGGCGACGACGCCATGGCGGATCTCGTCGACAGAATGGGACAGCGGGCATGAGCGAGCGCGTGAACCGTTACGGCCAGCCGATCGGCCCCGCCCTGCCGGAATGGAGCCCGCCGCCGCTCCCGCCGCGCGAGGCGGTGCAGGGCCGGTTCTGCCGAATCGAGCCTCTCGACGCCGAGCGCCATGCGGGCGACCTCTTCTCCGCCCTGGCGTACGACCCGGCGCGCTGGACCTACCTGCCCGGAGAGCCCCCGGCGGACGAGGCGGAGTATCGCGCGCGACTGGCGGAGATCGCCCGCAGCCGCGACCCGATGCATCACGCGATCCTCGACGCCGCCACCGGCCGCGCGCTGGGCCTCGCGGCCTATCTCAGGATCGAGCCGGCCCATGGCTGTATCGAGGTCGGCCATCTCCAGTTCGGCCCCGGCCTCGCCCGGAACCCGGCCGCCACCGAGGCGATGGCCCTGATGATGGCCCGCGCCTTCGACCTCGGATATCGCCGCTACGAGTGGAAATGCGACAGCCTCAACGCGCCCTCCCGCGCGGCGGCCCTGCGCTACGGCTTCACCTTCGAGGGCATCTTCCGCAACGCCATCGTCACCAAGGGCCGCTCGCGCGACACGGCCTGGTTCGCGGTGACCGATGCGGACTGGCCCCGCCTGCGGAACGCGTTCGACGCCTGGCTCGCGCCGGAGAATTTCGACGATGCGGGGCGCCAGAGGTGGAGCCTCGCGGCCCTGCGGGGTTGAAGCCCCCGAAGGCCCCTGATCGCGATCGAGACGTCGGCAACCGTGTGGATGACGTGTCCAACAACGCGTCGTTGCCCGCTCCTCCATCCGCCTCGCCGCTTGCCGTATCGGCGAAGATGATCAGGTCGGTTCCGTCTTCACCGAGGAAGAAGTTCACGCCGGACGTGTCCGACATCGTGTCGGCCCCCGAGCCTGCCGCAACCTGATCGTCGCCCGCGCCGCCGTGGATCGTATCGTGCTATCCACCGGGAGCATATGCGAGGAACGAAACCCAATAAGGGCCGCCGGACAGCCGATGTGCCGTCCGTGTCCTCTCGACAATCCGGATCACTTCATCTTCGCTGGACGTGACCCGCCGCATTCCAAGGCCAATCCAGTCATCGAGAGGCTATTCATTGTCCAGCCTGCGTGATTAACATCGGTGAAAACCAACATAACATACGAAATGGAATGTCATTCTGGCTGCATCATATGTTGTTGCGCCACAAATCGATTTTGGATCGGATATCTATTGGTTAGGCACATCGTTCCACGGGCTTGAAATCCTTCCTGCGCTTTAGGGAGACGTTCCATGAGAGCACTGGTTTGGCACGGGACTCAGGATATCCGCTGCGATACGGTTCCGGATCCCAAGATCGAAGACGATCGAGATGCGATCATCAAGGTAACCGCTTGCGCGATCTGCGGTTCGGACCTGCACCTCTACGACCATTTCATGCCCGGCATGGAGAAGGGCGACGTCATGGGCCACGAGTTCATGGGCGAGGTCGTCGAGACAGGCAAAGGCGTCAACGGTGCGCTCAGAAAAGGTGAGCGCATCGTCGTGCCCTTCACGATCATCTGCGGCGAGTGCGACCAGTGCAAGCGCGGTTACTTCTCCGTCTGCGAGCGCACGAATCGCAACAAGGACATCGCCGACAAGGTTTTCGGGCACACCACCGCGGGCTTGTTCGGGTACACCCATCTCACCGGTGGTTACCAGGGCGGCCAAGCCGAATACGTCCGCGTGCCGTTCGCCGATAAGACGCACATCAAGGTGCCCGAGAATCTCAGCGACGAGCAGGTGCTGTTTCTCGGTGATATCTTCCCCACCGGCTGGCAAGCGGCGGTGCAGGCCGATATCCAGCCGACCGATACGGTTGCCATCTGGGGTGCCGGCCCCGTCGGTCAGATGGCGCTGCGCTCCGCCCTTCTGCTCGGGGCCAGACAGGTAGTCTGTATCGACAGCGTACCCGAGCGCCTCGAGATGGCGCGCGCCGGCGGTGCGATCACCATCGACAATAGCCAGGAAAGCACGGTCGAACGATTGAACGAGCTGACGAGCGGCAAGGGCCCGGAGAAGTGCATCGATGCCGTCGGCATGGAAGCGCATTCCCCCCGCGCCCTCGAACACGCCTACGACCGGCTGAAGCAGGCGGTGATGCTGGAGAGCGACCGCGCCGCAGTGCTGCGCGAGATGATCTACGTCTGTCGGCCCGCCGGAATCCTCTCGATTCCGGGCGTCTATGGCGGACTCGTCGACAAGATGCCGATGGGAGCCCTGATGAACAAGGGTCTGACCATCCGCACCGGCCAGACCCACGTGAACCGGTGGACGGACGACCTCGTCAAGCGCATCGACGACGGGCAGATCGATCCCTCCTTCGTCATCACGCACCGGGCCAAGCTCGAACAAGGGCCGGAGATGTACAAGACCTTCCGTGACAAGAAGGACAACTGCATCAAGGTGGTGCTCAGACCCTGATTGTGTCCCCGGCCCGTCTCGCCGGGACGGGCTGGCTTGGCCCCACTGCGGCAGGGAGGACGTCCGCATGTCTCACCGCGACCAGAACCGCGCTTCCGGGCGCTCGACTCTGCCGAGCTATCTCGTCTCGGAGCCGCGTCGAAGACCCGATCCCGGGACCAGGGAACTCGCCCGCGGGTTGGGTTGGTTCTCGGTCGGCCTTGGGCTGACCGAAGTGGTGTGTGCCGACGCCCTGGCTCGCTGGCTCGGAATGCCGCGCGCCGCTCCGGTCATCCGAGCCTACGGTGTGCGCGAACTCGTGCAGGGCGCCGGGATCCTGGGCTCGCATGATCCGACCCCTTGGGTGTCGGCCCGCGTCGCAGGAGACGCCCTCGATATCGCTACGGTTCTGCCCGGGCTCGATCCGCAGAATTCGCGCAAGGACAACGTGTTGATCGCCCTTGTGGCACTCGTCGGCGTCACAGCCGTCGATGTGATCTGTGCGCGGAGCCTTTCGGAAGCACCTCTTGCCCCGTCTGACAAGGTCCGGCGAGATTACCGCCGCCGGAGCGGCTTCCCACGGCGTCCCGAGGCAATGCGGGGCGCGGCCCGTGACTTCAAGCCGCCACCCGACATCATCGGCCCCGAGGCGATGCGTCCCTGGACGCTCACGAACGCCTGAACCCGTCCTACGGTCTAAGGAATGCTGCCGCTCCGGGTCGAACGCAGCCCCGAGGGGCGGAGAACACGCACACGGTTACGCCCACCCACAGGTTCCTCCGTCACCCTGCTGACGGGCAAACAGCTCCCCCCAACCTCCACCCTGAAACGAGTTGATCTCGGCTGCAATGTAAGGAAGAAGAGGGCGCATCTTTTCCGAGTGCAGGCTCCGGGTGTTCTCATGAAATACTTATTAGTATCGAATGAGAGCTTCGGCCTCACCCTCATCCGGCTGGTCTGATCGTGGGCGAACATCACAAGCATGCATCGGTCGGGGTCGCGCAGGCGATCTTCGACGGGTTGCCGTCCGCCGACCGGGCGAAGGTCGAGGCAGAGGCCGCGACCAAGGGCGTGAGCGCCCTGGAGATCGTGCGCCAATCCCTCGACATCCTGATCGCCGATGCCAAACCGGCGACCGCTGGCGGCGGCGGAGCGGGCCCTGCGCGGTGAGGGCCGTCGCGTCATGGTTCGGCCACGGCCGATGACCGGCTGCCCCGGTCTCGTCGCGGGGGCGCTCCTGCTGCTGGCGGCCCTGTCCGGCCCCGCGCGGGCGCAGCGGGTCGAGGACGGGTCCGACGCCGTCATCGGCAAGGCCGTGGCGGCGACGATTCTCGGCATGGTGGGAGAGCGTTTCGGCGCGCTCGACCCGAAGGTGACGGCGTTGCGCAAGGCGGAGGGCGGCTGGATCTGCGGCTCGGTCAACGTGAAGAACCGGGACGGGCTCTATATCGGCGAGCGCGGATTCGTGGCCGATCCGTCGAGCGCGTTCTTCGGCCGCGTCCCGGAGGGGCCGGAACTCCTCAACCCGCGCGCCGAGGGGTTTCAGGCCCTGGAGCGGACCAGGCAGCTGTATTTCACGATGTGCCTGGACTGAGAGCCCTTTTTAGGTGATTTTCCAAAGCTTTACCTCATCCTGAGGTGCCGCGGAGCGGCCTCGAAGGAGGGCTCCAGGGAACGCTTCGGTATCTGGAGGGCTCCTTCGAGGCCCTTCGCCGAAGCGAAGGGCACCTCAGGATGAGGTGGTCGGGTCGGACGATCGACATTGGCGGACGACCGACATCAGCATGCACATCCGCTGAGACATTCGATCAAACCGGCTCGGTCATGGTACATCCCGAAACCGCCGGGACCGGCGACACCAAAGCCGGGCCTCGCCGTTATCCCCCCCATGATGATGGACACGCCCCGCCTCGGTTTCTGCTGCAATTTCGTGCTCGACGACGATCCCGCCAGTTTCAAGACGCTGAAGGCCGCCCGCGAGGCGACGCTTCACATGAACCTGTCTCACACCACCATGAGTCATCTCGACAAGCTCGCGCCGTCGGCGCGGCGGGCCAAGCTCGAGAGCCTCGCCCGGCACAACCTCGCGGCGCTGGAGCGGCAGATCGCCTGGGTGGCGGCGCGGCCGCCCCTGGAGCGCCTGCTGCGCATGGCGAGCAACGTCCTGCCCGGCTACACCCACGAGGTGGCGCGGGCGATCTATGCCGAGCCCGAGATGGTCGCCCTCGTGGAGGCCGGTCTCGCGCGGGTCGGCGAGCGGGCGCGGGAGGGCGGCGTCCGCCTCAGCTTCCATCCCGGGCCGTTCTGCGTCATCGCCTCGCGCAACCCCAATGCCGAGCGCAACGGCATCTCCGAACTCGAATACCATGCCGAGTTGATGGCGATGATGGGGTATGGCGCCGGCTGGCACCCGCATGGCGCCCATATCAATATTCATGTCGGCGCCCGCGACCCCGGCATCGACGGGTTTCGCGCCAGCCTGCCCAAGCTCTCGCAGACGGCGCGCGACCTGCTGACGGTGGAGAACGACGAGAACGCTTTCGGCCTCGACACGGTGCTGGACCTGGCCGACCGCGTTCCGGTGGTGCTCGACCTGCACCACCACTGGGTCCAGAGCGGCGGCGTCTATATCGAGCCCGATGACGAGCGGATCGCCCGCATCCGCGACTCCTGGCGCGGCGTGCGCCCGATCGCCCATATCAGCCTCTCGCGCGAGGCTTTGCTGGAGGGGCACGACCCGGACACGCTGCCCGATTACGCCGCCCTGGTGGGAGCCGGGCACAATTGGCGCGACATCGCGGCCCATTCGCACCTGATGGGCAATCGGGCGCTCAACGCCCTCGTGGCCCGGCACCTCGCCTGGGCCGATTTCGAGATCGAGGCGAAGGGCAAGAACCTGGCCTCCACCGGCATCGCCGCCGAGATCTTGCAGGTGGAGGGCTTTGCGGGCGCCAGCGCCGCGGCCTGAGGCGAGGCAGCGCCGCGCGGGGATTTGGCTCGTGCCATACCAGACCTCGATGAGCTTGACTCATCGAGGTCTGCCCGCGCGACAGCGCGGCGGCGGTCGTCTGCCGGATCTCACTGATCCTGACCTATAGGTCAGGATCCGTGAGGCTTGGTATCAGCGGCGCGTCGGCTTCTGCATCTTGACGACGGTGCTCTTGGGGCGGCCGATCGGCTTCAGGGGAGCCTTGGCCTCCAGGGCGGCGCGGGCGAGGTCCTGGGGGCGCGGCGCGCCGTTCGCGATCCGCATCAGGGCCTCGGCCATCTCCTCGATGGTCTGGGCGGCCTCGCCCTCCAGCGTCTCCTCCGCCCGGATGCCGGGAAGTTCGGGCGCGATCTCCTCGGCGGCTTCGCGCAATTGTTCGATCAGCTCGGCCGGCGAGTAACGGGAGGGAGGTGCATATGCCATTCCGCGACCATGGCAGCAGCCGGCGGCCTCGACAACCGGCCCGCCGACGAGAGGTCCGATCTCACGGGAAGGGCGGGTTTGCCGTGGACAGTCCCGGGCCGGGATCGCAGACTCACGGTTTCCCTCGGTCGAATTCTGATGTCGAGGGCCTGATCACAGATTCGCTTCGGGCGGCAAAAGGATGTCGGCGGCTCGGCGGCAAGCGGATAGTCCGACTCCCACCCGATCTTGCCGGAGAAGCCGACATGCGGCGTCGCCCGAAGCGGTTCTCCGGCCGGGTTGCGACGCTTTTACGCTCCACGGACCACCGACGTGCATTTCGGTTGCCTCATCAAGGACTTCATGCCTAACGTCGTTGCTTCGACGGGTCGGGTGACGAAGGATTTGGCTCGTTGGGTGCAGATGACACGACGGCTGAACCGGGCCTGCCGTACTTCTGCCTGACGACGTCGGGCTTGCCACCCGGAGAGGCCTTCGAGCGATGGCGCACGCTCCTTGCGCCGATGTACGAGGTCAGTCCGACGACGCGCTCCGCCGTCCTGCCTTTCGGCACCAACATCGCGTACCCGATCGACGACCTCGTCGCTCATCGCACCCTGCTCTCGACCCAGCGGCTCCAGCGCGATCGCCGACGTGTCGATGCCGGGTCCGACCAGTACACCGTCCAACTCTACCGGTCCGGCCGATTTCAGGGCACCGTCGCGGGAAAAGCGATCGCGGCCTCGGCCGGCACCGTGACCTTCATCGGCCGCCGTCACCTGCTCGATGGCATGCTCGACCGCGCCGATACGACCGGCATCGTCGTCCCCTGCGCCCGCCTCCATGGGTTGCCGCTGGAAGATCATGAGATGCTCTTCGATGCGGCCCGCAACCGGTTGCTCTCCGCCCGCATTCTGGACCTCTACCGCCGCTTGCCGACCACGCGCCTCGACGACGCCCCGGCTCTCGCCGTCGAGTTCGTCGGCTTCCTGCGCCGCCTGCTCGATCCCTCGCGGGCCAAGGACGTGCTCGAAGGCCGCGACCTCGACGGCGGCCTGATGGCGCTGGCCAGAATGATCGTGCAGGAAAACCTGTCCCGGTCCGATCTCTCGCCCGCCTTCATCGCCGGACAGATGCGGGTCTCGCGGGCCACGCTCTACCGGCTGTTCGAGCCGGAAGGGGGCGTGATGCACTTCGTGCAAGGCGAGCGCCTGAAGGCCATGCGCGACGTGCTGGCCGATCCGATGGAGACGCGCACCCTTGCCCGTCTGGCCGAGGTCTTCGGCTTCAGCAGTGCCTCGCAGCTCAGCCGCAGCTTCCGCAACCGCTTCGGCGCGCCACCCCAGGCCTGGCGGGGCGAGCGTCGGGTGGTCCAGCAGACCAGCGGTCAGGGGACGGTGCAGCACGTCTGGAAGTGGCTGCGCGAAACGCGTTGAGCTCTACATACGGGTGTGCCGACGGGATCGACGCCGTAAGACGGCGGCCGCCTCTCCGGGAAAACGGCGCCATCGGCTTTTCAGAACGATGAGCCTCATCCGATCGCTCAGTCACCGGTCCTCCGCTTTGGCCGCGCCAAGGGCTCGCCGCCAGGCGGAGGACACGCGGTCAATTTGAGAAAACACCGCGACGATGCGGCGGTCTTAAGCGAACCTTTGCCTTGTTCTGGCCTCTGGGGGGTAGGAGACGTCGCGTTCCGAGGGGCGATCACCCGTGACCATACGGCCTCAACCATACCACGACGGCTCCGCGACGGAGGCGTCCCGCCTCGACGGCGCCACCGGCCCGGAACGGCTGAGCCCGAAGGAACAGGGGGTGCTGAGCCTTGCCCTGCGCAAGGGAAGCGGCAACCCCGTCGACGATCTCCTCGCCGCCTCCGAGGCTCCCTCGCGCCAGATGGCGCTCCCGCTCTGGCTGCTGCTGGTCGGGCGCGACGCGGTTCACAAGCGGTGGGGCATCGTGACGGGGGCGGGGCTCGTCTGGACGGCGTTCGGCCTCGCGCTCGTGATCGACGCCTTCGACGGGGCCCTCCACATTCCCGACCGCTGGTTCGGTCTCCTCCTCGTGTTCGAGGCGGTGGGCTCGTTCGTCCGCGGCCTCGTCGCCAGCGGCGCCGCGCGTCGGCTGCGCCTCCTCAAGGCGGTGCTCCTCCTCGTGGTGGCGGTGCTGACGATGCTGGCCTCGCCCGCGAGCACGTTCCTGCTCGCCATGCTGTTCGGGGCCGCCTTCCTGTTCGATGGCCTGTCGCGCTTCGCACTCTCGAATGTGCTGCGCTTTCCGGGCTGGCGCCTGTCGGCGGCGCACGGGCTGTTGGGAGTCGCCCTCGGCATCGTCACGCTGCAACCCTGGCCCACTTGGTACGCCGGCACGGTCGGGTTCTGCATCGGCGCCTTCCTGATCCTGAGTGGGATCAAGGTGGCGATCCTCGGGCTGCGGTTGCGGCGCCCTCCCGTGGCGCCTGAACAAAACTTGGCTCCCGAGCCGCACTTAGTTCCTGAGCCGCCTTTGGCCGGGACCGGCCCGGAAGCGCTGACCGTCCATGTCTGGACGCCGACCGGAACGGCGTCGATCCCGGTCCGGCAGCGCCTGGTGCACCGCTACGTCATCTCGGTGAACGGGCACGGCCACATCTCCACCGGCCATGCCGCCCTGGAGCTCGGCGAGCCGGGCGAGGAGGGGGCGCTCTATGTGAGCCACTACCCCGCCGTGGAGATCGACCGCTCGCCCGACCATCTCCGCGCGACCCTGCGCGCCGGCCCGGAAAACGACGTGCCGGGCCGCTTCCTGCCGAGTTACCGCGAGGAGGCGGACGATTGGTGCGAGGCCACCGTGACGGTCACCCTCCACGGAATCGACGGCGCGCGCCTGAGGCGCTTCTGGGCCGCCTATCGTCGCGACACGACCTACAACCTCGTCGCGCGGAACTGCTCGACGACGGTGGCCTGTGCCCTCGACGCCGCCGTCGAGGGCGCGTTCAACCGGAACGGCAAGCCGTGGCGCACCCTCGCCCAGGCGGCGATGAGCCCGGAATTCTGGGCAGCCGCGCTCCTGCGCAACGGTGCGGGCGCGATGACATGGACGCCGGGTCTCGTGCTCGATTATTCGCGGGCGCTCAGCGCCCTGATCGATCCCGTCTCGCCGGTCCAGGCGATCGGCTGGAACGGCGTGAAGCGGCGGCTCCTGCGCAACTGGCGCGCCGAGGCGGTGGCGCGGATGCGGAGCCTCGCCCGACGGCGGTCCCCGGCCGCGTAGGCGGCAGGACGGGGGTGGGTCGGTCTGACATCCGATGGGGACGACTAGACCTCGGAAGGTTCGGGCGACCCTGGCGCGATGGGGATATGCAGATCCCCATGGTACCCAGCCACAGCGTCGCCGTTTCAGCGTACCGGAGCGACAAGAACCGCTTCCGCCGGTCGGTGACGACGGCCGGGTTCCATTCCTGCCGCTCGACGACCTCCACGTCGTCCGCCGCCATGGCACCGGCCGCCGGCCTTTCTCACGCACACGTCCTGGCGAACCGTATCGTATCAGGACGCGGATCAACGATGGCGGGTGGATAGAGCCGGCGCTTCCGCGTTTTTCCGGGATGTCGTTGATGGAGTGGTCGAAGTCTGACGGATGGTACCCGTCCTGAGTGTCCGAGATGGGTGGAGGCTGTGTGAAAAGAGGGCGCCAAGCTGGGGCTGTCCGGCCGCTTGGGAGAGCGGCGGGCAGGCTTTTTACCC
>NZ_JAVTJA010000027.1:0-46157 GCF_031843785.1 Methylobacterium sp. WCS2018Hpa-22
CGATCGTATTCACGACATTAGAGATGGATCAGGTCCGAGCGGCCTCGAACCGCCCTATTTTTGTCGGGAAAATATGACTGGATTTCTATTGCCAGATAAACGCGCTTGATCCACTAAGCCGACATGCTCGTTGGATATGCCCGTGTTTCCACCCTCGACCAGAACCTCGACCAGAACCCCGACCTGCAGCGTGACGCGCTGACCAAGGCCGGATGTGAGCGTCTGTTCGAGGAGAAGAAGTCCGGCAAGGCTGGTACCAAACATCCCGAGGCAAACACATGAAACGAATTGTCCCTTGAGCAAGCCGGCCATGTAGGCGTCGTCCAAGCCGACGCATGAGGACCTTGCCCTCGGATCGATGCCGTGGATCTGAAGGACGTACTTCGCCAGATTTGGGCCGATGGTGCTGACCATGTCCCATGGACGCCTCCTGTCGATGAGATCAACGACCTCATCCTGGCACAGCGATGCCATAGCGAGGGCCGTCCACCCCGTCAGGCTCCTATGTCACGGCTCGTGTTAGGCCACTCCAGCATTACGCTCGGACAAGCTGCTCTAGAGTTTTAAGTGCCTTCCTGAAAGCTTTTGGCTTTCTGTTAGAACTCGGACGGCTTTCTACTCTCGCCCGTGGCACCCTAGAGGTCAACGTCATTCCGAAAACCAGAAAGCTTTCTGGTAGCCATTAAGGTTCTGGAGGCTTCCTGCTTCCTCACGGCTTCCAGACAGCTTTCTGATTTCCTTCCGATAGCGGTTAGCTTAACAGGCTGTTAAGAGAAAGCTGGCAGCTTTCTATTACCTAAGGGCTTTTCGACGGCTTTCCGAAACCAGACAGCTTTCAGCGAGGAGCACATGCCCGTCATCACCTTCTCATCGCCTAAGGGCGGCGCAGGTAAAACTACGGCCGCTTGCATCCTCGGCAGCATGCTGGCCGAGCAAGGTGCGACCGTCACCATCATTGATGCTGACCCTAATCAGTTCGTACAGGAGTGGAGCCAGTTGCCGGGCCTTCCACCAACCCTTCGGATCGTTGGGGGTGCAACGGAAGAAACCATTATGGACAAGATTGACGAAGCCGCGAGCACCGCCGCGTTCGTCATCGTCGACTTAGAGGGCGTGGCAAGTCTAATGGTTAGCCACGCAATTTCGATGTCTGACCTTGTAGTGATTCCAGTTCAAGGCTCGCAGTTCGATGCTTCACAGGCAGCACGCCAGATTGGCCTCATCAAACGCACAGAGAGAAGGGGAGGGCGGAACATCCCCTACACCGTACTAGTCACGCGCACGAACCCAGCGATCATGCCGAATACGCTCAAGCACATTCTTCTGAGCTTCGAAGAGCGTGCAATCCCTGTCCTGAAGACCCGCCTCTGCGACCGGGAGGCTTATAGAGCGATGTTCTCATACGGTGGCACGCTGCAGGGCTTAGCAGGCAAGGGGATCAGCAACATGGCAGTAGCGATCAACAACGCCGCCGAATTCGCCGCAGAAATCGTTCAACGCCTGCGTGACGACCGGGCCCAGACTAAGCAGGTTGCATAATGCCAAGCGAGCCTAAACCTGGACGTACCGATCCGCTTGGCAAACTCGACCTAGGTGACTTTGCGCCGACGCCCTTGTCAGCGCGGAAAGAAAACCCCGCTTCGGAAGCCATCCGCGCTGTATCCGAAGATCAAGGCTTTCCCAGCCGTGAGCCAACACCGCGCGAGAAAACGGTAGCGGCACCACCTAAGGTTGAACAGCGACGCTATCGCACAGGCCGTAACAAGCAGTTGAGTCTCAAGGTAACGGAAGAGACCGCCCAGAGGTTTACACGGCTCGCCGACGAGCAGCGCTTGGTGTTAGGCGAGCTCTTGGAACGAGCCCTCGACGCGTACGAAGCGGCAGGTACAAACGGGAAAGCTTCCTGAAACCCATTAGAAACCTGTTAGAAAGCTAACAGGTTTTTTTGGAAATCATGACCCACTTGTTCATGGAGTCAGCCTTGCTCAGTCACTGGGCGCTACTTGCTTTTACTGAACTTCCGCATCCGATCAGGCGATTTCCGGACTGACACTGGCTCCATTCCATTGATTCGTACCTCTTCCAGAGGGAAGGCCGCATAAATCGACTCGCGCGGACTTGCCTAGCAAGAGCTTCCGCGAAGGAACGGCTGCGGCGACTCCAAACCGTCTTCGAAGCTGCGGGCTCGGGAGCGAGGCGCTTCATCAACCGCGAAGCGTTGACTTCACCCTGTGCGACAGCCGACATGGCATGTCTGGTTGCGCTCGCTCTTCGGAGCGAGTCGTGGGCCAACCACCATCAGGAATGAGCGCCGCGAGAAAGACCTAAGCCCAAAACGCCAACGGCCCCACCCCGGCAAGGGTGAGGCCGTCGAAATCGATGAGGTCCGGGGGACCCAACTCCAATTCCCCAGACATCATAACACCGCTCAGGTGTCAATCGGGATCGCCTCCCGAGACGATGGCGCTTTGCCTTTTGACGGGGACAGCTCTGACTGCTCCCCCTGCTTTGCCGCGGCCCAAGCAGGGACCGAGGACGATGCTTCACGCCGCCATGCAGGCCGCGATCGAGGGCGCGCGTACGTTCGCGCAGATGGACGAACTGGGTCGCCAGCTCTGGCAAGGACACGGTGCGGGCGCCTTGAGTGACGGAGAGGCCCAGACTTTGGCCGAACGGCTGCACGGTCGCCGCAACGCGATCCGTGATGGGATTAGGCCTTTGCCTATCCCTGGCCTCCCCTCGCCTCGCGTGAGTCTGTTCCCTCCGCGCCGGAACCAAGTCACCCCGGATCGCCGTGCCTCACGCGACCGCCGCCGCCTACTGGCCGCATCGAGTCCGTTGCCACCGGCCCTGGCCACGCGCTTCACCACGGGTCAAATTGCTGTCCTACGCATCGTGGCCGACGAGGTCTCGGCGAAAGACGTGTGTGGCCTATGCATCGACGCCATCGCCGCGCGCGCCGGGGTCTGCCGCCGTCTGGCGCAGGGGGCCATCCGCCTCGCGGAGGGGGATGGACTGCTGACGGTCGAGGAGCGCCGCCATCAGGGTCGAAAGAACTCGCCCAACCTCGTGCGCATCATCAATCGGGACTGGCAATCCTGGATGCGTCGCGGCCGGCGCGGAACCCGGCATGATTGCACCGAGGCGGGCTCCCAGCCGCAAAGGATAGGATGCAGATCAATTCATCCCACGGATACGGGTCTGTTAATTTTGGGGAAAACCGAAGCTATCGGGAGCCTCGCAGTGCTTCCGAGAAAGCAGGTTCACCGCCCCGGCACAGCCGTTTCGGTACTGATGGCGGTTCGCACCGACGCTGAACCGCCGATGTGACGCTCGTTGACCGACAACCAAAGAAAATGATGGCAGCAAGCTTGTCGGTGACGAACAAGGGAAGGGGCGGCTGTCCAGAACGGGCGGAACAGCACCAGACGGGACGGAACCCGGATCGCTCTAAACCCCGACACCCTGTCGGACGAACCGCACCTTCTCGTCCAAGGCGGTTAGCTGCGCGAACCGGGAAACGGCTCCCGAACCGTAGCGGACCCCCCGATTCGCGCGAGCAGGGTCTCCGAAGGCCGGTTTCAGCCCATTGAATGGCCTGTGCGGGCTCGCGCGGTGCGACTTTCCAGCTGCACAGGAGCGTGAAAGCTCCCGGCCATCCCACTTTTTTGCAGGCGCGTCCGATTTCTGGCCCCGCGGCCCAGGGTCCGATTTTCATCGTGGCAGCATTGCTGGACCGCGGTCGCCGACCCCGGCTTCACCCCGAGGCCCACCATGCCCATCTCGCCCTTCCTGCGGTCCGATTTCCAGGCCGCAACCGCCCACCTGAAGGCCCTGGAGGCCTCGCCCAACCCGAAGACGTTCGCCGCCTACTCCGCGGGCGTGACAGCGTTCTCCGCCCTGGAGAGCGCTTTCATCCCCGTCGGTCAGACCGACACGCTCCTCCAAGAGGAAGTCCGCACGCTGCTCAAGGCAGTGCCGGTCTCCCCGGTCGCCGAGGAGCTGCAGCACGCCATCCTGCGTCGCGTCGACGAGAGCACCGGCGAACAGAAGCCCGAGGAGTGGGTCCTGCTCGACGTCCTCGACGACATCGACAAGCTGATGTCTGGCAGCCTCTCGGCGCTCTCGCTCCGCCGGCTGCGGATCACGGCCTACGGCGCCATGGTGGCGTATGGCCCCGCCGGCGCGGCCCTCCCGACGAGGCCGGACCCGCTTGTGATCGATGTCGGGCTCGTCCCCGGCAACAGGGCCCGGATCCGGTGGTGCGATGCCGACAATGATGTGGATGCGGGCGTGCCGATCTCCATGCTGAGCGTGCGCCGCTGAAGGCCGGCAGGGTGGGCGCTTCCAACCCAACCCTGGACGGGATCGACGCTACGGCTTCACCGCCGTGGCGCCGATGCTGGCGTTCGTCTCCCACCGGGGCGAGGCTGGCTCTTCGGCTCGGTGAGCTCAATGTCTGCGGCATGGACGAGAGTGCGGCCGAGGGCGGCCACCTTTGCGGAAACCTGGACGAGGAGTTGCGCCCGAGCGGCCAGACGTGCCGCAAGGGGCTCCAACGCGAGGGCGAGACGCTGCCGGCGACCCTGACCAGACAGAACGGTCGGTGCCAGCCCACGCGCGGTCCTGGCCTCCAGGCGCGCGAGGCCGCGTCGGAATCCGTCTTCGGCCGCATGCCGGATGCCAGCGGCACGGTCGAGGAGGTCGAGGGCCCCCTCGCTTGCTGGGCGCCGGCTGAAGGTGGCGGCGGCATGGCTCCACAAGTCCGCCGCACGGATCGGGCGTGCGTCGCCGATACTTCTGCGCGCGGCCACGGCGCGGCGTTCACCGGCTTCGCCGAGTACCAGCCAAGACGTCGCCCGGTGGCGTGTCAGCCCTACGTAAAAAGCTCCGGCGCCGACACCTTCGGAACCTCGTGGCATTGCAAGGATGCATTCCTCGGCGGTGGCTCCCTGGGCAGCCGAGAGGCTCTGGCACTCGCCGGGACCCAACTTGATGCGGCCGGTCTCGCGGTCGCGCAGCGCGGTCCATGGGACGAGTCCCTCTCGCCCGCTCGAAGTGCGCAGGACAAGGCCGGCAGCCTCGACGGCGCAGATCTCCACCAGCGAACCGTTGACCCCAAGCTGTCCGCGACCGGCGCCGCGTGCGTGCGTCTTGCTGTAGAGCCTGACGCGATCACCGACGGCGATGGGCAGGGTGTAGAGGTCTCCGGCCTGGTCGGTGGCATCCAGTACCGCGATGTCAGGGCCGATGCGTCCTGCCACGCGCTTTCGTCGGCGGATGGCGAGGCTAATGGTCCGGCAGTCCTCGCGCGTCGGTGCAACGACCAGGACGGCGCCCTCGCCGGTTGCCACGACCCGTTCCTGCCACAGGTCCGCGACGGCCTCGGCGGCCTCGGTCAGGGTGCCGGGGGCGAGGCGGGCCCTTCCCTGGTCACGGAGGGCGTCGAGCACATCGGCCGCCCGGCCGGCCCGGGCGAGACCGGCGAGTTCACGTTCCTGGGCGGAGCGTTGACGGACAGTCGACGTCACCTCCGCCACCTCGCCATTGAGGGCACGACCGAGGAGACCAACAACGCCACCCGCCTCTACGCTTCGGCCCTGGCGCTCATCCCCGATGGCGAGAAGCGTGCATCCAACCGCTTCGCGCAGTTCCAGAAGGGCAAGTGCATCCTTTGCGGAGGCGAGGCTCGTTTCGTCGATCACCACCACGCTGTTCGCGTCGAGCTTCAGCGTTCCAGCGCGTACGCGGGCCATGAGGGCAGCGAGGGCGAGACACCGCTCCTCGGGGATTCCTGCATCGGCCAGTGCCTGCGCCTGTCTCCATGCGACGGCGGTGCCGAATACCGTCCGTCCCTTCGCGGCCCAGGCGAACTGCAGGCCACGCAACAGATAGGTTTTTCCGGATCCGGCAGAGCCCGTAAGGCTGGAGACGCGGCCGCCGGACCCCAGGACGTACATGGCCCGAGCCTGCGCCTGACCATGCGCGCCGGTGAGATCGAGACCTGCGGCAGCGGTACCAGCGTCGATTTCCTCGGCTGTGAGGGCAGCGGAGCGGTCCTCGGCGGCCGCGCGCGCCAATGCCACGAGGCGCGTCTCGCGGTCGAGATGGGCACGCGTCGTGAGCCGAACAGCAGTCGCGCCGCGCGGGCCCCGCACCTCCCGCGTGATGACCGGGGTGTGGATACCATCCTCCTCGATGCCGCCCGCGAGGAGAGCGCGGGTCACGTCGTCGATCTCCTCCGCGTCCTCGATGCCGGCGGCCACCAGGCCACGCGCCGCCGCGATCCTGGCCGCGCTTTCGTCGACGACGGCCTCGCCCCTGAAAGCCTCCGCGAGGAGAGGTGCCGCTGCGGCGCGGGCGATCTCCGCCCGCTCGCCAGGGCCGGGGAGGGGAATGGGCTTGTCCAAGTTGGACAGGGGGCCTGGCCGCCATCCGAGGGCCTGGGCCTCCCGGCGCCATGCGTCGAGATCACCGCAATCGTCGGTTTTCGCGGCGCGCCTGTCGCCCTGGACGCCCTGCTTGAGCAAGCCGATGCGCCGGCCGGCATCGAGGCTATCCCAGTCGAGGCCCTGATCCTGGGCATAGGCCCTGGCGGCGGCTTCACCCTGGTTCGTGCGCTTGCTGAATGCGGCGCGCACGCGCTCGGGCACTGCGACGATGCGGGCGGCGCCCGTCTTGGGGTCGAGCCTCGCGTCGATGCCGATCCGGCGCAGGCCAGTGGCAACGCGGGCCTGATAGAGGGCCCCCCATACGTGAACCTGGCCGTGGAGCTGGGCGAGGTCGACGGTGCCGATGTGGCCCGAATCCGTGAGGACGTGCGCGAGGCAGCAGACGTGGCTGTGCACCTGCGGCGTCCCCGCCACGCGCACCGTCGCGAGGTGCGTGTAGGCTTCGCCGGTTTCAGGATCGTGGGTCGAGATCTCCGTCGTCGGCCGCGATGTCAGGTGGTCGAACGCGAGCCAGGCCAAGCGGCCCGGTTCGTATCCGCCCCGTCCTCCCTTGCCCCGCCGGGCCCGGCCGAGCGTCCCCTCAATGGTGCGCATCGTCGCCGCCACGGCATCCCGATGGATGGCGTGGAGGAGGGCGCGTTCGGCTTCCGTCTCGGCGAAGGCCCACGCGATCGAGAAGCTCTTGTCGGCCGAGAAGCACAGGTCGACGAACCGAACCGGAGCCTTGCTGGCGGTCAGCCCGTCGAGGATGGCAGTGGGGCGCAGGGGCCCGCCATCGGCGCGGCGACCCTGGGCGACCGCCGCCACGACATCGGCGTCCGGCTCGGCGTCACCGGCGCCGAGGAGCCGGAGCAGCCGGGTCCGCAGGCCTGCGGCGCGCTCCGCTGGCAGGGGGCCGCCCGTCCCGGCATGTCGGCCGGCGAGGACCTGCGCGACTTCCTCGGCGGTCGGCAGGCGGTCGGCGGCGAGCCCCGTCTCGGCCGACAGGGAGGGGGTCGCTTCCCGCTGCGCGCGTCCATCGACCGGCTCGCCATCGGCACGTCGGCCAGCGAGGAGATGCGCGATCGCATCGGCATCCAAAACCTGATGCGGGTCGAGCTTCAACAGAGCGGCGAGGCGCGGGTCGAGGTCCTCGCGGATGCGAGGGACGGTCGCGGTGAAGGCCTCGGGCCCCGCCGATGCGGCACCGGGCGAACGGGCATAGTAAGCGGCAACCTGGGCCATCTCAGGCGGAAGGGTGGCTTCGAGGAGATGGGCCGCCATGGCGCGGGCCCCGCTCAGGCCCCCGGCGCTCCCGACGCGGTATGTCAGCAACTGCGCCTCCTACCGACCAGCATGGACGGCAGCGGCCACCGCGCCGGGGATCGCGTCGAGGCCAGCCCGCATGCCGTCCAGGCTGTCGCCCTGGGCGTCGAGGCTATCCGCGATCCGGCCCAGTGCCTCGGCGAGACCGTCCCCGCCACCTTCCGCGCCGAGGTCGGTCACGGCGGCGAGGAGCGCGTCGAGGAGGGCGGTCTGCGCCTGCTGGCCCGCGAGCATCTGCCCCATGCCGGCGCCCAGCGCGGCGACTTCCACACGAAGGTCAGCCATCTCCGCCACCAACGCTCCGAAGGCTTCCCGCTCCGCCACTGTTCCGACCCCCGAACCCCTGTCCCGGCCTGCGCGCCGGGCAACGATTCGCATTGTACCTCCATCCCACCTTGGGTGCCTTGGTCTGTAGGGACCACAAGGCCTTCGACACGTCCCGGTCCTCTCCACGTGAGGCTCCACCCGGCTCCCCGTGCCGCCCTGCTCCTCCGGTCGGGGCTCGAACGCTGATGCCGCGTCGGGATCCAGGAATTGCCTCCGCCTTCGCGCGGGCCCGAGCCGGTGATCGGAGGCTCAGCCCGTGGATGGCGCGCCACCACGACGAGCTGGTGCACGAACTCGGTACCGGCCGGATTGAGTGGGCGGCGGCCCTCGTTGTTTTCGGCTCTCTCGGGCTCACGGATGACCATGGCCGGCGTCTAACCCGGGACACGGCGTCGAGGACATGGCGGCGGGTCCGGACGGCGGTGGCGGCCGCGCGTCAGGCTGAGGCGCGTACGGCACCCCGCCCGGGTGAGCTGGTCCGTGGCGTGCGCCAGGTCGCGCCGCCACCGCCAAGCACACGCACCGCGCCTCCCCCGGCTTCGCCCGTGACGGCCCCCTCGATCAACGGCGTGGACGAGGCTACCGAGCGCATCGCGGCCGTCCTCGCCGGCATGGGGGCCAGCCGGGTGCCCCTGCCGTCTCAACCCGTCCGCCAGCACCAGCCGGTACCGATGCGCCCGGCTCCCGACGAGGATTTCCCATCATGACGAAGACCAAAGCTGCTCGCCTCGACGAACCCTCGCCCGAGCCCTCGCCCGAGCGCTCGCTCGCGCCCGAGAGCCGGCCCAGGCTGATCCTGCCGATGGGACGTGGATCGCGCGGGAAGACCCTCGTGTCGCGCTGGATGATCGACCGCGCCATGAATGCCGGCCGCACGCCTGTCATCGCCGACGGCGACCGGACCAATCAGACCCTCGCGCGGTACTTCCCCGATGCCGTGAGCCCGCCCTCGGCCGACGACGCGGATGTGCGGGGCTGGATCGCCGGCCTCGTGGAGGCGCAGATCGCCGGCCGACACGACACCATCCTGGATCTCGGCGGCGGGGACCTGACCATGAAGGCCCTGGCCCGCGAAATGGACCTGCTGTCCTGGCTCACGAGCCTGGGCGTCGATGTTGTGCCCGTGCACCTGCTGGGCCCGTCGATCGACGACGCGGCATACCTTCAGAGCGTCGAGGCGGGTGGTTTGCTCGCTAGCCCGAAAACGATCCTGGTGCTGAACGAAGGCACAATCGCTCCGGGGCGCAGCGCCCATGCAGCGTTCAGCGAGACGGTGCAGACGATGCCCATTTTCGCGGCCACGGTCGGTCGGGGCGCGAGGCTCGTCTCGATGCCGCGCCTGGAATGCGCCCCTGACCTGGAAGAGGGGAGTTTGCCGTTCCTCCTCGCGACGCAGGGATACGGGCAGCCGGGTGGGCGGGCGCTCGGCCCCTGGAAGGCGCAGCAAGTCGTGATCTGGCTCCGTCGGATGGAGGCGAGCTTCGCCCCGGTCGCGGATTGGCTCCCGTGAGCCGCGGCGCCGCGCCGATCCCGCGACGCGCCTCGCCCGAGGCCCGATCCACCGACGCGGCCGACGCGCTACGGGAGTCGGCGCGCGCGAGCGGACTTCAGCCGGGGGACCCGCTCTCGCCCCTCGTCGAGGGGTTGGCGGGGGGTATCGAGCACCTGGACGAGCGTCACGACATGCTCGTGGCGGCCACAGCCGAAACGGTGGACACCCTACGCATCGTCCTCGCGGAGGGACGCGAGACCGCCGAGGCCGAGGCCAGCCGCTTCCGGGCTGAATGCCAGGCGACCGAGGCCGAGACGGTGCGCAGCCTCTCCACCGTCCTGGCCGACACGGCGGAGCGGGCCCTGACGCACCGAGTGCGCGCCCTGGACCGGCGCACGGCAGCCTTGGTAGGCCTCGGCGTTGCCGGTGCCCTCGCGCTTGGCATGGGTGGCGGTTGGTGGGCCGGCGATCGATCCGCTCGGGCGAACATCACAGCGACGGAGGACGGCCTCCGCGCGGCCTTCCGGCACGGTCCTGAAACCGCTCGGCTATGGCTGGACCTGATGAGCTGGAACGACGCACGCGTGGCCGTCGTACGCTGTCGGGACTCGGGTCAGATCCGCGAGGAGAGCGGTCGCAAGGTCTGCAACTTGTTGCTCTGGGTCTCGGCCCCGCCTGCGGTGCCACCCCCGTGAAAGCGCCGCGCCCTTACTGCCCGGTGAAGCCGAGCGGACCCTTGGCGGCCACCTTCCTGACGGGCACCAACATGATATTGCACTGAGAATGGTGCTGCACGACTTCGACCGGGCCACCGTCGTCGTCGGAGCCCTTCAGCGCGATCATCTCCTTGCTCAGGGCTTCGATGCTCTGAACGAAGAAGCATGGCCCACCGGGGGCAGAGACCGAGACCATGGCCGCCTCTCGGTCCGTCGACAGTTTGGCCCGGAAGGCGGCTAATCGCTCCTGAACAATTTCAAGTGCCGTGTCGGAGGGACGCGGGATTCGAGCGGTGACAGCCGCCAAATCTTCGGCAATCGGCGTCGCGGTGCCGACCTTCACCCCGCCTGAAAAGAGGCCCGCAGACCGCGAGGCCGCTCCTGGAAAGCGCTCCTGGATCGCGGCAATCGAGCCAGCTCCAGCCAGGCCGCCGAGGCCGCCAGCTACAGAAAACGACTTCAACCGTCCCTCTATTCCTGCCGCCAAAGCCAGCATGGCCGGTTGGCCTGGGGTCCAGTCGCCACGCAGGCTGCTGTGCATGCGTAGGACGCCATCGGCGAAGGGCTCTAGCTCGTCCTCGCTCACGGCCAAGGCCTCGGCATACTGAACCGACGTTCCATCTGCCTTCGTCGCCGTTTCAGAGAGGAGAGCGCGAGCATAGTCGAGCTGCGTTGGAAGGGGGCTGCCACTGAGGTGTTTGGCCACCTTCCCGTAATCACCCGCTTTGACGCGGCGACAGGAAAGCGGACCAAGGCTCGCCGTGTGGATCCTGACCTCCATCAGAGGCGCCTCGTCCGTTCCCTCGGCCATGACTGATCCTTCGGTCGTAGGCCGCGAGCGGCCGGTTAAGCGCTCCGGGCTGCCTGTGGCGCGGTCCGGGTGACCGCCGCCCGCACCACCTTCATGCTGATGAGCATGCGGGGCTCATGGCCTGGCAAGTCGACGAACCCGAGGCGCCGGTACAGGCGGGCAGCGTCCTCGTTCAGGGCGTCGAGCACCACGAAGGCGGACCCGGACAGGTCGGCGATGGCGACGCAACGTCGGAGCGCGTGGCTCATGAGGAAGCTACCGATGCCGTTCCCCTGGTAGTCCTGGTGCACGCCCACGACTGAGAGGTAGACCGCAGGGACGGTCGGATACTTCCCCACCTTCTTCTGGAGGGGCTCCGGCAGGGTCGCGGTGTCAATGGCGTGGTTGTTCAGGGCGTAGAAGCCGACGATCTCGGCCTCGGCCTGACCAACTGCCGGGTCGAGGCAGGCCACGACGCATCGCGTCGAGTCCGTATCCTGGAGCCCGGCTGCATTCGTCCGCAGGAAGTTGTCGACCCGGGCCACCCCAGACGAGAAAGCCGCCCGACCGTGTTTCTTCCGGTCGAGCGGCTC
The DNA here is from genome assembly GCF_031843785.1 of Methylobacterium sp. WCS2018Hpa-22. Lineage (NCBI taxonomy): Bacteria > Pseudomonadati > Pseudomonadota > Alphaproteobacteria > Hyphomicrobiales > Methylobacteriaceae > Methylobacterium > Methylobacterium sp. WCS2018Hpa-22. Next base: position 11,676 of record NZ_JAVTJA010000027.1, read on the forward strand.
TATCCGCAGGCGCCCCAGGAGGGCGCGATCGATCATGCGGCTTGAGTAACCTCGGCGTGAAGGCTCATCAAGTCGAGAAGCGCGGGTGTGGGCTCGGTCGCATCGAAAGCGGCCATGAAAGCCTTGTGCGCCTCGGGCTGGAGCGCGGTGCGCTCGTAGCACTGAAGCGTGTCTCGGGCGGCGCGCGTGGCCATGACGGTCACGAACTCCGAGGCGTTGATACCGAGAGCGCGGGCGGCGCGCTCGATCAGGGTCTTCGCCTCGACCGTTGTGCGCTGCTCCATGCGCTCGGAGCGAGGCGCTGGTGCGCACACGTCGTCACAGTAAGCGAGCATCGGGACACCCCTCCTTGGGTGGGCGAACTCTGTACGGCATATCCCGTACAAGTCAACAGTTCGACAACGGGTTCCCGTGAGCCCTTTCTGTACGCCTCTCCGTAGGCCTTTTCTGTAGACCCCTTCCGTAGCTCGTCCTGGTGACCGCCTCCCTGGATCGAATGCCTGCGAAAGTTTCGCACCCTCAGGTCCGGAAAGTTTCCGGAGGCCAGGGGCCCAATGGTGTCGCCGAGAGGCGCGGTCCCTGGCATGGTGCCGGCTACCTGGGCGAGACTGCAAATGGCGCGGCAATTAGGTACCACATGGCGGTACCGGGACGCTCCGTAGAACGGCCCGGCTGCTTCGGGTCAGTCCCGCATGTCCGCGAGGTACTGCGCTGCCTTCGATGCGGCGCCGGCCGCGGTGAAAATGGCCCGGCTGTCGTCCCGCAGGAGCTTGAGCCAGGAGGCGATGTAGCTGGCGTGCGTCGGGTGCGGCTCGGGCGCGAGGCCCATCTCAGCCATCAGGAAGGCGGCCCCGAGTTCGGCGACGAGCTCCTCGGCGGCGTAGCTCTGAGACCGGAATCGTCCAGACAGATCCCGCGCGAGGCGGGTCGGTGCGCCGGTCCAGTGCGTCAACTCGTGGCACATCGTCGACGCGTAGCCATGGGCGGTGTGGAAGCGCTCCCGTGGGGGCATCACGATTCGGTCGGCGGTCGGCTGGTAGAAGGCGGCATCCCCACCGTGCAACACCTCCGCGCCCGTGTCGGCGACGAAGCGGTCGAAGCTCTCCGGCAGGTGCCAAGCGCTCGCCGGCTCCGAACCATCGAGCCCAGGGGCGCCGTCGACCTGAGCCGCGTTGAAGGCGTAGGACCCGCGCGCCACGAAGCGCGGGCGCTCATCCGCATCGGCCTCGCCAGGTGACAGGTCCTTGAAGAAGACCACGAGGGTGCTGCGCTCGCCCTTCCGGACCTGGGCTCCCATCTCGGCCCATTGCTTGTACGTGGCCCAGCGATCGTCGGTGTACCCGGCTGCCTGCGCTCCGACCCAGAGAGAGAGGACGTTGATCCCGCGATACGCCTTACCGGTGACGGCGTTGCGGGGCAGGGCGCCCCCGGTTCGGTGCCAGGGACAGGTCCAGGTTTCGGAGGCGTCGTTCTCCAGCGCTGCGATGATCCGATCCGTAACCGCCTGGTGGACGTCGAAGGCCATGGTGCTCTCCCGTCGAGCCGCCCGGTGCGGCCTCGTGGGGGCCTGGGGGCCGGCCGGCGCGACGCGCACCGAAGGCGGGAACGGCAGTGGACGACGGCGCAGCCGTTGCGGGGATCAGCGTCGGCCGGCCTACGACCCCCGATCAAGAGGCCGTACGGGCAGGACAGGAGAGCTTGGCTGGCGTCTTCATGGTGTCAGGGCGAATGTCGCCGCAAGTAGCAGGTAAATATACTGGCCGGGCTCAGGGGTGGGTATACTGTATATAGTAGCCAAAACAAAAGGAGCTCCCATGGCAACTACAGCACTACCCAAGGACGCGCACGGCCACATCATCGTCAGCCTGCGCCTCAACAACGGAGACCGCGACTGGCAGACGGAGGACCCGGACGGGTGGCTCCATCCGCTTGGCCGCCTCTACCACCTCGGCGGCGGCCACTTCTGGTTCGTCGCCTACGGGCCCGACGCGGCCCCCTGCACCGGATGGATGGGAACGGAGGCGGACCTCCTGTGCCGGATCGTCCGCAGGCTGAAGGGATGGCTCCCGGTGACGCCGGTCTGACGGAGCGGAACGGGCGGGGCTCTGCGTGCCGGGGCCCCGCCCTACCTGTCCGGTTCCCGCCCGTCCCTTGTGCCAGTCAACTTCGCAGCCTTCTGGCGAGGCATGCCACATGAACCATGGCCGGCCCAAACATAAACGGCGCCAGTGGTTCCCCCTGTTCCGGTGCCGGGCGCGGGCGACCTGCTCAGGGAACCCTACGGGTGAGGCATAAACCCTCGTCGAGCCAAAATACTACTCAGATTTCTTGCCGACTGTCCGACTGATCGTCGACTTGTCCTTTCCGGCGATGCCGCCAATTTCTTCATAGGAAAGGCATAGCTGCTCATCTTGATGCATTATCCTAAATAGTTGTGCCGCATCAGAAAATAACAACTCGCGCCGCTTGGGATCAAGGCGTGCACTATTGAGCGTGGCGAATTTTCTGATTGTATCAAGTAATTTGATAGGCTCATCTGCCTTCGAGAGCAGTGATCGTTTATAAGTCCGAATTATTGATTCGATTTCAGCACCAGTGGCTCCTTCTGTAAACCAAGCTATCAGCTTTAAATGGGCTTCGGGCACCTTGAATGGAGCTATAAAATTATTTGCAATTTGTACACGAACATCAAATTTTGGCCGAGGTATCTCTAGCTGAACTTCAAAGCGGCGCCAGACAGCAGGATCAAGCAGTCTCGGATGATTAGTAATGCCGATCGTGATGCCCACGTCCCGTCGCGAGTCGAGGTTCTGCAGCAATGCATTGACGACCCGTTTGATTTCGCCAACTTCTTGAGGATCATCTCGCAGTTTTGCTACCGCATCAAACTCGTCAAGTAGAAGTACGCACCGATACTTGTTCGCAAAAGCAAAAAGATTTCCTATGTTCCTCGCTGTGGTCCCAAGAAACGACGAAATCAAACCATCAATTCTTACAAGGATGACTGGAAGGTCTGTCTGGGATGCTATCCACATAGCCAGGCGTGTCTTTCCTGTGCCTGGGGCCCCATAGATCAGACAGCTCCTCGATGGCTGCATTCCATTTTCTTCCAGAACGGAAAGATTATTCCATTCTTCTATAATGGACTGAACAGCAACCTCGATTGCTTCGTCGAAGATTGGAGGCTGAGAACTTACTTCTGGAGGAAACACAATCTCCGCCAGCGCAGCGGCCGTTTCGCGGTCAACCGGGACAGGTGTATTGCGCGTCAGCGTTTCTCCCGGGACTTGAGCTCGCGACTGAGCGATCCGGCTTGGGCTAAGCTCGACAGTACGCTCGGCGGCCGTGAGCAAGCCGGAAAGAACACCCGAAGATTTTGTATCGCCGTCCCGCGAAACGGCGTCTCGGAGCCTTTCGACTTGCTTGCGAATTGCAGGCGTTGGCTGCGAAAGCGCAGCCCGGCACAAGGCCTGGATGATCGGAAAGTGTTCCAAATTGCGGCACCGTTGCGCAGGTACGTTCTACGAATGTTCTTTCACACAAAATCGTTGCGTTGTAAACCTAATGTGGTGCACGATATGATGAAATCGTTGCACTGTGGCGGCCGGTACACCTTCCGGACCGCTGGAAGGTCTCTACCATGGTCGGCCCGATCCAGATCATCCTGAACACCGACAATTTCGACGAGAGCCGCGACGTGGGCGGTGGTGGCCCGAAGAAGGATTTCTTTGCCGGCCGCGACGCTGTGTTCCGCGCCCATAAACAGTCGCTGATCAATCAGTTGAGCGCGGTTGGCGAGGTACTGGCCGCCCAACCAAACGGCAACATCGGCTTCATCAAGGTCTTCCTGAGACGCGAGGCCTGGGCCAAGAGCCATCGGCCGCTTCGCGCGATCTTCCATCCCGACCGCATCCCCCTGGTGGGCGGCGGCGATATCGGTGAGATGTACTTCGAGGCCCAGCCGGCCGTCTTGAGCGCCGTCGCGCGTGAGATCGCCAAGGCTGAGGAGACCACGCGCCTCAAGGTCGACGAAAACTCGGGGCGCGAGATACCTAACCCCTCGGCTGCGAAGAGCGAAGCTGGGGCTATCGATCGGATCGAGCTTTACGGACCGAACGACCGGCGGAAGTTCTCCGTCGAGGAGGCCCTGAACTGGCTGGCCAACCCGATGACCGGCAGCAGCTACCAGGTGGAGATGTTCGAGGTCCCTCCGGCGCGAGGCCGCTGGGATGCTGTGGGGGCAGACCGGCAGCGGCTCTATGCCAGCTTCCTTGATGGGCTGGCCGCCATCGGGCAGGGGCTGGCCGTTCAGCGCCTCCAGACTGGAGAGAAGGACCAGCCTCAACTGGCCCTGCGCCTAGCACGCTCTGCCGAGCCGCCGATGGTGCAGCTCACGATCTCGCCATCCGCAGACCGTAAGCGAACCCGTGAGTTGGCCCCCTTCGACGCGGATCTGAAGCGCCATCGTCGCCTACTCTCGTTCCTTGATCACCATCCTCTGGTGCGTCGGGTCGAACTGCCGCCCATTGTGACCCGCACAACCGTCGGAGGACGCCTTTCCGCCCGTTCTTCAGCGGGCGTCGGTCACTCTGGTTCTCAGCAGGCGTCTCTTCCGCAGCGGAGTACGAGCCGCACCTACCCGAAGCTCGGCATCATCGACGGCGGGATTGGGGCGTCGCTGTCCGATTGGGTGATCGACCGCTGGGACATTCTGAACGACGTCGATATCGATGCGGACCACGGCACCTTCATCGGCGGCCTGGCGGTCGGAGGTGACACATTGAATGGTCCTGAGATCTGCCCGGAGCCAGACGGTGCCGAACTCGTCGACATCGCGGTGTTCCCGACGGAGGACAATCCAGCTGCCTTCACCAGCTACTATCCCGACGGGCTTCCGCAGTTCTTCGATGAGATCGGCTACGCTGTAGCCGACGCAAAGGCGCGCCACGATGTGCGAGTGTTCAACATGAGTTTGAACATTCAGCACCCTGCTGAGCCTGACCGGTACAGCGGCTACGCCAAACGGCTCGATGACCTTGCGGACGCTCACAACGCCATTTTCTTCATCTCGGCCGGCAATACAGCTCCTCAATCCCTACGACCGGAATGGCATCAGGATGAGACGCAAGCGCTCGTCGCTCTCGCCTCGGCACGCAACGACGGCATGCTGATGCCTGCCGAGAGCGTCCGGAACGTATCTGTCGCGGCATTGAATCCGCCGGGGCTCTCGAACGTCGTGCCGCATGCACCCGCGCGCTACTCACGCCGCGGGCCAGGCTTGCGTGCGGGGGTCAAGCCGGATCTCGCCCATATTGGTGGCTCCGGCTCACCGCAAAGCCCACTCGGTCATGGCCTTTCGTCCGTGAAACCCAACGGCGATGTCTGTGACGGTTGCGGAACGAGCTATGCATCACCCCTGGGAGCCAAAACTGCCGCCGTGCTCGACCACAGCATTGAGGGTGAGGTTTCACGAGAGACGCTGATTGGCCTCTTGCTGCACCACGCCCGCCTGCCCGGGGTACTTGCGGGCAAAAGCCTAGCAGCAGTCGCACGCGATCTCGCTGGCTTCGGGATGCCGCCGTCTGCCCGCGAGATCCTCGAAGGGAACGATCATCAGATTACTCTGGTCTTCGCCTCGCGCATCCGCCCCAACCAACAGATCGAGTTCCAGTTTGCGTGGCCCCCCTCGCTTGTCACCCCAGAAGGGAAATGCCGAGGCAGCGCGAAGCTCACACTCGTTTCGACGCCACCTCTCGATACGCGCTTTGGCTCAGAATTCGTCCGGGTGAATGTCGATGCATCGCTGCAACAAGAGGATTTCGACGCTGAGGGGAAACCACGCTGGAAGGGCCGACTTGACCCTGTGTACCTGCCGAAGAACAACGAGGGCGCTGCCTTCGAAGCCGAGCGGATCGAGCACGGTCTCAAGTGGAGCCCTGTCAAGGCCTTTGCCAAGACGATGCCTCGGGGTGTCGGCAAGTCTTCGAGCTGGCGCATGTTCGTCAGCTATGTGACGCGCGCCGGCGAGCAGATGCCCGAGGATGGCGTTCCATTCACCGCGCTGCTGACCATCTCCGATCCCCAGGGCGCAGCGCCCGTGTTCAACGACATGCGCCAGACCCTAAACGCTCTCGGCGTGCGCATCGAAGACATCCGAACGGCAGCACGCGTGGCTACGCGGATTTAGCCCGCAGTCACGCTCTTCAGACCAATATCTGCTAGTGGTCTGAGTTGGAAGTTCTCTGACAGAAACGTCCGACGCTGGCGAGGATCGCATCAGCGGGTTTGGTCCAGATGAAGGGCTTCGGGTCGGCGTTGGTCTGAGCGATGTAGGCGTGGATCGCAGCTTCGAGATCGCTGGTCTGTTGGAAGGCACCACGCTGCAGGCGTCGACGGGTGAGAAGGGCAAACCAGCCCTCGACGAGGTTGAGCCATGATGCGGACGTCGGCGTGAAGTGAAGGTGCCAGCGCGGACGTTTTACGAGCCAGTCGTGGATCAGCTTGGTTTTGTGGGTGGCAACGTTGTCGAGCACGAGGTGCACGTCGAGATCGTTTGGTACGGCTGCCTCGATCTGATCGAGGAAGGCGCGGAACTCAATCGAGCGATGCCGGCGTGTGCAGCGGCCGATCACCGTCCCGGCCTGGACGTCGAGGGCGGCGAACAGATCGGTCGTACCCTGGCGACGATAATCGTGAGTTCGGCGCTCCGGCTGGCCGGGCCGCATCGGCAGCACGGGGGCCGTACCCGTCAGCGCTTGGATCTGCGGCTTCTCGTCGACGCACAGCACCACGGCACGATGCGGCGGGGCCATGTAGAGGCCGACCACGTCCCGGACCTTGTCGACGAAGGCGGGATCGGTCGAGAGCTTGAAGGTGTCGGCCTTGTGCGGCTGCAGCCCGAAGGCACGCCAGACCCGCGAGACCATGCTCTGGCTCATGCCGACCCGCCGGGCCATGGCGCGGGTCGACCAGTGGGTGGCGTTCTCCGGCTGGCTCTCCAGCGTGAGGGTGACCATCCCTTCGATGGCCGTGTCCGTGACGGCACGTGGCGCACCGGAGCGGGGCAGGTCGACGAGGCCGTCGAGGCGATGGGCGAGGAAGCGGGCGCGCCACGTCGTGACGCTCGCCCGGCTGACGCCGAGATCACGGGCAACACCACTGTTGGTCGATCCCGGCTCAGCGCAGGCCAGCACGATCCGCGCGCGCTGAGCCAAGGCTTGGCCGACTTTGCGGCGGCGGACGAGCCCTGCCAGGCGCGTTCGCTCGTCCTCGGTGAGGTGGAGAGGAACAGGTTTGGAACCACGGGCCATCGGTCACCTCCGTGCGGACATCCCCCACACGTAGGTGCAAGCTCAAAATCTGCAACCGAACTTCTAACTCAGACCACTAGACACTTCCTGGCTACATAAGCCCTGGGATCGTGCCGCCCCTCAAGATGTACGCGGTCGGGCCCCCGACCGCCTCGTGCCAGGCGAAGGCGTGCAGCGCCTCGGCCACTGCCGTTCCGGTGTCGTCGGCCTGTCCACGCCCGGCCGGCGTCTGCGCGAACCTTGCGAGCACCCGGATCCCGAAGGTGTCGGGCGCCAGGAGGGCTACGGCAAAGTCGGCCTGCCCCTCCTCCCGAACTGTGATTAGCCCGACGTCAATCCCGGCCCGGGAGCCGTAGACGTGGTTTGGCGCTGCCGATCCCGGTTCATTCCCAAGTAGGGTCACGACCTCGCCCATGACGCTGCTCCTTCGCCGGTTGTTGTTTGCCCGGCTCCGTCCAGAGGGAATCCAGGGGTTTGCGGGGTTTGAGGGGTTCATCCAGGCCGGTGCTCAGAAAATCGCAGCCACATCGACCTTGCCACTTCCGGCGAAGGTGCTGCGCGCGACCCCTTAAACCCGTCAAACCCCTCGCCCCGCAGTTCAGTATTGCCGGGGAAAGGACTTGCCGGTACCGGGCAAGTAGGCGCGGACCGCGTGCAGGGGAGTGGCGGTCAGGTCGAGACGCAGCACGGCCGACGGCATCCTCGACAGGGTTCCCGCCATCGGCGGGGGCACGATGATGCCCTTCCCGTCGGAGATGGCTATGCGCATCGCGATCCGGGCGGCTGCGGCAGCATCGGCCCTAGGATCCGGTCGGATCCCAATGGTCAGGGCTTCAGCCGCGCCGATCGCCGTGCCGAGCATCGAGTCCAAAAGGACATCAGGGCCGCCACGCTCGATAATATGGCGGACCGCTATACTGGGCGGCATCATCGCCTCCTTCAGCGTGGTCATTGATCGGAGGCGTTTCCAACCGGCCCAAGGGTGGTGGCTCCGGGATGCGCACGCAGCCTCCGGCTGCAGCTGAGGCGGGCGCCTCAGCGGGGCGAGCGGGATCCCGAGGGCGAGCAGGACATAGTCCTTGGCCGCCTGAATGTCGTTGCTCGTCCGAAGCGTCACGTGGAGCCCGCCCCAGAGCCAAGGGGCGGGCGAGATGATGAGGGAGCGGTCCCCTGCCGTGTACCCCCAGCGCAGGGGACCGCACCTGGCCGGCGACCGCCACGCCTGCGAGGAGCTCGGCGACGCGGTAGAGGTCCATCACGGCCTACCCGGCGGACGCACGGTGGCGATGGTGAGCGGCTTGCCCCGAGCGACCAGCCCGAAGAACCCCGTCCAGTTCGCTTCCTGTTCGGGGCGGGTCTCGACGATGAGGGACGAGGCCCCCCACCGGGCGAGCAGTGCGGATCGGCCGTAGACACGCTCCAGCGGCTCGCAGGAGATGACCGCGATCTCGCAGACGGATCGTGCGAGGTCGGCCACCGAGGCGGCGTGGAACCCAGCGGGACCGAGAGCCTTGTCGGTGTCGTCGCCGATGATGGCGATGAACACGGGCATGGGCGGTCGGACGAAGGGGCAGCGATCCTGGTCGAGCAGCATTACGCCACAGGAACAGTCCTGCATCGCCTGGAAGACGGGCTTCATGTGAGGAGCGCTCCGGTTGACCAGCCGGGCGGCCTCTCTTGGGGTGACGGGCAGCATCATGGTGATCTCCTGTCGTCCTGATGGCCGGGGTGGCCCTGGGACGAGGGGATCAGGCGGGAACGGCCGGCTTAGATGAACCGACCGAGCATCGGCGTTTTCTCGAAGGTTTCGGGTCGGCTTTTACAAACCACTGATGTTTCGGAGATTTTCGCGATTTGAGCCGTGTCGAAGTGGGGCGGTCGCGGCTTCCTTTGGCCGATTTCCACAAGGCCGGACCCGCGAAGGCGAAGCCGGGTCTGACCCCGATCGTTGCCTCCGCCGCGCGACAGGCGCATCCCCAAGGATCCCAGAAGCAGGCGACCTCGAAGCGTGCCTGGGGCGGCGGTGGAAGCCCGGATCGCCCGCGTGGCCCTGGTGCTTCCCAGGACCAAACGAATCCGGCATGCCGGGCCATGGGCGTCGTGAGCGCCCGCGTCTCAGGAGACGAACGGACCCCTTCGAAACCTTCCAGTGACCAAGAACGAACGTCCTGGAACGAAAAACCGCACAACAAACCCCGGACTTAACCCCAATCCTTCGAAGACTTGCGACGAACTTCGTCTGCGGGCTCGCGAGCGCTCGTCCTAAGCGAGCCATCGTCGCCCTACCGAGACGAAGACGAGATCAACCCACGCGGAACCATCTACCCCCCGCTGCCACGGACATCACAAGGAGCGCCCATGGACCTGCTGCCCCCGCCCAACCACATCCCCGTCAGCATCGCGGCGGTCTACCTGATCGGCCAGATCCTGGCCGCGGAGACCCAGCGGACGGGTGCCAAGACCGACCTCCCTTCCTTCCTCAAGAGGGAGCGGCCGCCCTTCGCGATGCTGAGCCCCGAGATCCCCGACGAGGATCCCGAGGAGCACGACACCGCCGAGCGTTTCGAGCTGACGGCCACGAAGGTCGAGATCCTCACAGCCCAGTACCGGCCCGACGACCTCGTCTCCGCCAACGGCGTGCGGATCTTCCTCACGTCAAAGGATGGCCGGTCGTTCTACAAGCAGCTCGGGTCGGGATACCCCGCCCGCGACGTCGTCGATGTCAACGTGATGCTGCGGCCGCCCTACAAGACCTGTCTCCACCCCAACCGCGTGCGGGACGGCCTCAACAAGGTCGGTCTTCGGTCCCTGCAGCCTTCCAAGATCGAGGGACGGTTCGCGCTGGTCTGCCCTTCGGCGATGGCCGCGTCCGCGGGCCTGGCGCTGAAGCAGGCGTTGGCCGACGAGATCGTTGCGGCGATCGTGATCGAGGAGGACGGGACCACCACGTCAGTGCCGCCCGGGTTCTGGCGCACGCCGAAGGCGGAGGTGGCATTGACCCAGGACGTCCTGGTATCTGTGCCGCTCGAAGGTCGCGTCGCCGTCGGTCACGTGTACATGAGCGCCGACGCGATCCGGGACGGCTGGGCGCAGATCCTGCGCTTCGTGCGACCCAAGGACCCGAAGCACCTGTTCAGCCCCTCCATCGAACTCGCGATGGTGGTCTCCAACAATCTCGGTCTGGTCAACGGCCGCGACGAGATTGGTGCACGCTTCCCGAAGGTGAAGGTGCTGGCGGAGATCGAGCGCCTTTGGGCGAAGTACATGCCCAAGGACCTGAACCGTCTCGAACAGCGCAAGTCGTACGTAGCGGCTTTGATCCGCCATCCGGAGGACGACACGGGCGGCTACATCTCCGGCAAACCGGTCGAACCCAAGGCCGAGGCGGTAGCTCCCAAAGCGCGTCGACAAGCACGCGCAGGCGCCGTTAAGCGGCGCAAAACCGCATGATCTTGCAGTGAGTTAAGCGAATTTCCGGAACCTCCCCAGAAACGTCGAAGCTAGGAAGGTTCATGTAGTTCGACGTTTCCCGCTTCCTCCTGTGCATCCGGCGGCCATCCGAGCCCCCGGAAGCACAGGAGCTCACGATGACGACGAGGATGCCCCCGACCGGGGAAGTGACCCTGAAGACCAAGCAGGCGGCCCGCCGTCTCGGCGTCTCGGTCTCCTACCTCAACAAGGCGCGCGCCGCCGGCTTCGGTCCCCGAGCTTTCCGGTACGGCCGAAGGATCGTGTACCGCGCGGCGGACATCGCCGCCTACGCGGCCGCCCACATGCAGGAACCGGTCGCAACCGACGCTCCCGCCCCCTCGCCGTCCAACGGCAACGAGGGAGGTCAGGCGTGAAGAATACGATCCACACCCTGATCGACGCGACTGAGCTGCGACGCATCCGCCAGGGGACCGGAGCACACATGCGGCCGGTCTGGTCGGCGCTGCGCGCCGGCTGCAGCGTCCTGCTGCTCGGCCAGAACACCCTGGCCTTCGACCCGCCCCCGTCCGACACGGGCTCGGTCGTCATCATCGAGGACGACACCGAGGAGAGCACGAGCGGGCCGGACGGTTTCGACACCGCTTCCGTCACGTGGCTCGCGCGGAACGTGGACACGATCACGATCCTGTCCGGTGCACCGCTCGCTCATGCGTACGTCGACGCCGCGGCCGAGGCGATGATGGGGGGATCCGCCCTCATCATCGAGACGAGCCCGGAACAGGAGATCGCCTGGCTCTCGGCAATCGCGAGCGCCGTCCCCGGCAAGCTGATCGGGCTCGACCCCAACGGTCCGTTCTGTGAGGCGATGCGATGAACCTGCGCCTCATCGCCCATCTCCTCGGCGGTACTATCGTCGCGGGTCAGGTTCGCGCGCCCGGGCCGGGGCGTTCCGCTACGAGCCGGTCGCTCACGATCTCGCTCGCTCCGAACCTTTGGGGCGGCATCCTGGTCCACGACTGGGCCACCGGCGACCACATGGGCTCGAAGGCCTACGTCCTCGACCGGCTCGGCCTGCCATCGGCGCCCCTCGGCGCCGGTCGTGGAACCTGGAGGCCATCGCCGCGCGACGCGGCGGCCGAGGAGGCAAAGCGGCTGAAGGCCGAGGCCGACGAGGCCGGGCGGCGGCGGCGTGCCCTCTCGATCTGGTACGATAGCCGGTCGCCCTACAGGACAGCGGTCGAGCGCTATCTCGTCGAGGAACGCGGGCTCGTGCTGCCGCCTGAAGCGGCCGGTGCGACGCTACGCTACCATCCCGCATGCCCCTTCAACGGCGAGCGCGTCCCCGCGATGGTCGCGCTCGTGCGCGACGTCGGCACGGACGAGCCTCTCGGGGTCCACCGGACGGCCCTGGACCGGGAGGGCCGCAAGGTCGAGGTGAAGGGCGCCGACCGCATGAGCTGCGGGCCGATTAAGGGCGGCGCGATAAAGCTTACGCCCGCAGACGCCGTGGGCAACACCCTGGCCATCGGCGAAGGCATCGAGAGCGTGCTGTCGATCCGTCATCTGCCCGGGGTGGCGGTCCGTTCGACCTGGTCCCTGATCGCAGCTGGAGGCGTCGAAACCTTCCCTGTGCTGCCGGAGCTGGCGGCCATCTGGTTCGCGGTGGACCACGACGTGGCTGGTCTGCGCGCCTCGGCGGCCTGTGCCGCACGCTACCGCCGATTCGGCGTGAGCGCCCATCTGGTCGTGCCGTCCGAACCTGGAACCGACCTCAACGACCTCATCAAGATCAACACGGGGGCCAACGATGCCTAAGGCTGTGAAGGAATTCACGATCGAGCACATCCCGGCCGAGTGCCCTGGGGACGTATCCTCCAAGGCTGAGGGCGCGTCGTCCATGGCTTTCGTCCAGATCGGTGCGTCTGAGCTTACGGGCGATCTGGAGGTCGGGAACGAGGTGCCGATGCCTGTGTTGCCGGGCGAGGCGGACGTGGACGTGCCCACCATCCGGTTGCGCGCGGGGCGGCTGGACCTGGCCGCGGACGCGGCCGCCAAGGCGCTGGTCGCCGCCCACGTGCCGATCTACCGCCGCGGCGACCGGCTCGTGCGCCCGAGCATGGAGGTCGTCGATGCGGCCGACGGCGCCAAGACGGTGACGGCCAAGTTCAGGGACGTTTGTTCTCCGGCGCTGACCTACACCCTGGCGCGTCACACGATCTTCGAGCGCTATGACCTGCGCAGCAAGGCCTGGGTGAGCATCGACCCATCCGAGAAGGTCGCGGCCATGCTGATGTCGGGGGTCGGTGACTGGCCCCTGCCGACGGTGGCAGGCATCATCACCGCGCCGACGCTGCGCCCGGACGGCAGCCTCCTGTCGCAGCCCGGATACGACCTGCAGACCCGGCTCTACCTCGTCGAGGATCCGGGGTTGCGGCTCCCGCCGATCCCCGAGGCCCCGACCCGGGACGAAGCGCTCGCAGCCCTCGAAACCATCCTTACGCTGCTGGCCGAGTTCCCGTTCGTGGGGCCGGAGGACCAGGCGGTGGCACTCTCGGGGATCCTGACGACGGTGTCGCGTCCCGCCCTCATGGCGTCGCCCTTGCACGCTATCCGGGCCCATACGCCGGGCACGGGCAAGTCGTACCTGGTCGACATCGCGTCAGCCTTCGCCATTGGGCGCCGCTGCCCGGTGATTGCGGCGGGCCGGACCGAGGAGGAAACGGAGAAGCGCCTCGGCGCCATGCTCATGGCCGGCATGCCGATCGTCTCGATCGACAACGTCAACGGCGAGCTCGGCGGCGACGCCTTGTGCCAGATTACGGAGCGACCGCTCGTGCGGGTCCGGGTGCTCGGTAAGAGCGAGACGGTCGAGATCGAAAGCCGCGCCACCGTTTTCGCGACGGGCAACAACCTGATCCTGGTGGCCGACATGACGCGACGCACGCTGCTCTGTCGGCTGGATGCGGGCGTGGAGCGACCGGAGATCCGCGAGTTCCAGAAGAAGCCCGTCGACCTCGTTCTGCAGGACCGCGGTACCTTCCTCGCCGCAGCGCTGACGATCCTGCGCGCTTACCAGGTCGCCGGCCGACCCAATCAGCTGCCGCGGCTCGCCTCCTACGAGCAGTGGTCGGATACCGTACGGTCCGCGTTGGTGTGGCTCGGCCAGGCAGATCCCGTCGCGACCATGGAGGCGACCCGGGAAGGGGATCCGGAGGCGCAGGCCATCCGTCAGCTCTACGCCCATTGGCGTGAGACGCTGACCCTCAGTGCCGGTTACACCAGCGCCCAGCTCATCGCCCAGGCGAACGTCCTCGATGGTCCGATGGGCGACGGCGTCTATCTCCACGAGGAGTTCCGGGACCTCCTCGTGCGCCAGGCCGGCGAAGGGCGGACGATTTCGACGAAGCGCCTGGGCAAGTGGCTGACGCGGGTCTGCGGTCGGGTCTTCGACGGCGTGCGTCTCGAAGTCCGCACCGACCCGAGCAACGGCAACAAGTACAGCCTGCGGCGGGTCGACGACGCGCCGATGACGGGCTCTCCCGATGCGGAGGCGGCGGCCGCCGCCTACCGAAGGGCGTCGCAAGGGGTTTGAAGGGTGTCAGGGGTCCATCGAGGACCCCTCACCCAAACTTGCAGCGTGGCTCTGGTCGACACTTTCGCAGCTTCGCCCCACGCAAACCCCTGAAACCCCACCAAACCCCTAGATCCTCATTCTTTGTATGTTCTGAGATTAGGCAGAGTCTATGACCCAAATTCCCCTGATAGATGGAACTCAGGGTCGGCGGTTCCCGATTAAGCCGGCTTACAGCGCGCCCTGCAACGGCTGCGGCTTCTGCTGCGCGACCGAACCGTGCGGCATCGCGCGCACATACATCCCCGATCATCCTGTCGAGGGACCGTGCCGTGCCATGGAGTACGAGGACGGCCGGTTCGTCTGTGGCATGATCCGCCACCCGAGCCGCTACATGCCAGACCTTCCGAATGATTGGGCCGACGGATATCTCGGCTCGCTGTTCGCGCAGGCCCTAGGTGCCGGTAAGGGATGCGATACGGACGATGCAGATGCGTAGGTCTGCCCGAAGTTGCTTCGCTCACGCTCGGACATGTTAAGGGCCTTCAAGGTCCGCGAGTATGAGCTCCGGCGTATGGACCGTGGAACAGGTCTCCCATCGCCTTCCTCCGGAACAGGGTCCGCCAACGCCTGCGCTGATGTTCCGGGCGGTCATGGTTCATGTGACAGCGCTGGCAGAAGGCTGCGAGGTTCGTGCCCACGTTGTTGGCGGTGTCGTGATCGCGGTGGGCTGCTGCCAGCACGACCTTCGTTGCGCGGATGACGCCAAGATCCTCGATGGTCGGAAGGGTTCGGAGCGTTCGCCCCTGCCCATCACGCCAAGTACCGATGCCGGCATCCCACCATCGTCCGTCGCCGAGGTGGTAGACCGTCTGTCCATGCGGCCGGCCACAGCCCTCACAAGTGCCGCCGGCTCGGCGGAAGCGGATCGTCGCCGAGAGCTGAGGCCAGTCGATTGGGTAGAAGAAGCGGTGCTCGCGCCGGATCGGCATCAGGACGATCCCTGTCGTACCGCATCCGCCTGACTGCGGGCCCGGGCCTGTGGAAAATAGCTGTAGAAGGTGTCCCGGCTGACCCCGAGCCGCTTAGCGATGGCTGCGATCGAGATGGTACCTGATTGCAGCAGGGCACGCCCGACCTCGATGTCGGCTGGCGTGAGCTTCTTCGGCCGGCCACCCTTGCGTCCGCGCGCCAGGGCGGCCTTGAGCCCTTCCATGGTGCGCTCGCGGTTGAGGTCGAGGAAGTACTCGGCCATAGCCCCGTGCATCTGCAGGGCGAACCGTCCATGGGCGGTGTCGCTGTCGAACTGCTCGGTCAGGCTGCGGAAGTGGATCTCCTTCTTCCGGAGGCTGTCGATGGTCCGCATCATCTCGACGAGCGAGCGGCCCAGGCGATCGAGCTTCCAGACCACGAGGACATCGGTCGGTCGTAGGTAAGTGAGAGCGGCCTCGAACTCGGGGCGCCTGGTCCCGGCTTTGCCGCTCTTTTTCTCCTCGAACAGGCGGTCGCAACCGGCGCGTGTCAGCGCGTCCCGTTGCAGGTCGAGGTTCTGATCGAGGGTCGAGACGCGGGCGTATCCAACAAGCATGTCGGGATAGTGATTCAGACGCGTTTAATCCGCAATAGAAAACCGGTCATATTTTTCCGACAGAAACGGGGCGCTCTGGGGTGGCTCCGACCCGGCACATTGAGAATGTCGTGAATACGATCGAATACCGGACAGCTATACGGTTAGGACGAATATCCCGATTGGGTGGGATGTGGAAGTTGACCGACCGCCCGTAAGCGGAAATTCCGTCTGCGACCCAACTACGCCGTAAGAGCAAGCCAACGTATCTCTTGAAAGCAGACGTTGCAGTCGATCTCGCCGTGCGAGGGCATGATCTCGGATCTCCGCCTTTCAGAGTGGTGACGCCGCCGCATCATTCCTCTGACTGCTCCTGGGTGACGGCCGTATGCCGTGGTTGAGGACGAGTCGGCGGTCACGCTGACGTCACCAATCTTTTTCGTGTGTCAGTGGAATAGACGCGCCCGTTCGGCATCTCTCCCGATGCGGTCATGGTCGACCGCCGGAGACCTCACTCATGCACACCATGCTGATCCGCGCTGCCTTTGCGGCCTTCGCCTTCTCCGCCGTCGCCGCCCAGGCCGCTGCGCCTGCGATGACGGCCGAGACTGCCAAGGGGCCGGCGCTCGTCGATTCCAAGAGCATGACCCTCTACACCTTCGACAAGGACATGGGCGGCAAGTCGATGTGCAACGGCCCCTGCGCCGCCAACTGGCCGGCACTGATGGCCGCCTCCGGCTCGGCTGCTAGTGGCGACTGGACGATGGTGACGCGGGACGACGGGACGATGCAGTGGGCCTACAAGGGCAAGCCGCTCTACACCTTCGCCAAGGATACGAAGCCCGGCGACATCACCGGCGACGGATTCCTCAACGACGCGTGGCACATCGCCAAGCCCTGATCGGTAAAGCCTCGTGGACGAGATCGCCGCCCTCATCGAACCGCAGATCCCAGCGTTGCGGCGCTACGCAGTCGCACTGTTGCGGGACCGCGAAGCGGCGGATGACCTCGTCCAGGACACCCTGGAGCGGGCGTTGTCCGGCTGGTCCGGACGTCGCCGCGACGGCGACCTGCGAGCCTGGCTGTTCACGATCGAGCGCAACCTGTTCCTCGGCACTGTTCGACGCCGGGGCCGGCGCGGCATCGATGTCGGCGCTGAGGCTTTGGAGCAGGTGCCCGATCCGGGTGCCGACCCCGAGGCCGTTATGGGGGCACGCGACGTGCTCACCGGACTCGACGCCCTGCCCGAGGAGCAGCGCTCAGTGCTACTGCTCGTCGCGGTCGAGGATCTGTCTTATGCGGAAGCGGCGCAGGTGCTCGGAGTACCGCTGGGCACGGTGATGTCGCGGTTAAGCCGAGCCCGGGAGCGGATGCGAAGTTTTCTGGAAACGGGCCGAACCGGCTTGTTGAGGAGGGTGAAATGAGCGGGGATCCGCGCCCGGTCGGCGAGGACGACCTGCACGGCCTGATCGACGGTCATCTTGAACCGGAGCGGCAGGCGCTGGTCGAGGCATGGCTCAGGGGAAACCCCGCGCGGGCGGCCGAGGTCTCGGCGGATCGCGCCCTGCGCGAGCGCTTGCGTACCCGCCTCGCGCCGATTGCCGAGGAGGCGATCCCGGCGCGGCTCCGGGTGGCCAACATCCGCTCGCGACATAGCCCAATAACCGGGCGCTGGCTTCCGGTCGCGGCTGCGGCCGTGTTCTGCCTCGCGGTCGGCGGTGCCGCCGGCTGGTTCGGCCATGCCGCGCGGCAGGTACCCACGGTCACGCTTGCGCGAACCGAGCCGGCGACCGACGACGCAGTGGCGGCCTTCCGCACCTACGTGGTCGAGGCGGTGCATCCGGTGGAGGTGCGCGCCGACGAGAAGCCGCACCTTGTTACGTGGCTCTCGAAGCGCCTCGGCCGGGCGGTGACCACCCCCGACCTCACGGCCTACGGCTTCCGCCTGATGGGCGGGCGGTTGTTGCCCGCTGGGTCCGAATCCGCAGCGATGCTGATGTACGACGACGACCACGGCACCCGGCTGACGCTCTACAGCCGCGTGGGCGATGCGGATGGCCGCACAGTGTTCCGCTTCGCCCGCGAGGGCGACGTCGCCGCTTTCTCCTGGGTCGATGGCGGCATGTCCTACGTCGTCACCGGTCGGACCGACGAGGCCCGGCTGCTCACCGTCGCGCAGGCGGTTGATGCGCAGGTCCGCGGCCTCGCGCCGGATCGGCAGCAGCCATGACCCTCGACCAGCTCCGCATCTTCGTGGCGGTGGCCGAGCGGCAGCACGTGACGCGGGCCGCCGAGGCACTGAACCTCGTTCAGTCGGCGGTCAGCGCGGCGATCGCCAATATCGAGGGGCGTCACGCCACCAAGTTGTTCCACCGGGTCGGCCGCGGGATCGAGCTGACCGAGGCGGGGCGCACGTTCCTTGTCGAGGCCCGTGCCGTGCTCGCCCGGGCGGAGGCCGCCGAACTGGTGCTCGCAGACCTCAGCGGCATGCGACGAGGGACGTTGGCGCTTTACGCCAGCCAGACCATCGCCAGCGACTGGCTGCCGCGCCATCTCGTTGCCTTCCGCCGGGCCTACCCCGAGATCGCTATCCGGCTGGCGGTGGGCAACACCACCGACGCCGCCGACGCGGTGCGCGCGGGGCAGGCCGAACTCGGCTTCGTTGAGGGAGCGCTGGACGACCCGACGCTCGCGAGCACGACCATCGCGCGAGACCAGCTTGTCCTCGTAGTCGCTCCTGGCCATCCCTTCGCCGGGGCTACTGCCCTCGAACCCAAGGAGCTCGCAACGGCCAATTGGGTGCTGCGCGAGGCGGGATCGGGAACCCGCTCGGCTTTCGAGGCGGCGCTGACGGACGCCGGCCTCGCTGCGGCTCAACTCCAAGTCACACTCGAATTGCCCTCGAACGAGGCGGTCCGCGCCGCCGTCGAGGCCGGGGGCGGGGCCGCCGTGCTGTCCGAGACCGTGGTCGCCGCAGCGCTTCGAGCCGGGACCCTGGTACGGGCGGCGTTCGCCCTGCCGAGCCGTCCTTTCCGGGTGCTGCGCCACAAGGAGCGCTACTGCAGCCGGGCCGCCGACGCGCTTCTCGACCTGATCGCGACGGCGAACATCAAATGAGTGAGCCCGCGAAACCCGTGCCCCCCGACGATCCCCGGGTGAGGCTCGCCGAGGACCGGACGGTGCTGGCAGCCGAGCGTACGTTCGTGGCGTGGCTTCGCACCGGGCTCGCCTTCCTCGGCGTCGGCCTGGCTGCGCAGCGCTTCCTGCGGGAGGTGCTGGCGGTTTGGCCGCTGAAGGTGCTGTCGCTCACGCTGATCGCCTGTGCGCTCGCCTCGTTCGCCGGCGCCGCATGGCGGGATCGGGCGATTCGAGCGCGTCTTGCCCATACCGAGATCCCGATGATGCCGCGCATCCTCACCGTCGGGATCGCGGCCCTGCTGATCGCGATCTCGGGCCTTGCGGCCACCGCCCTACTCTGGGCGTGAGGTCAGGCCACCGTGACCCGTACCCGGTGCCAGGCGGCGCTGAGGTAACCCTTGTAGTTCCAGGTGTCGTCCGGCGCCGCAGGCTGGGTCTGGCCGGCTGAGTCCCAGGCCCGCACCGCGAGTTCGTGTTCGCCCGCGGTCAGCTCGCAGTCGATCTCCCAGAACGTCCAGGCGTAGGGTGCGTCCGCATCGCGGTCGATCCGGGCCTGTGCCCAGCTGCGACCGCCATCCGTCGAGACGTCGACGCGGGCGACCGCGCGGTCGCTGGCGATGGCGTAGCCGCGGATCGCGTGCCGGCCGGCCTTCAACGCTGCGCCGCGGGCGGGCTCGCAGATCGCGCTGTTGAGCGGCATCGCCTCGATGGTGATGCCGTGGGTGGGGTCGGCGGTCTCGGCGGTCACGTCGGGCGGAAACAGCTTGTAGTCGTCGGCCTGCATCGGATTGTCGGAGGGCCGGTCCTGCACCGTGATGCGGGCGAGCCACTTCGGGCTGCGGATACCGGCAAATCCCGGCACCACCACGCGCAGGGGGTGGCCATGCTCGGGGGAGAGATGCTCGCCGTTCATTGCGAAGGCGACCAACGTATCGGGGGCCAGCGCCTTGGCGAGCGGGATCGAGGCGCCGAAACGCGTGTCCGTGTCCGCGATCCGGTCGTGGCTCTCGAAGGCCACGTGGCGCGTATCGCCCGCATCGATGCCGGCCGCGCGCAGCACGTCGGCGAGGCGCACCCCAGTCCATTTCGCGTTGCCGATGGCGCCGGGCGCCCACGGGTCGCCGGAGACCGGGGCCACCGCTAGCATGTCGGCCCGGCGGTTGCCGGCGCATTGCATTACCGCCGTGACGGTGACGGGCGCGAACCGCGTCTTCAGATCGGCAATGGACAGTTCGAGCGGCGTCGCAACCATCCCGTCGACGGTCAGGCGGTAGCTGTCGGCGTCGAGATCCGGGATATTCCCGTGGCTGCGGACGTAGAAGTCGGCCTGCTCGGTGAGGAAGGCGGCGCGTAGGCGATCGAGCGGTGGCTCGGCGTTGTAGGGCGCCTTTCCGTGGACGATGAGGCGGTCCTTGCGCTGGAACAGGCCGAGCATGGGGTCTTTGTCCTGCGTTCGTGACGTGTCGACGACGAGAACGCGCCGGGAGCCGAGAAGGCACCCGACGCGCGACGCCTCAGGGCTTCATGGTCGAGATGACCGCGTTCTTCGCCCGGTCCACCACGGCGACGCTAAGGTCGCGGTTGAGGACGTAGGCGTGGGCGTTGTCGGCCGAGAACGCGATCGCCTGGCGCGGCTCGTTCAGGCCGGTCACCGTGGCGACGACCTTGAGGGTGCCGGTATCGATCACCGAGAGCGAGTTGTCCTTGAGGTTGCCCGAATAGACGAAGTGCCCGTCCGGGGTCAGCGCGGCGCCGTAGGGGTCCTTGCCCACTGCCACCTCGGAGGTGACCTTACGGGCGGCGACATCGACCACGCCGATGGTGTTGCGGCCGCTGTTGGCTGCAAACAGCGTCTTTCCGTCCTTGGTGATCGAGATGGCGCGCAGCTTGTCGAACCCGGCGATCTCGCCGGTGATCTTGTTGGTGGCGGTATCGACCAACGTGATCTTGTCGCCGAGGAAGTTCGTCACGAACACGGTCTTGCCGTCCGGCGACAGCTTCACGCCCTGGCGCGGCTGCGCGAAGCCGGGGATCACAGCCTCGGCGAGCATGGTCCTGGTGTCGAACACGGTCAGCGTGCTTGCGGCCTCGTTATTGACGTAGAGCTTGCCCCCGTCGGCCGAGAGCACCGTACCGAACGAGCCGGGGCCCGCGGCGAGAACGCCGGCCTCCTTGCCGGTGGCGGTCTCGTAGACCGTGATCCGGCCGGTGCCGCTGTCGGAGACGTAGAAACGGGCGCCGTCCGGCGCGAACACGATGTTTCGCGGCGTGACGAAGCCGTCGAGGCGGCGCAGCACCGTGCCCTTGGCGACGTCGTAGACGACGACGGCGCTCTCCTCGCTGTTCGACACAGCGGCGACGGTCCCGGCGGCGTTCAGCGCCAGTGCGTTGTTCTTGATCGCGCCGTCGAAGCCGGCGGCGAACCCGGGCTGGGCCTGCGCTAGGAGCAAGGCGGCTCCGGCGAGGAGGGTGCGGAGGCTGGTGCGGATATGGGTCATGAAGCGGGTCTCTCGGGCATGCGCGCTCGTTCGGCGGCCGGGGCCTACCGTGAGGGCTGGTTCGAAATCGGAAATCCGTGGTCTAAGGCCGGGCCGGCCGTGCATCGCCCTGGGGAGACGCCGGAAGGCGCGGTCTATTCCCCGAGGCCGGCGAAAAAAGCGCGGCGGCCTCGGGATTCGGGGGTTCAGGGTGCCGGCTTCAACGCCGTCAGGTAGTCGACGATGGTCTGCACGTCGGCCTGATCAACGGGCGCATTGTAGACGTGGACCATCTTGTTCACGGTCTCGGTCCACTGCGCCTTCGTGAGCTTGGGTTGGGTTAGCACCATCCCGGCCGAGTGGCAGGCGAGGCAGTTGTTGTTGACCGCCTCGGCCCCCTGTCCGTCGGGGAAGGTCCGGTCGGAGGTCGGCATCGCGATGGATTGTGAGGTGAAGCGCATCGGCTCGGGGGCCGGGGCGGCAAGCGCCACCAGAGGAGACAAGGCGAGCGCGGCGATCAGGGCCGCCGGATGGATCGGGTTCATGGCTGGTCTCCTCAAGCGGCCTGGAAGGATACGGCCTCGATGCCGTTCTGCATGAAGCCGGCCCCGTTCCAGATCCGGTCCATGCCCTGCGCGACGCCGTTGGTGTTGGTGCAGCGGACCCTGACCGTGTGGGTGCCGGCGGCCAGCGCCGGCAGGCTGCCGTCGAAGCGGCGGAAGCTGTAGGGGCCCTCGTCCGCGCCGAGTTGCGCCGGAAACCACGTCGCCCCGCCGTCTCTGGAGAACTCGACCGCCTTTACCCCGCAATCGCCGCCGAAAGCGATGCCGCGGATGGCCACCGGCGTTCCGGCTGCCACCTTGGCGTCGTCCTGCAAATTGGTGATGAACGAGCGCGGCACCATCCTGTTGATCGGCACCGTCTTGAAGCCGGTCTGGCCTGGTTTGATGTTGGCGCCCGGCACGTCCGGAATGCGGTAGGCGGTCTTCATCCAGTATTGCTCGTCGGGCTTGTCCAGCACCTCGATGTCGGACAGCATCTTGACCCAGTAGGTCGAGTACCAGCCCGGCACCACGAGGCGGAGCGGGAAACCGTTGAGCAACGGGAGCTGCTCGCCGTTCATCGCGTAGGCGATCATCACCTCACCATTGTTGGCGTGGTCGAGATCGAGGGACTTCTTGAAGTCCGGCGCGTCGTCGACGACCGGCTCGTCGAGGCCGTTGAAGCGCACCTGCACGGCACCGGCCTTCACCCCGGCCTTTTCGAGCACGTCCTTGAGGCGCACCCCGGTCCAGCGGGCGTTGCCCATCGAGCCGTTGGCCCATTGCGCCCCGGGCACCCGCGGCTCGAACAGCCCGCGTGAATTGCCCGAGCACTGGTTCACCGCGGCGATCTCGAAGCGCGGCAGGCCGGCGATGGCGTCGAGCGAGAGCGAGAGTTCCTTATCGACGTGGCCGTGGACCTTGAGCCGGAAGGTGCCGGCATCGACTTCGGTCGGGATCGAGGCCCAGTGCCAGCGCACGTAGAAGCGGTCGTTGGGCGTGAACACGCCCTCGTCGAACACCGAGAACGGCGTCTCCAGCAGCGGCGGATGGGTGCGCTGGAGGATCATCTCGCCTTTGCCCGGAAAGGCGGTGGTCAGCGCCCGCTCGTCCGGGCCGCCGGGCAGCGGAAGCTTCACCGAGCCCGCGGCCCAGGCCGGCATGGCGGCGGCGAGGCTGCCGACCCCTAGGCCACCCAGGACGAGGCGGCGGTTCAACGGTTCGTGCAGATGGCGCATGATGTCTCCCTGGAATCGTTTGTTGGGCCGCGTCGGCCGGTCGCTAGATCTCGGTGTCGCCGTCGGCGGACGGCATTGGCGTCGGTCGAGACGGTTCGGTCTCGCCGCCGGAAACTCGGGTCATCGATCCAAGGCATCCCGGCAAAGAGGCGTCTTCTCCGTGAAGGAGATGCTACGGCGAGACGATTATTCCATCCAATGATCGTTCGAGATCTCAACGATCTCCGATTGCGATCATCCGAAGATCTCCGATCTCCGATCAATGGCGGGCGGCCGGATCAGATGATCGTCAGCCAAGCGGTGCCGACGGCGGCGACAGTCAGGGCGACCGTCCAGAATAGGACCCAGCGCATATGACCGCTGGTCTCGCCCTGCTAGGCCTCGTCGGTGGTCTCGATGGTGGGTCGGGTCATGACGGATCTCCCTGCCATTCGGGTGGTCGAAGGCTTCACGCGCCGCCGGACGGATGCCCGGCGGCCAAGGGGGCGCTGTCAGCGTCCGATCAGTTCCCGCGCCGGGCCGCCGGTCTCCTGGCCTCGGCCACGGGCGTAGGCCGGGAGTGCCGGGTTCTTGGCGTTGGCGCCATCGGCGTCGCCGTAGATCGGTGCGGATGGGCTGGTGATGAAGCGGACCTGCGGAGCGCGGAGGCCCTGGGCCTGCGAGAGGCCCGTCATGCCGACAAGCGCGGAGGCGGCGAGGGCGACGGCGGCGATCGTACGGGTCATGGTCGATATCCTTCTGGTGGGGTCGTCACGCCGGTTCGTGATGACAAGAAGGTAGCGGCCGGAAACCATTCGTACTAATGGTTTGATTAGCTAGTTTTAATCGATTGTTTTGATGATTAAGCGCCGCTTGCGAGTTGCTGTCTATCGCGGCGGCGCGCGATGCGGGGTCGTGCTAGAGCCGGTGCGTTGACCCTCCGAAGCCCAAGAGCGCCCCGTGTCCGAATCCAGTCTGCTGGCGATCAGCACAGGCCTAAAGCCGCTCTCGCGCCTCCAGCATCCGCGGGACGTGGTCCGACAATTCACGCCGAACTGGTTCACCGTGGTGATGGGCACTGGCGTGGTCGCCTTGACCCTCGACCGCCTGCCAGCGACGCATGCCCTGCTGGCCCCTGTGCCGCTCGGGCTCTGGCTCGCCTCCGTCGTGCTCTTCGCCACCTTCTGCTTGGTCTACGGCGCGCGCTGGATCTTCTACTTCGACGGCGCCCGACGGATCTTCGGACACTCGACGGTGTCGATGTTCTTCGGGGCGATCCCGATGGCACTGGCGACGCTTCTGAACGGGCTGCTGATATTCGGTCCGCCCTATCTCGGCGCAGAGACCGTCCGAATCGCACTGCCGCTGTGGTGGTTCGACGTGGCGCTCGCTCTGATCTGTGCTGTCGCGATCCCCTACCTGATGTTCACCCGTCAGGAGCACCGCATCGACCAGATGACGGCCGTATGGCTGCTGCCAGTGGTGACAGCCGAGGTCGTCGCCGTCTCCGGTGGCCTGCTCGCTCCAGCCTTGAGCGGCGAGAGCCAACAACTCGCCGTCATCGTCACGAGCTTCGTACTCTGGGGCGTCTCGGTCCCGCTGGCGCTGAGCATCCTGGCGATCCTGGTGCTGCGCATGGCGCTGCACAACTTGCCACCGCGTGAGATGGCCGCATCGAGCTGCCTCTCCCTCGGTCCGCTCGGAACCGGGGCGCTCGGCCTGCTCGTGCTGGGGCAGGCCGGTGGCCCGATCCTCGCGGCAGGCGGTTTTGCCGGCGCGCCCGAGATCCTCAGGATCACGGGCCTGATCGGCGCGCTGATCCTCTGGGGCTACGGCGCCTGGTGGTTTCTGCTCTCGCTCGCCGTCACCGTGCGCTACCTACGCGCCGGCGTTCCGTTCAACCTCGGCTGGTGGGGCTACATCTTCCCGCTCGGCGTCTATGCCCTGGCCACCCTGCGGATCGGCGAAGTGACGGCACTCAGCGGGTTCGCCTGGCTCGGAGCGGGCCTCGTCGGCCTGCTGACCCTACTCTGGCTGATCGTGTCCGTGCGCACGTTGCGCGGGGCCTATCGCGGGGAGCTCTTCGTCTCGCCCTGCCTCGCCGGGGCCTGACCGGGCCTCGGGCGCATCCGATCGGTTCAAGCGAGGCCCAGCACGCGGATCAGACCGAGGCTGACGGCGCCGAGTGCGACGAGCGAGGCGACCACCGCCAGGGTCACCCGTGCTCCGGCCTTAGCGACGCTGCGCACATCGACCCCGAGACCGAGCGCCGCCATCGAAACCACGGTCATCACGTTGGCAGTCTCCGACATCGGCGCGAGCGCGACCTGCGGGACCAGCCCGGCCGAGCGAAGGCCCGCGAGCGCCAGGAAGGCGAGGATGAACCACGGCACCAGGCGGTGGATCGCGAGGCCGGCGCGAGCAGGGCGGTCGCCGGCGGTGACGCCGGGGGCGGCCTCGTCGGTCTCCTCGCGCAGCCGGCTTGCGCCGAGCGAGAGCATCAGGACGACCGGGCCTAGCATCAGCACCCGGACGAGCTTCACCAGGGTTCCGACCTGGACGCTGAGCGCCGCGACCGGCGCGGTGGCGGCGAGGACCTGCGGAACAGCGTAGACGGTGAGGCCGGCGAGCACGCCGTACTGCATCGGCGACAGACCGAGCAGCGGCACCAGCAGCGGCAGGCCGAGCACCACCAGCACGCCCAGCACCGCGGTGAAGGCGATGGAGGCGGCGACGTCCTCGCCATCGGCGCCGATCACCGGTGCCGTGGCCGCGATCGCCGAGTTGCCGCAGATCGAGTTCCCGCAGGCCACGAGGATCGCCATGCGCGGATGCAGCCCGAGCGCTCGGCCGATGCCGTAACTCGACAGGATCGCCACGACGACGACGCCCGCGATGCCGAAGAGCAGGCCCGGTCCGGCGGCGAGGATCGTCGCGAGGCTGAGCGACGCGCCGAGCAGTACGACCGCGATCTCCAGCACGGTCTTGGCCCCGAAAGCGATGCCGGGAAAGAAACGCTGCGACGGGGTCCAGGCGGTGCGGATCGCGCTCCCGAGCAGGATCGCCAGCACCAAGGCTTCGAGCCAAGCGCGACCGAACAGGTGCGTCTCGACGGCTTCGAAGCCGATCGCTGCGGCGGTGACCGCCACACAGAGGCCCAGTCCCGGAAGGATGGCTCTCGTGCCGGCTAAGGCACGCGTCGAACGAGAGTGGGAGAAAAGTCTGGGCGCGGACATGGATGGCTCCGATGTGATGCCGGAGGATCCCAGGTCCCGTTCATTCACTCCAACGGAATGATTAGATGTTTCCCATCACTGAAATAGATGGAATGATGACCCCTTCAGAGTTTGCGGAGACCCATTTTGTGGGGCCGACAGGCGGATTCACCCGTCGATCCAACGGGCCTTGATCGCCGTGTCCGCAGCAAGCTCATAGATCCTGACGGAGCCCGTCGCGAGTTCGAGGGGCCCTGTCGCAAACCCGTGGCGTTTACCCCGCGTTGACCATAGAGCCCGCATGGCACCTCCTGTTTCGGAGGCCACCCCATGATCCTGTCCGCCATAGCCGCGAAGCTGAAGCAGCGCTCCAAAGCCGATTTCAAGGGCCGGCACTACGAGGCGGCCCTGATCGTTCAGGCCGTCGCCTGGTACCTGCGTTACCCGCTGAGCTATCGTGACATCGAGGAGCTGTTCCTGGAGCGCGGGGTCGAGGTGGACCACAGCACCCTGAACCGTTGGGTGCTCGCCTACGCGCCGTTGATCGAGAAGCGGCTGCGCCAATTTCGCAAGCCGCACTGCGGGTCGATCCGGATCGATGAGACCTACATCAAGGTGCGTGGTGAGTGGCGCTACCTCTACCGAGCTGTCGACAAGCACGGCAACCCAGTCGACTTCCTCCTCACCGCTAACCGCGATCTCGACGCGGCCAAGCGGTTCTTCCGTAAGATGCTGGCGGATCAGCCACTTCTTGCGCCCGATCGGATCGGCACGGATGGTGCCAGCACCTATCCACCCGCGATCGTGGCTGCGAAGAGCGATAGTCTTCTGCCCCACGCGCCGCTCCACTACGTCACCAAACATCTGCAGCAAGGCATCGAGAGCGACCACTTCCGGGTCAAGAAGAACATGCCCCGGATCGGCGGCTTCCGCTCCTTCCATACAGCGCGACGCACGATCTGCGGCTTCGAGGCCATGCTCTGGCTGCGGAAGGGCTTCGGTTTCGCCGGCGCGTGGACGGTCCGCGAGCAGAACCGTCTTCTCGCACTCTGCTTTGGGCTTCCGCAGGCGAACAAAGCGTGAAAGCAGAACGGTAGAGAGCCTTCCGCGGCCTGACACTGAGTTCGCGACAGGCACTTCTCGATCGCCGGCTTGCCGGGTCAGTTCGGAGTCGGCCTGCTTCTCGGCGCAGTCTGGAGCCCTTGCGTCAGGCCGACGCTTGGTGCGGCATCCCTGCTCGTGTCCCAGGAACGCGACCTCACTGCCTCTTGTGCGCCTGAGTAGCCATCCTAGCGACTTTTGACGGTGCGTCGTTCAAGTGATGCCGAGCACGCGGATCAGCAACAGACTGACCCCGATCAGAACAGCCAGCGATGCAGTGACAGCGAGCGTGACGCGCCCACCGACGCGTGCAAGCACACGGACATCGACGCCAAGACCAAGAGCGGCCATCGACAACACGGTGAGGAACCCCGCGAGTTGGGTCAGCGGCTTCACCGCGACGTCCGGGATCAGACCGAGAGAGCGCAAAGTCGCTAGCGCCAGGAAGCCGAGGATAAACCATGGCACCAACTTGGTGAGGCCGAGCCGCCCAGCCTTCCGTGTTGGAGTGCCGGGCTCGACCGGAAGCCGCGAGGCAATCAGTGAAAAGGCCACCACGACGGGGCCGAGCATGAGAACGCGTACGAGCTTAACCAGCGTGCCAACTTGCGTGCTCAGGAGGCTCACGGGCACGGTCGCTGCCAGCACTTGCGGCACCGCGTAGACCGTCAGCCCCGCCAGCACCCCATACTGGTTATCGCTCATCCCGGCCAGCGGCACGAACAGGGGCAGCCCGAGCACCATGAGCACACCTAAAACCGCCGTGAAGGCAATCGAAGCGGCGATGTCCTTGGCTTGAGCCCCGATCACCGGCGCGACCGCGGCGATGGCTGAGTTGCCACAAATTGCGTTGCCACAGGCCACCAGGATAGCCATGCGCGCGGGCAGGCCGAACGCACGGCAAATGAGAAAACTCGTTACGATGCCGAGGATCACCGTTCCGACGATACCTCCCAAGAGCGCCGGGCCAGAAGCGAGGATCGCGCCAAGGCTGAGCGAGACTCCAAGCAGGGTAACGGCGACTTCCAAAAGCTGCTTGGCGGAAAAGGCAATGCCGGTGTGGAAGCGCGCATCGGGTGCCCAGGCAGTGCGCACTGCGATGCCGAGCAGGATAGCCAACACCAGGGCCTCAACATAAGGGTGACCGGAGACATGCTCTTCCAAGGCCTGCGCGGCCATGGCAATGAGCGTGATCACTACGCACAGGCCAATGCCAGGCAGAACCGATGCCGGCGAGACAGGCTTTTCGCGGAGCACTGCCATTGCGGGGGCTTTCTGGGATGCGTCTAGGCTCACGATGCGGCTTTGAGGCGTGTTGGGAAGAAAACGTTCGTTGGTTCTCCATTGCGGAGAAGTACTCTCTCCAGAGGGAGTGAAGTTCGGAAAACCCCTCCCTTGCTTGAGACGGCCTTGGGCGCGACATATCTTGTCATGCGCAACACTCCTGACACGTGGTCATCACCGATCACTTTCGATCCCTTCGGCGAGCCGGTCCCCGAGGGCGTTGCGCGCGCTTACAGATCTACCGCGGGCGACCACACCGCTCGCCGAATCGGCGGTGTGATATTCTGGAGCTTGGCGCTTCTGATCCTGGCTGGACGCATCTACGCCGCTGACCTGCCTGTGGTTCAAACGGTCGCCTCGTACGCCGCAAAGGTCGTGGCTCTGATCTGAGGCCTGAGCTATTTTTCCCAACCCGCGAATGCTGGGCTGTAGAAGCTTTTAATAGGTCGCTGTTAGGTAAGCGGCGATGACCTTGGCGTCGGCCTCAGCGATCGGCGCATGGTAGACTTTGATCATCTTACTCACCTCGGCTTCCCAGAACGCCTTGCCTTTCCCTGGCGGCTGCATCGCAATGTAGTCGACGGAGTGGCAGCTCATGCAGTTGGCTTGCGCCGCCTCGAAGCCGATTATGTGAGTCGTGTCCGTCCCACCTTGGGGTGCTCGCAGCTGTGCCGTGGGCTCGGGTAGCGCGTAACTCCGAGGCTCGGCCACGGCCGTGCCGGCAGCGAGTATGAGTGCGATGCTGGTGACAAGAAATCGCGTCATCCCATTCTCCCTCAAGCCGCCCGCACGCGGGTGCTCTCAACCACGTTGCGCATATAGCCGGCCGGGTTCCAGCGCGGTTCCATCGGCTGGCTCGTGCCATCGTTAGCCGTCGCTTTGACCCGAATGATGTGGGAGCCGGCGGGAAGGTCGACGTCCAGGGTCCAGGCCCGAAAGGCGTAACGCCCAAAATCCTGACCCAGCTTGGCAGGCAGCCAGGTTCCCCCATCGTTGGCGGAGACCTCAACCGTCTTGATGCCGGAGCCGCCGTCGAAAGCGATGCCGCGCAGCGGCGTCGAGCCCGCCTTCACGCTGGCTCCATCGATCAGGTTTGTGAGGAAGGAGCGCACGTTGAAGCGCCCGATCGGTACGGTGCTGGCTGCCGCCTTGCCGGGCTCGGTGCAGGCGCAGGGCGTGTCGGGGATACGGTAGGCGGTCTTCATCCAGAACCCCTCGAACGGCTTGTCGAGTACGGTGATCGCGTTGAGGTGCTTGACCCAGTAGGTGCCGTAGAGCCCCGGCACGACGAGGCGTAAGGGGTAACCGTTGAGCCAAGGCAGTTCCTGCCCGTTCATCCCCCAAGCCAGCATCACCTCGCCGTCGCGAGCGTGGTCGATGTTCAAGGCCTTCGCGAAGTCCGGCGTCTCCGGGATCACAGGTCCATCAAGCCCCTCGAACGCGACCTGGACGGAGCCCGCCTTTACGCCCGCCTTATCCAGCACGGTCTTCAGCGACACGCCGGTCCAGCGCGCACAGCCCATCGCACCGTTTGCGAGTTGGCCACCGGCCATACGTGGTTCGAAGAAGCCGCGGGAATTGCCTGAGCACTGGTTGACCGCGACGACCTCTGTTTGCGGCATTGCCTTGAGATCGGCCAGCGCGAGTGAAACCGGCGCTTCGACGTGACCCTGTACTGCGAGGCGGAAGGTGTCCGGGTCGATCTCTGTGGGGATGTCGGCGAGGTGATATCGCACGAAGAACGCGTCGTTCGGAGTGATCACCCCCTCGTCAAAGACCGAGAACGGCGTCTCGAGCTGCGGCGGCCGGGCCGTCATCTGCAACAGCGGGCGCTTGCCCGGATAAGCCACCAGTGGGCGCTCGCCATTGCCGAAGGGCAGACCGACCTCGGCCGCGAGGACCGAACGTCCGACCAGCGCTAGGGCGCCTGCGCCGAATAGGACCTCACGTCTGGGAATTTCTTTCCTCATTGCACACCTCTCTTGAAAAGCAGCTTCGGAGGTGGTCAGGCGCCGAGGCCGAGCCCCAGCAACCGGTTTGCATTGCGCCAGAGTGCAGCGTCGAGTGCGTCTTCAGAGAGTCCGAGCTGGCGGAAATCCTCCACGCCCTGCCGCATTGGCCTGAACGGGAAGGAGGAGCCAAACAGGAACTGATCCCGCATGAAGCTGTTGGCCGCCTCAACGTAGAGGCCGCCGCCGGGCGCAAAGGTGTACATGTCGGGCGAGACGAAAACGTTCTCGTTGCGGAAAGCCACCGTCACCATTTCGGCGACGTTCGGGTAGAAGCCGTGGCAGCACACGAGCGGCAGCTTCGGAAAGGTCTTCGCCACCCGATCGACCGCAAGCGGGTCATTGAGGCGCAAGTCGGGCGTCGTCG
The DNA here is from genome assembly GCF_031843785.1 of Methylobacterium sp. WCS2018Hpa-22. Classification (NCBI taxonomy): domain Bacteria; kingdom Pseudomonadati; phylum Pseudomonadota; class Alphaproteobacteria; order Hyphomicrobiales; family Methylobacteriaceae; genus Methylobacterium; species Methylobacterium sp. WCS2018Hpa-22. Next base: position 42,906 of record NZ_JAVTJA010000027.1, read on the forward strand.
GGCCAGACATCACGAAGGCCGGCACCCCCAATTCCTGACACAGCTCGTAGAGCGGCATCAGGCGCTCGTCGTCGGCGCGCATGGCTTCTCCGTAGAAGCCAGCATCGAGATTGACGCCTTTGAAGCCGAGCTCGGTTACCGCGCGGCGGGCTTCGGCCACGGCAGCATCACGGCCGAGCTCCACTGGGTCTACCGAGGCGATACCGACCAGCCGCTTCGAGTTGTGTCGAGCGACCGTAGCAAGGTCGTCGTTGGCAATCCGCACGCCCGGCACCGAGCGGGCGACCATGACGGCGACGTCGATGCCAGCCCCGTCCATTTCCGCAGAAAAGCCCTCAACGGTCATCCCTCGGGTAAAGTGGTCGATCTCGCGGCCGCCAACACGCCCGTTCAGCCAGCGCACAACGCCGTACTCAGGAGTGTCAGGCGCCCCACCAAAGAACTTGTGCAGGAAGGTCGGGCGGCTACGCATGTCTACGATCGGCATGGCTTCTTCACTCCTTGTTAGGGGGAACCCGGCGCACGATCCTGAGCGCCAGGTTGGTCAGATCAGTGAGAGACCGTCTCCAGCACCTTGCCGCGCGTCTCGACGCCAAGCGTCAGGACGAGGAGAGCTGCGATGAGGAAGCCACCCGCACCGACCTGGAAGGCAGTGGCGGGGCCGTAGTTCTGCACCAGCACTGGCACGATCATGGGCCCAAGGATGGCGCCGATCCGCCCGAAGGCCGAAGCGAAACCAGCTCCCGTCGCCCGGGCACGGGTGGGGTAGAGTTCCGGCGTGTAAGCGTAGAGACAGCTCCACATACCAAACATGAAGAACTGCATCACGAAGCCCGAGACGAACAGCCAAGTCTGATCGACGGCGTTACCGTATAAATATGCAGCGATCGCCGAACAGATAAGAAAGGCCGCCGTAGTGGGCTTGCGCCCGATCTTCTCCAAGAGTAGCGCCGCAGTGAAGAAGCCGGGGATGCCACCCACCGTGATCAGCGTCACGAAACCGACCGAGCTGACGATCGAGAAGCCACGCTCCTTCAGGAGCACCGCGATCCACGAGTTGAGGCCGAAGAAGCCGATCAACGCGAAGAACCACATTCCGAAGGCCATGACCGTGCGCAGGCGGTACTCAGGCGAGAACAGCGTCGCGATTGGGTTTTGATACGGTACGGGCGCCGTGACTGCGTCCACAAGGGACGGCGCTACCGGCGGTAGCGGCCGGCCAGTGGCGCGTTCAACTTCCCGCTCCATCGTCGTCATCACGGCTTCGGCCTCAGCGTGGCGGCCCTTGTCAGCGAGCCAGCGCGGGGATTCTGGCATGGAGCGGCGCACTAACAGCACCACCATCGAAAGCAGGCCCACAATCACAAAGGCCCAACGCCAGCCGAGATAAGGCAGCACGAAGAAGCTGATCGCACCGGAGAGCACGTATCCGATGGCCCAGAAGCCCTCCATGAAGGCGATGTACTTGCCGCGCACGTTGGCCGGCACAATCTCCGAGACCATTGCTTGCGCGACCGGGGCCTCGCCGCCGACCCCGACACCGATCAGGAAGCGGCAGGCCATCAGGACCGGCAAGCTCCAGGCCGCCGCAGCCGCGAGACTGGCAAGTCCCCAGACCACCATCGTGACCTGGAATACGGCCTTGCGCCCGAAGCGATCGGCGGCAGTGCCCGCCACAATGTTACCGAGAAGCTGACCTGCGAAGGTCATCGCCGCGAGCTGGCCTGCCTCAGTGGGCGTGAGCCCGAAGGCGACAACAATCGAACCTAGCAAGAAGGTGAGCAGCGCCACGTCGACCTGGTCGACCAGCCAGGCGGAGGCAATGATTGCGAACACCTTCCGCTGGTACGCCGACATCGGCAGCCGCTCCAGCCGTCCGGCGATGTTGGCCGTGGCAGCAGCAGCGGCTTGGTTTGAAGCGGTGATTTCGATCCCCATACCGATCGGGGGGTCCGTAGCAAGGTGCATGGCGTGTCTCCTGGACGTTTCCTCGTTGGCGTCCAGGACGTACGCCGCGAACGCCGCCTGGACTTTCTTGAGCGTGTAAACAGCCCCTCATCCAATCAGACCGAACGAGTTCGAGGCGGCATCATTTTTCTAATTTTTGCTCGTCCTGCAGGATAACTTTGCTCCCCTTTCCACGATTTGCACTAATATAATTCTATTTTGGCCTTATAAGTTGTGGTTATGGCCCTCAACCTCCACCTCCTGCGTTTCTTCGCGACCGTCGCTCAGACTGGCAGCTTCTCCCGAGCAGCTGAGGAGCTGCACGTGAGCCAACCCGCAATCTCGCAAGGGGTACGGGATTTTGAACTGCAGGTGGGATGTCGACTGCTTGACCGTGGCGCTCGAGGTGTCCGCCCGACTCGGGAGGGCGAAGCCTTGCTGCGACATGCCAGAACTCTTTTCGCCATGGAGAGGGCAGCTGAAGAGGAACTATACGCTCTGCGGGGCCTCGGGAGCGGGATGCTACGGATCGGCGCAAGCACCACAATCGCAACTTACATGATCCCAACTTACCTCGGCATTTTTCATCGCGCGTATCCAGGTATTGAACTCAGCATTATTAGTGCCAATACGCGAGCTATTGCTGCCCTTCTGATTGAGCATGCAATCGATGTCGCATTGGTTGAGGGACCCGTTGAGGATCCGAGTATTGTCAGCGAAGCTTGGCGTCAGGACGAGATGGTTTTAATCACCTCACCGGAGCACACCTTCGCGAAGGCAGCTGAGCCAATTGATCCCGCACGCATTTCGGAAGAAATCTTTATCGTCAGGGAGCCAGGCTCTGGATCACGGGAAATCGTATCCGAAGCATTAAGTGCTAATAAAATCTGCCCAATTCGACGACTTGAAGTCGGAAGCACAGAGGCGATCAAGCAACTTGTGGCAAGCAGCCTTGGAGTAGCAATGGTCTCGGTCGCTACAATTCGTGACCAGATTTCCGTCGGTACAATAGTCGTCGTCCCGATCCGCGATCTGCGGATCGAGCGGGTTCTATGGCGGCTGAGTGTGTCAGGACGCCTTTCTAATCCAGCGACAATTGCATTCAACAAGCTAATAAATTTATAGCTTAAATTTTCATATGCATCGATATTTAAATCGAAGTTTTTATTGATGACTATGAAAAGATCGTGCAGGTAAAACAAAGCTAATTTCCTCTGCTTCGAGCGCAGGAATTATTTTTGTAAATAAAACGATCGTATTCACGACATTAGAGATGGATCAGGTCCGAGCGGCCTCGAACCGCCC
>NZ_JAVTJA010000028.1:0-32887 GCF_031843785.1 Methylobacterium sp. WCS2018Hpa-22
GCGATGGCCCCCGCCGCTTCGGCATTCGCGGCGGAGCCCGACCGCTTGATCGGCGCGAGCTTGAGCCTGTCGACCACGGTGCGGATCGCCGCGCCGACTTCGCTCTGGCGCGACCGGTCGAGGGCCCCGCGGGCGAGGTCGTCCTGCGCGAGGCGAAGGCCTGCCAGCACGACCTCGTCGTAATAGGTCACCAGCGCCCGCGCCTTCAGCACCTGCCGGCCCTGCTCGATCGCCTCGGCCGGGTCTCCGGCGAGCATGCGCTGGTAGAAGATTTCGGGCGGCGCCAGGGCCGGCTGGTCGCCGAGGATGACGTCGAGGAACCAGAGCCGGTCCACGTGGCGGCCGAGGACGACGAGACAGACCGTAATCGGCGTCGCGAGGACGAGGCCGATCGGTCCCCAAAGGAAGGTCCACACCGTGGCCGCCAGGATGACCGCCAGCGGCGAGAGGCCGGTGGAATGGCCGTAGAGCAGCGGTTCGACCACATGGCCGGCGATGGGCTCGACGATGAGGAACAGGAGCGCGGTGGCGATGACCATCGACCAGCCGGGATCCACCGCAGCGGCCAGGATCAGGGGCAGAAGGGCGCTGATCGCGCCACCGATATAGGGCACGAAGCGCAGGATCGCCGCCAGCACGCCGAACAGGATCGGGCTAGGCACCCCGATGAACCAGAGGCCGGTGCCGATGACCGCGCCAAAGGCGATGTTGAGGGCGAGCTGCGCCAGGAAGAACCGGCTCAGCCGGCTCGTGGCGTCGTCGATGGCCGCCGTGGTGCGGCGCAGGTCGCCCGAGCCGGCGAGCCGGATGGCGCGGTTCCGCAGGTCTTCCCGCTGCAGCAGGATGAAGATCGTGAAAAGGAGGATCAGGCCTGCTGTGGCGAGGGGGTGCAGGATGGGCCCGACGAAGGCGCCGAGCGTCGTGGCGAGGGCAGCCTGCGGGGTCGCGACCACCACGTGGAGGGGGTTGGCGCGGCTGCCCGATCGGCCCGGAAGATCTTCGTCCTTCGGGGCCGCGGGCTGCAGTTCCTCGCCGAGGTCCTGCACCATGTCGACGATGCGAGACAGGGTTCCGCTGCCCGAGGTCGCCTCCTTCACCGAGGCGATCTTCTCGCGGATGGTGATCTGGTAGCGCGGCAGGTCGGAGGCGAGCTGGCCCGCCTCGGTGGTGATGAGCAGCCCGACCCCGATGATCGCCGCGAAAGCCGCCACCACCACGAGGGGCGCCGCCGCGGCGCGCGGCACCATCGCCCGCCTCAGCACGCGCACGGCGGGCACCAGGACGAAGCTGAGGAGGATCGCCAGGACCACGGGTACGATGATGTCGCGGCCGAAATACAGCATCGACGCGATGGTGACGACCAGCAGGCACGAGGCCAGGATCGTGAACACCGGCATCGCCTGCCGCATCAGGCGCGCGGTGATGGGATCGTCACTCATGGAGGATGGGTCTTCTCGTCTCGACGCGTGTCAGTGGAAGCCCCGTCCCGACGGGACGCGCGAAGTCCTGGATCGGACCATCGGTCAGGCCGGCGTTTCCGCGCCGCCCAAAGCCGCGCCGATCTGGGTGAGGAGCTTGGAGAAGTCGATGGGCTTGGGATGGTAATCGTCGCAGCCGGCCTGGATCGCCTTGTCGCGGTCGCCCAGCATGGCGTGGGCGGTGAGCGCGATGATCGGGATGTCCCGGGTATCGCCGCTGGATTTCAGGGCGCGGGCCGCCGACCAGCCGTCGAGGATGGGCAGGTTCATATCGAGGAGGATCACGTCCGGCCGTCCGGCGCGGGCCTGCTGCACGCCGGCCTCGCCGTCATGGGCCAGGATGACGTCGTAGCCACGTCGCTTGAGACGGCGGGACAGGAAGTCCCAGATCTCTTCATGATCTTCCACCAGCAGGATCTTGGCCATCAACGGAACTCCGGCATCATCTCGACCCGACTCTTCGGGCCTGCGCTTGCGTGATCGTTCGTTCGGGAGGCCTGGATCCCTCTCGCACGACCACTCGTGTTGAAGACATCGGTCTCCGTGCCTGCCGGCCCGGCCACGACGTCCCTGCCCCCTCCGCCGCCGGCTGGAGCCGGATATGTCCGGCCGTGCGGCGGAGGGGTGCAAAGGCCATCGCCCTCTCCTCGCCCGGCCCCGGATGGTCGCTCCCCACGGCGGAGCGTCCTGGTGTCAGGCGTGACGATGAACTGCAACGCACCAATCGCGCTTCCGGTCCTCGATGCCGACAATTCTATCGTCCGTCACGGACGAGATACGAAGCGGCAAGGCGGGAAGAGATCGAATCCGTCGGCGGGGCCGGGAGGCGAAGCCCGGACGCGGTGCTAAATTGCGCTCGTGACGAGGATCGCAGCGATGACGGCGACGGCATCCTCGATGAAGGCGGCCGGCCGGTCCGAACCGAAGGAGGCGGCCATCCACGCCCTCGCCCGGGAGCCGACCAGCGTTCCGATGACGGCGCCCGCCGCGCCCGCCAGGGCTCCGGCGACGGGCTGTCCGAGGCCCGTCCCGATCGCACCGCCGCACAGGGCGCCGCTCGCGATCCGCGCGGCGAACTGCACGGGCACGGTGCGGCTCGGCGTGGCGGGAAGCGTGTCCGTGACGAACTCGGCGAGCGCGAGAAGGGTGAGGATGACGGCCGTCGAGCGGTAGCCGAGAAAGGCGAGCCAGCTCCCGTCGAGGGAGATCCAGCCGAGATGCGCCGCCCAGGCGACGGCCGCCGGCGCGGTCAAGGTCCGCAGACCCGCCACCATCCCGATCAATCCCGCGAGAACGATCCCGGCCATGGAGTTTTCCTGCTGCGACGCCATCGTCGAAGCCGGAAGATCGACCGGGCACGGGCCAAGTCAAGGTGGGCTTAGGGAAGCGGCGCCGCGCGTGTCCCCGATACGAGCGGCTGGACCGAACGAAAACGGGGCCCCGCAGGGCCCCGAATTTCCGTCACTCGCCGTCGATCTGGCGTCCGAGCTGGGCAATCGCCTTCTGGTAGACGGTGGCGGCGTTCCATCCCTGGATGGCCGCGAAGTTCGGCTCGCCCGGCTGGTAACCGGCTCCGGCCCTCCAGCCGTGGCCCTTGAGGAAGTTCGCGGTGGCGTTGAGCGCGTTGGGGGCGCTGTCGAGGCTTCCACCGGTGCTGTAGGTCAGCACGTTCTTGGGCAGGAACTGGGTGTGGCCGACCTCGCCATGGGCGGCGCCGCGGGTCGAGGCGTTGAGGATGCCACGATCGACGAGGGTGAGGGCCGCGTAGAGCTGGTCGGTGAAGAAGTCCGAACGGCGGCAATCGTAGGCGAGGGTCGCCACGGCGGAGAGCGTATTGATATTGCCGCGAACGGCGCCGAAGCCCGTCTCCATGCCCCAGATCGCCAGGAGCGGGCCGGCCGGCACGCCGTAGCGCTGCTCGATCGAGGCGAACAACGCCGCGTTGGTCTGTTTCAGCTTGCGGCCGCGCGCGACGATGGTGGGGCCGCCGCGCTTGGCCAGGAACTGGTCGAGAGTCAGGCGGAAGCTCTTCTGGCCCCGGTCGGCAGAAATGGTGGCGCCGGAATAGGAGGTCTCCATAAGGGCGGCGAGGCTCGCGGCGCTGGCGCGTCCCTTCGCTTCCTGCGCGAACTGGGTCTTCCACGCCTCGAAACCGCTGGCCGTGTTGCCGCATTGGGCCGCCTGCGCCGTGCCGGCCATGCAGGCCAGGGCACCGAGGCCGGCGGCGATGATGGCTCCCTTGTAGCCGCGTCTGGTCATCCGAAACTCCTTCGTCGCGGCAGCTCTCAGGAGACCGCCAGCTTTGCCGATCGCCCTAAGCCGTTCCGCATGGGAAGGCTACAACCTTGCTGAGGTGTCGGGGCGCCCGGTCCCAGTTCCCGACAAGATGTGATCTTACGGTTACCACCCTGACCATCCGCGAGTGCCCTGCCTGAGCTCGATCCGGCAGCGTTGCACAATCCGCCGACTCCGCGATGCGCTCGATTCCGCTCGCCTCCGAGGGGGATGCGATCGGACGCATATCGCCTTGCGCCGTCGATAAGCAGGCTATTATGCATGCAAGACAAAGCAGTGGAAATTTACTGACGCATGAAATATCGGTTATTATGAAAAATATCACCTATTGATTCATCACTAAATTGCATATTTAGAAGAATTACAATGTTTCTACTGGATATTGTCAGAGTATATCATTGGTAATACTTGTGATCCCGGAGTGTTTCCGGAGCCGACAATGCAAGACCAAACAGGATGCGTGACAAACGCGGTGGGGCTCGACCGCCGAGCCGCCAACCGCTTGCCGTGGTTGCTGGCGGGCGGAGCCGCCCTCGTCCTCGCGGACACGGCCTGGGCCCAGAACGGCCCCGTGGTGCAGGCCGCGTCCCCGATGGCCGTGTCCCTCGATCAGATCACCGTCGACGGCGATGGCCGGAGGACCATCGGGTATCAGCCCCGGCGCACCAGTTTCGGGGCCGGGTCGGACACCTCGCTCCTCGACACGCCCGCCAACATCGCCGTGGTGCCCGCCACGGTCCTGCGCGACCAGGCCGTCCTCTCCCTCGACGAGGCCCTGCGGAACGTCAGCGGCACCGCCCAGGCCAACAGCCTCGGAGGCACGCAGGAAGGCGTGATCCGGCGCGGATTCGGGACCACGCGGGACAGCTCGATCCTGCGGGATGGCCGCCGTACGGTCCTGCAGCAGAACTTCAATTACGCCATCGAGCAGGTGGAGGTGCTGAAAGGGCCCGCCTCCCTGCTTTACGGCATCTCGGAGCCGGGAGGTCTCATCAACCTCGTCTCGAAGCGTCCCGAATTCACGTCACACGGCGCCCTCGGCATCACCGGGACGAGCTTCGGCGGCGGTCTCGTCCAGGCCGACGTGACCGGGCCGATCGAAGGCACCAACCTCGCCTATCGGGTGGTCGGCGATTTCCAGGATTATCAATACTGGCGCAATTTCGGAGCGATCGAACGACAGGTCGTGGCACCATCACTCACCTGGAAGGGCGACGACACCAAGGTGACGGTGGCCTACGAGTTCTCGCATTATAATATTCCATTCGACCGCGGCACCATCTTCGATCCGCGCACCGGCCGTCCCCTGAAGGTCCCGCGCGACCGCCGCTTCGACGAACGCTTCAGCAGCGTCGACGCCACGAGCCATCTCGCCAGCCTCGACATCGAGCATCGCTTCAACGACGATTGGCGGCTGCATTTCGGCTACAGCTTCAGCCATCTCGGCTACGACGACAATCAGGTCCGCGCGGTCTCGTACAATGCCGAGAGGGGCATGCTGACCCGAAGGGCCGACTCGACCCAGGGCGGCGACTTCAACGCGCATGTGGCCCGCCTCGACCTGACCGGACGCGTCGACACGTTCGGCCTGCGGCACGACATCCTGGCCGGCGCGATGTACGAGCGGGTGGATTACTTCCGCAAGACTACCATTCGCGGAGCGAACCAGGGCGGCTTCAACGTCTTCGACCCGATCTATGATCGCCTCGGCCCGTCGAGCCAGGTTTCGCTCACGGGGAGTGACGTCCGCGATCGGCTCAACAACACCAGCCTCTATCTCCAGGACTCGTTCCACCTCACCGACCAGCTCATCCTGGTGGCCGGAATCAGCGCGCAGATCTACGATCAGCTCGCCTATGCCGGACGACCGTCCGTGGTCACCACCGACATCAACGGCGTGCAGCCGGTCCCGCGTGCCGGGATCGTCTACAAGCTGACGCCCGATCTCTCGCTCTATGGCAGCTTCAGCCGCTCGTTCCGACCCAACGTCACGGATCTGGAGACCAACGGCTCCCTCGCCCCCGAGGAAGGCGAGGCCTACGAGGTCGGTGTGAAGGCGGATCTCGGCCCCGGCCTCACCGTGACGGGAGCCATGTTCGACGTCGAGAAGGCCAATGTGCTGGTCACCCAGGTGGTGGACGGGGCACGGCTCGCCACCACCGCCGGTAAGGCCCGTTCGCGCGGGTTCGAACTCGACTTCGCAGGTCAGATCCTGCCCGATTGGGCGGTGATCGGCAGCTACGGCTTCACCCAGGCCCTCGTGACCGAGGATCCCATCCTCGCGGGCAAGGAGCTTCAGAACACGCCGCGCGTGACGGCCTCCGCCTTCCTCACCCACCAGTTCGGCGCGGTGACGCGGGAGGGCGAGCTCGGCTCCATGCGCCTCGGCCCCGGTTTCCTCGAGGCCGGCTTCGGTACCCGCTATATCGGCGAGCGGCCGGGCGATGCCGCCAACACCTTCACCATGCCCCACTACCTCGTCTGCGATGCCTTCCTCGCCTATCGCACGGCGGTGAACGGTCGGGCGACAACGATCCAGCTCAACCTCAAGAACCTGTTCGACGAGACCTATTATACGTCATCGGCGGCCAGCAACCTGCTGGTGGCCGTGGGCGAGCCGTTCCAGGCCCTGGTGACGGCGCGCGTGACGTGGTGACAAGGGTCCGCTGAGGCGCTGACCCCGCGATCGTCCTGACAATGACGGGCCGGATGCCCTATCCGGCCCGTCGGCGTTTTCAGAAGGACAGCCTCATCCCCGCGACCACGTTGCGCGGCGCCCCGGCGAAGACCGAGCCCGTGGTGGCGGCGAGCACGCCCGCACCGTTCTGCAGGCCGCTCGTGGCGCTGAGGGAGTTCGCGAGGTTCTGGGCCGAGGAGACGTAGGTCTCGTCGAAGACGTTGCGGACTTCCGCGTAGAGGCTGATGCGTTTGGCGTATCCGCCGGGGAGGTCGGCCGCGTAATGCACGTTGGCATTGACGACGGTGTAGCCCGGCGCCTTCAACTGGTTGGCGTTGTCGAGGAAGAAGCCGTCCTGGACCACCGCTTCCACATAGGCACCGAGGCCGGCGAGCGGCCCTGTCGGCTGGTCGTAGCCGATACGGGCGAGGAGCTGGTGGGCGGGCACGCCCGGGATGGCGTTGCCGGCGCGGTCGAACCTTTCGGTGAAGGCTCCGGCGCTGAGTTGCTCGGTGTATGTCGTATAGATCTGGTCGTCGAACGTGTAGGCGGCGACCGCGCGCCATCCGGGTGAGAAGGCCCAGTCGGCCGCGAACTCGATGCCGCGATGCTCCGAGGCCGGGGCGTTGAACGTGTAGCTCAGGAGCCCGGCGCCGGGGGATTGCGAGACGAGCTCGTTGCGGAAGAACTCGTAGAAACCGGTCAGGCTGAGGCGCAGATTCTCCGTCGGAGTCCAGTCGGCGCCGAGATCGAAGCCGAGATTCTCCTGGGTCTGGAGCTGGGTGTTGCTGCCCGGAAGGCCGGCGGGGGTGATGAACAGGTTGCTCGCCGCCGGCGTGGTGTATCCCGTGGCGGCCCGCCCCCGGAACGCCCAGGCGGCGTTCGGCCGGTAGACCAGGGCGAGTTCGGGCGCGACGTTGAGGAAGCTGCGGTCGGTCGTGGCCACCGTCGTCGTCCGTCCCGCCGCCGAATAGCCGTAGGCGACGTTGCGCCCGGTGATGGTGGTGTTCTCCGCCGCGATGCCGAGGACACCCGTCCACTGATCCGAGAGCGCGACCTCCGTCCTTGCACGGCCACCGAGATTCGATTGCACCGCCTCCTGGTCGCCGATCAGCGCGCCGAGCGTCGGTCCGCCATAGGGGGCGCGGTTAAAGGTCGTGATGTGGTTGTCGATGGTGTTGTAGGCGAGCGCCACGTAGCCCACCGCCGGCAGGCCGAAGAGGTCGCCGCGCCGGGTCAGGTCGGTGAGGAAGTTCCAGGACGGATAGGAGCCGCGCGACGAGGACGTATAGAAGGGCTGGTTGAAGTTGCGCTCGTCGAAGCCGAGCTGCGTGCGCCACGTGGTCTGCGCGTCGATATCGTGCTCCCAGCGCGCCGCCACGATGGTGCGGCGGTCCTTACGCCCGAAGGCGCCCTCGTCCGCCGTCACCGGCACGGTGGCGCCGAAGGCCCCGTTGATGCGCAGGTTCGTGAGCGTGCAGCCCGGGGCGGCGGTGGCCACAGCCGCGCAGCCGCGCTGATAGGGATTGATGCCGAACTGGTCGAGGGAGGAGCGGGCGGGAAGGTCCGCGTTCACCTGGTTGTTGATCACCTTCAGGGTGAAGCGGTTGTCAGGGGTGGGCGTGTAGCTCGCCAGCAGGTTGATGGTCTGGGTGTCGTAGGAGGAATGGCCCTGGTAGCCATTGCCGCGCGCGTCGCTGGCGAACAGGCTGATCTCCACCGGACCGCTGGCGCCGCCCACGGTGAAGTAATTGCTGAGATAGCCGAAGCTGCCCGCCTCGGTGCCGATTTCGTAGCCGTTGATCTCGCGGCCCGTCCGCGTCCGGAAGGCCAGCGCGCCGCCGGTGGCGTAATTGCCGAACAGGGCCGATTGCGGCCCGCGGAACACGTCGATGCGGGAATAGGCACGCGGATCGACGAGATCGAAGCGGGAGGCCCCGTCCGGCTGCGTCAGGATGAACCCGTCCTCCAGGACCACCATGTTCTTGGTGACGCCGGTGGAGCGGGCGTTGTTGCCCCGGATCGAGATGACGACGTCGCGCGCGCCGTTGCCCTGGCGCACGGTGACGCCCGGGCTGTTGACGAGGACCGAGCCGATATCGGTGGCGGGGCGATTGTCGATCGTCCCGCTGCGCCCGACCTGCGTCACCACCTGCCCTACGGGCTGTTCGATGACGCTGGGGGCCGAGCCCTGGGGCGAGGCGACGCCGAAGCCGCTCCGGCCTGGCTCTCCGACGACGGAGAGTTCCGGCAGCGTGACGCCGTCCTCGGCGGCTTGCGCCAGGGCGTCGGCATTCGCGAGCGGCAGGGCGGCGAGGGCGAGGAGGGCATGCCGGGCGCCGATGCGGCGGGCGGCATGAGGGAAACGGGAGGATGACATCGAGGGGAGCATTCCGGATCGCGGCAGAGGGGATGCGCCGTGGGGAGACGGCGCGCGCTGGATCAGGACGCGGTCGGCGGTGCGCGCGGCTGGCCGGCCGGGCGATGTGGACGGGCCGGCTCGGATGGCGGCGGGATCGGCCAGGCCAGCGCGTGCCATCCCTGGCGCCGCGCCACCGATGGCGCTTGGGGAACGAGTGGGCTCGACAGCCCGACCGCGCAGAGCGGGCAGGCCTTGCAGGCCGGCGCGGCGGGAGACTGATCCCCGATGGCGGGGGAGCCCTCCGCATGACCGCAGATCGCCGAGAGCACGAGCAGGTCGACCGAGGTTCCCGCTACGGCGTGGTCCGCCATCATCCGCAAGCCGGCCAGCGGTGCGATCGCCTGTCCCCACAGGGCGAGCAGGATCAACCCGCTGCCGAGGCAGAGGCGCATGGCGCGCAGGGCGCGAAATTGGCGGATGAGGTCGGTCACGGGCGCGGTCCCCGCGTCGCTCGGATCAGGCCGCCGCCGGTCGCCGCGCTTGGCGCCGGAGGGCCTGGATGCCGAGATCGAGCCCGATCATGGCGAGGATGGCGAGGCCGGTCAGTGGAAACAGCGCGCCCAGCCCGAGGACCAGGGCGGTGACCGTGGCGGCGATCCGGCGGTCGCGCGGCCAGGGCGGGACGCCGAGACCGCTCGCCGGCCGCCGCTTCCACCACATGGTTCCGGCTGTGACGCTGAGCAGCATCGTGGCGAGGCAGAAGGCGAGCATCGCCAACTGGTTCAGGCGGCCCCAATACTCGCCCTTGTGCAGGCCGATTCCGTACTGGATCGCCTGCCCGACGCCGCCGAGATCGGCGAAGGCCACGTCCACCAGAGGGGCGCCGGTATATTGGTCGAGGGAGATCAGCCGCTGGCGGTCGACGTCGCGCGGGTAGATCGCGGCGGCATAGATGCCGGTGGGTCCCTCGGGCAGCGCGACCTCGTAGCCGCGTGGCATGCCGAGGCCGTCGAGGATGGCCAGGGCCCGGTCGAGGCCGATGGCGGGCGCGTCCGCCGGTTGCGAGACCGGCATCGGCGCGTCCTCCATGGTCCAGCCCGCCTGGGTCAGCCGGTCCTTCATCGGCACGGCGGACACCGCCTTCCCCGCCCACAAAGCGCGCGGCTGGCCGAGCCCCGCTTCGTTGGACAGGGCGCGGACCTGCTGGCCCCACCAGACCGACCAGGGCAATCCGGTGATCGCGAGGAAGAACAGGCCGGCGCCGGCCACGAGCCCGGTCAACGCGTGGAGGTCCCGCCACCAGACGCGCTTGGACGGCCTCGCCCGGACTGTCACGACACCACCCCCCTGCCCGCGCGGCCACCACAGATAGGTGCCGGTGACGACGAGGATGATCGCGAAGCCTGCCACCACCTCCACGATCCCGTTGGCGACCGTGCCGAAATAGCTGAGGCTGTGCAGGCGCCTCACCACCATCATCGGGTCGTTCTCGGTGTTCACGACGTCGAGGACGTCGGCGTTGTAGGGGTCGAGGTAGACCTGAATCCGGCTGCCGCCCTCCCTCATGGTCACGAGGGTGGAGGCGGTCGCGGAGGCCGGGCCGGTGAAGGAGACCGGCACACCGCCCGGAACCGCTTCGGAGGCGGTGTAGACGAGGCGGCTCGCGCTCACGGGCGCCCGGTTCTGCGCCGCCACCTCGGTCCGGTGGGCGAAGACCGTGGCGTTGATCTCGTCCTTGAACAGGTAGAGCGCGCCGGTCGTCGAGAGCAGGACGAGGAAGGGCAGGCACAGCAGGCCGGCGTAGAAGTGCCAGCGCCAGACGGCGCGATAGATGCCGTCGCGGGACACGCGCATGGCGTCGGCCCCGCGAAATGCGTGGGCGCCGCCCTGGGACGATGGGGTCATCGGGAACAATCCGGGTCTGAGCGATCGAAACGGTCTGATCTCTCAGGCGGAAGGCGGACCTCGCGATCCGGTGGATTGGTCGGGCGGTGCCCGCGCGGCGGGGACCACCACGTCCGGACGTGGCGGAAGCGGGGCGGGGCGGGCCTGCCAGACCACCGTCGCGAAGGCCGTGTCCTGTCCCGGCGCCTGCGGTCCCGCATGGGCCGCCGTGCAGCACGCATGCGCGCAGGCCGGGCTCGCATCGGCGGGATCGTCCGGTGCGTCATGCCCGCAGAGGGCGCTTTCCCATCCCGCCGGGGCCGGTGGCGCCATCGTGCCGAGGAAGGCCTGGAGACACAGGCCGTAGAGCGCGATCATGGCGATGATCGCGCGCAGGCCGGCCGTCCCTGGCGAGAGCTTCCGCATGATGAGGCCTTACGGCACGGGTTCGCGCGCCGTCAACGTGGCGAGCGGATCGGTGGTGTCTCGGTGTGCGGTATGGCTGTGGGCGACGGAGCGGGTGATGTCTTTCCTTTCCGCTTTCCCGTAAGTACGAGCTGAAAGTGCACGTGCCGGCCCTACAACTTGCTGTCGCGCGTCGCCAAAGCCAGCGCCGCTTCTTGCGTGACCTCTGAGGTGGCCGACACATTCGGTCTCACGCCGACACCGCCCCAGTTGCCGCCCGTTATCGGATTCGCTGCCCTGCCGGTCGGCACGACGACGAAGAAATCCGAGCCGAGCTCGTTGAGGCCACCCGGATTGGCGCCCCCGCGCGTTTTCTCACCGACGATGGTCGCGCGTTTCAGGGCCTGTAGATCGTAGGCGAACTCCTCGCCTGCCGAATATGTCTTGGGACCGACCAACACGTAGACCGGCTTGCCGAGGTAGCTCACGCGGGTGGGCGAACTCCAGAACGACTCCGTTCGGAAACTCATCGTCCCGCGATTGCGCCAGATCAGATCATTGATGTGAACGCGCTGGCTTGGATCGAGAAAGAAGCTGACGAGGTAGGCGACGGAAGCCGGATGGCCGCCGCCATTGTCGCGCATGTCGACGATGAGCGCAGCGGTGTCCGATAGGTCCTGCATCGCCTTGTCGGCGGCCGGCTTGAAATCCCCGGGCGGAATGAAGCTGGCGAGGTGGATGTATCCGACATTGCCAGCCAACCGCTTCACCTGAAAGCCGGTCCCTCGCATGTCCAAAGGCTTGGGCCGGTTCGCGAAGGGATCGCCATGGATCACCCTCACGTGGTTGTCGCTGGTAAGCGACCGCAGGCGTTCGGTGAGTTGCGTGGCGAACTCGCCGGGATCGCTCGCCTTCGCATAGGCATGGGCATCCAGATCACGTTGGATTGCATCCGCGGCCTGCTTTCCCAGATCGGGGAATACGTATCCTTCTCTCAGCTCGGCGGCGATGCCGTTCACGACTTTCCTGACCGTGTCCTGGGCGAGGGGCGCACGCTTCAAGCTTTCCGTTGAGATATCGGCTTTGGAAATGGAGGGTGCCGCCATGTTCGCCAGTACAGTTGTGCAAAATACTGCTGCGACAACGGATCGACGACGGCGCATGGCTAAACCTCCAACTACTCCCGGCAACCATATTGTCCGCCTTGGACAATGGCCAGCGAGGTCGCCCGACTTCTCGTAAGGGTCGAAGGCCGCCGCTGGCCCGGAGCAAATTCCAAACCAAAGCACGACCGGCGGAACCTATCCCGTCCGCCGTCGCGATTGATCGCCTCACGCGCCGGCATGTTCGGCGATGTAATGGCCGATGGCGCTGGCGGCGTTGAGCATGTGGGCGCGCATCCGCCTCGCGGCGGCGTCGCCGTCGCCCTCGGCGATGGCGGCCAGGATCTCGCCGTGCTCGGCGCGGGAGGTCCTGATCCGCTCGCCATGGCGCAGCTGCGTGCGGCGAAACCCCGATAGGCGGGTGCGCAAGGCGAGCGCCTGTTCCAGCAGGAAGCCGTTATGGGTGGCGCCGTAGAGGGCCTCGTGGAAGCCGCGGTTCAGCGTGTCGTAGGCGTCCACATCGCCCGCCTCCACCATCGCCTCCGACTGGGCATGCAGGTCCATGAGGTGGCTGCGCTCGAGCGGTGTCATCCGGTAGGTGGCGAGACGCACGCACATCGCCTCGAACTCGGCGGTGGCCTCGAACATGTCCATGATTCGCTCCGGCGTCATCCGGGTGACGACGACGCCCCGGCGCGGGCGCAACTCCACGAGCCCGTTGAAGGCGAGCTGGCGCAACGCCTCCCGCACCGGCGTCCGGGAGGCGCCGAAGCGGTCGGCGAGGTCCTGTTCGTCGAGGGCCGTGCCCGCGCTCAGGGTGCCGGCGGCGATCTCGTCGGTCAGGGCGTTGCGGATCAGGTCGGAGAGAAGCCCCCGCTCCTCGGCGATGCCGTCCATGATCGTCGTCCCCTCCCCGCTTGCGTTGCCGGACCGCCTCACGATGTCCCTCATCCCAGATGGGGCGGATCGTCAAGCGGGAGAGGGAGGATCCTAGCACGCCCGGAATGCCGAGGCCTCGTCTTATCGCCATCTCGTATTCTTTACCTCGCCGATAACCCATATCGGTATACCCAGAATTGACTTGGTCGCCAGACGGGGTACGCATGGCGCGATACGAGACGGTCCGCGACCTGTCGCTGGCCGCGCGTTCCCACGGTCGCCGCCGATGCGGGGCCGGATGACGAGAGGCGGATCGGATGGCCGATTGGCGGGTGCAGCGGAATGCCAGGGACGCGCGGATCGAGCGCGGCCGCGCCCATGCCGAGGGCAAGGTCGTGCCCGCTTCGGCGGTGGTCGACCTGCTGGAAGCGGTGCTGCTGCCGGGCGACCGGGTCTGCCTCGAAGGCGACAACCAGAAACAGGCGGATTGCCTCGCGAGGGGCTTGAGCGCCTGCGACCCGGCGCGGGTCCACGACCTGCACATGGTTCAGTCCGGGATCGTGCTGCCCGAGCATCTCGATATTTTCGAGCAGGGCATCGCCCGGCGCCTGGACTATTCCTATTCCGGGCCGCAGGGCGCTCGCATCGCCCGGATGCTCTATGGCGGGCAGATCGCGCTCGGCGCGGTGCACACCTATCTCGAACTCTTCGCGCGCTACTTCATCGATCTCACACCCAACGTCGCCCTCATCGCGGGCGTCTCGGCGGATCGTGACGGCAACCTCTATACCGGCCCCAACACCGAGGACACGCCGACGGTGGTGGAGGCGACCGCCTTCAAGAACGGCGTCGTGATCGCGCAGGTGAACGCAATCGTCGACCGGGTCCCCCGTGTCGACATCCCCGGCGACCGGGTGGATTTCGTAGTAGAGGCCGACAGGCCGTTCTACGTGGAGCCGCTCTTCACCCGCGATCCGGCGGCGGTCACCGAGACGCAGATCCTGATGGCCATGATGGCGATCAAGGGGATCTACGCCGAATACGGCATCCGCCGGCTCAACCACGGCATCGGCTTTGGCACCGCCGCCATCGAATTGCTGCTGCCGACCTTCGCCGAGCGGCTCGGCCTGAAGGGCAAGATCGCCACCCACTGGGCACTCAACCCGCATCCGAGCCTGATCCCGGCCATCGAATCGGGCTGGGTCGAGCAGATCCACTGTTTCGGCTCGGAAGTCGGGATGGACCGCTACATCCGCGAGCGGCCGGACGTGTTCTTCACCGGCTCCGACGGAAGCCTGCGCTCCAACCGCGCCTTCTGCCAGACGGCGGGGCTCTATGCCTGCGATCTCTTCATCGGTTCGACCCTGCAGATCGATCTCCAGGGTAATTCCTCCACCGTCACCACCAACCGGGTGGCGGGGTTCGGCGGCGCGCCGAATATGGGCTCCGATCCCCATGGCAGGCGTCACCCCTCGGACCCCTGGATGAAGGCCGGCGAGGAGGCCGGCGGCACCGGCGATCCGGCGCTACGCCGGGGCCGCAAGCTCGTGGTGCAGCTGGTCGAGACCTTCGGAGACAAGCTGGTCCCGGCCTTTGTGGAGCGGCTCGACGCTCTCGAACTGGCGCGCAAGCTCGATCTCGAACTCGCTCCCGTCATGGTCTACGCCGACGACGTGACCCACATCGTCACGGAAGAGGGCATCGCCAACCTGCTCCTGTGCCGGACCCTGGACGAGCGCGAGCAGGCGATCCGCGGGGTCGCCGGCTACACCGATGTCGGGCGCGGCCGCGACAACGCCACGGTCGAGTCCCTGCGGGCGCGAAAAATCATCCGCCGGCCGGAGGATCTCGGCATCGATCCCCTGGACGCCGACCGCTCGCTCCTGGCGGCGCGGTCGATCAAGGACCTCGTGCACTGGTCGGGCGGCCTCTACGAGCCGCCGGCCAAGTTCCGGAACTGGTGAGGGAGCGCCCCCATGGAAAAGCTGACCTTCCGGCATCGGACGGCAAAGCCCCTGCCCGGCACCAAGGCCCAGGCGATCACCGGCGTGGTCGCCTCGGGCAACCTCGAAGTACTGATGGAGCGCAGTCTCGCGCCCGACGAATGCACCGTCGAGATCGATACCGCGATCAACGGCTACGGACCGGTCTGGGAGGCGGTGGTCTCCGATTTCGTGGCGCGCCGACAGCCCGGCGGCCTGCGCATCACCATCAACGATGGCGGGGCACGGCCCGACACCGTGACCCTGCGCCTGCTCCAGGGCGCCCGGCTGATGGAGGCCGTGTGATGGCGATGAGCCCCGTCTCCCTCTCCGCCGATCCCCTCGACCAGAGCTGGTACGAGGCCAGCGCCCGCGCCCGCCTCGACGCCCTCGTCGATCCCGGTTCGTTCGAGGAGTTCCTCGGCCCCGAACAGCGGGTGATGAGTCCGCACCTGCCCGCCTTCGACCTGCCGCGCGCCTTCGACGACGGCATCGTGGTGGGACGCGGGAGGTTCGACGGTTCGCTCGTCCTCCTGGCCGCGCAGGAGGGCCGGTTCATGGGCGGGGCCTTCGGCGAGATCCATGGCGCGAAGCTCGTCGGCCTGCTGCGGGCGGCCCTCCAGGTGAAGCCGGCGGCGGTGTTGATCCTGTTCGATACCGGCGGCGTCCGGCTGCAGGAGGCCAATGCCGGCGAGACCGCCATCGCCGAGATCATGCGGGCCATCGCCGATCTGCGCCGGGCCGGCGTGCCGGTGATCGGGCTGATCGGCGGGCGCGCCGGCTGCTACGGCGGCGGCGGCCTCATCGCCGGCACCTGCTCGCGCCTCGTGGTCTCGGAGGGCGGACGCATCAGCGTCTCCGGCCCGGAGGTGATCGAGACCAACAGGGGAGCCGAGGAGTTCGATTCCCGCGATCGGGCGCTGGTCTGGCGCACCATGGGCGGAAAGCACCGCCGCCTCATCGGCGGAGCGGACGCTTTCGCGGACGATACGATCCGAGCGTTTCGCGATGCCGCCCGCCAACAGATCGGCAAGGCGCCGGCTTTCGATCTCGCCACCCTGGAGGCCGAACAGGCTCGCCTCGAAGCCCGCCTCGACCGGTTCGGCGATGCGCGGGACGCCACCGAGATCTGGGGCCGCCTCGGCGTGAACGATCCGGCCGCCGTGCCGGGCCTGGACACGGACCGGTTCGACGCCCTTCTCGCCCGACTGCCGGAGGCGCCCCATGACGCTCGCTGAAATCCTGGCCTCGCTGTTTCCCGAGGGGCACGGCGTCGAGGTCGTGGACGGCCTCATCGGCGGCGACGGGCCTTTCGGAGCGGGCCGTCTCGCGGTCGTCGGGATCGACGGCAACGCGCCGCTCGGGATCGAGGGGGCCTGTCTCCTCGCCGGGCGCGTTGTCGATGTGGTGCGCCGGGGCGGCGAGACGCCGATCCTCGTCGCCGTGGATTCCGACAGCCAGCGCATGAGTCGCCGCGACGAGCTGCTTGGCCTCAACGAATATCTCGCCCATCTCGCCAAGGCGCTGCTCCTCGCCGATGCCAGCGGCCACCCCACGATCGGCCTCGTCTACGGGCACACGGCGGCCGGTGCCTTCATCGCCACCGCCCTGGCAACGCGGGTGCTCGCCGCCCTGCCCGGCGCCCATCCGAGCGTGATGGACTTGGCCTCGGTGGCGCGGGTCACGAAGCTCCCCCTCGAACGGCTGGAAGAGATGGCGACATCCACCTCCGTCTTCGCGCCCGGCCTCGACAACATGGTGAAGGCCGGGGCGGTCCATGCCGTGCTCGACCCCACGGCACCGCTCGGTCCCCAGATCGAAGCCCTCATCGCCGGGAGTTCCACAACGGATGGCCGCGATGCCCTCGGCCAGGAGCGCGGCGGGCGGCTCATGGCGCAGGACATCGCCAGGCGGGTTGTGCGGGCGGCGACGGGCGACGTGGCACGCCGTGACTGAGGACGAGGCGTCGGGTCTGGCCCGCCACGACCTCCTGCGCGTCGACCCGGCATCCTGGGCGCGCCTCCTTGCCGGCCGCCAGGATCTCGACGGCGCTCCCCATCTCGCCGAATGGGCCCGTCGCGGCTGGCCGGTCATCGTCCGCCGCCGCGATCCCGGCGAGCCTGCGGATCACATCCCCGCCGGCCTGCCGCTGCCGCCTTCCGCCGGCAAGCGCCGGATCGGCCTCGCCTTGCCGGCCGCCGCCGCGAGCCGGCTTGCACCGGTCGCCTTGGAGCGGGCGCGCATGACCGCGCCGGAGGCGTGGTGGCCGGTGGTCGATGAGGTGCTAGCCCTCGGGCGCGAGTGCCGCCTCGTGCCAAATGTGTTCGGAAGCCTGCTGTGGCAGGTGCTGACCGGTCTTCCCTATCTCGGGTCGGGCTCCGATCTCGACCTACTCTGGCCGGTCTCTGGCCGGGTCGATCCTCGCTTTCTGCAGGGCCTCGCACGGATCGAGGCGGGCGCGCCGATGCGTCTCGATGGCGAGATCGTCCTGCCCGACCGGGCCGGCATCAACTGGCGCGAACTGCTCGATGCGCCCGAGGGGGGAACCGTCCTGTGCAAGGGGCGGGAGAGCCTCGCCCTGCGCCCCGCCGCGTCGTTCCTCCGGGAGGCGGCGTCATGATCGCCCGCGCCCGCTCTCCGGTCAGGGACGCCCGGATTCCGCTCAGCCCCGGCGACATCGCGGAACGCGCGGTCGAGTCCCTGCGCCGCGAAGTCGAGACCTATCCAAAGCCCGGCCTCGTCAGCCATGTGGATCGCGGCAGCCATGCCGACATGGATGCCGGCACCTTTCGCGCCAGTGCCACGGCCCTCCTGCCCTACTTCGCCGAGTTGGCGGATGCCGGAGCCGCAGGGGCCGGCATGCCCACCCTGCGCCAGATCGGCATCGAGGCCGAAACCGCCATGCGGGAGGTGACGGGCGGGGTGAATACCCATCGCGGCGCCATCTTCGGCCTCGGCCTTCTCACCGCTGCCGCGGGCGCCCTCGCCCACACGGCCTGCCGCTTGCCGCCGGGAGCGCTCGGGCGCCACGTGAGCGAGCGCTACGGCGACGCGATCCTCGCCGGACCCGTCCTGCTCCATGCGCCGGGAGCGGCGGCGCGGCGGCGCTACGGAATCGGCGGAGCGCCCGCCGAGGCTGCGGCCGGATTTCCGACCCTCTACGCCATTGGGCTGCCCGCCCTGCGCCGGGCGCGGCATCTCCGCCTCGGCGATGAGGAGGCGGCTCGCGTCGAGACCTGCTTCGCCCTGATCGCCCATCTCGAGGATACCAACCTGCTCCATCGCGGCGGCGAGGCGGGCTATGCTTTCGCCCGCGCCTCGGCCACGGCCTTCCTCGCCGGAGGAGGCGTCGCGCGGGACGATTGGCGGGCACAAGCGGAGGCCGTCCACCGGGCCTTCGTCGCCCGAAACCTAAGCCCCGGCGGCAGCGCCGACCTCCTCGCCATGACCCTGTTCGTCGATGGACTGGAGGCGGCATGAGTCTCGCGGTCCTGCTCTCGGGCCAGGGCGGGCAGAATCCCGCCATGTTCGATCTCATGGCCGATCATCCCGCCGCTCAGGACATCTTCGCGGCGGCGACGCCCCTCCTCGGCGCCGACCCGCGCGACTTCGCCCGGACGGGCGGCCCGGCCCTGCACGGGAACCGCACCGGTCAGATCCTGTGCTGTGTCGCCGGCCTCACCGCATGGAGCGTCCTACGGGAGAGGTATCCCGGTCGTGTGGTCCTTGCCGGCTACAGTATCGGCGATCTCGCTGCCTGGGGCTGCGCGGGGCGGTTCTCGCCCGCTTCGATCCTGCATCTGGCCGCCGCGCGAGCCGAGGCGATGGATGAGGCCAGCGGGCCGGGCTACGGGCTCGCCGGCCTTCGCGGCCTGTCGCGCGCGCGGGTCACGGCCCTGGTCGAGGAGCACGGCTGCCATCTCGCCATCCTCAACGCCGCCGACAGCGTGGTCGCCGGCGGGGCGGTGGCCGATCTCGAATCGCTCTGTGCTCGGGCTCTCGCCTCGGGCGCGGCGCGGGCCGTGGTTCTGCCGGTCCATACACCCTCGCACACGCCGCTCCTGGCGGCGGCCAGTGCGCGGTTTCACGCGGAGGTGGCGCGGGCCGAGATCCTGACGCCGTCTCGCCTCGGCCCGTCGCCGCCGCCTCGCCTCCTCAGCGGTCTCGATGGTGCCCCGGTCTTCGACGTGGCCAAGGGGCTCGACAAGCTGGCCGAAGCGATCTCGCGGACCATCGATTGGGCGGCCTGTCTCGACGGCATCCGCGAGGCCGGGGCGCGGGCCGTGCTCGAACTCGGCCCCGGCCATGCCCTGGCGACCATGGGGCGGGACGCCATGCCGGACGCGGCCGTCCATGCCGTCGCCGATTTCCGCTCCCTGTCCGGGCTCATGGACTGGCTCGCGGCGAATGCCGGCACGGGCTGACCCGCCCGGTTCTCTTTTGCCTCGTTGCGCCATCATCCGTGTGAACCCCAAGCCCCGCCGCTGCGTTGACGGTGGTAGGGGAGGCTTGACCATGTCGAGATGGATCTACGGGGCCGGTATCCTGGGGGCCGCGCTCGCATCGTCGGGCCCCTGTGCCGCTCAGAACATGGCGCTCACACCGCCCGCGCCGCCGGCGAACGCCAGCCCGAGTGAGCCCGTCCGACATCCCGAGCCTCCTGCGCGACCGCAGCTCCATGCTTTCAGCGGCGAGCTTCCGAACCAGAGGACCGGCCCGATGCGCAACCGTGTGGTCCGCGACATCTGCATCGGCTGCGACCGCTGAATCGGCGGGTCGGGCGAGGGCCGGACATCATCCAGAAACAGAGCGGCGCGAAACGGATCCGCTGCGCTCCGATTGCCCCCCAAGCGAGGCGTGGCGGATGGATGGAGCGGCGTGCCAATGGTGCGCCGCTCCGTCCGTCGTCATGACCGCGCGGACGGGTCGCGCGACCAGACGGGATGTCCCGAGTTTTCCGCCGGTGGTCTATGGATGTCCGAGTGACATCCACCGGAGACGCGTTTGGCTAGCCGCTATGGGCTCGAGATCCGGGCTGCAACCGCTGCCGACGCGGCGGGTCTCGCCGCCCTGTTCCAGGCATCGGGACAGTCCATTGCGGCGAGCGATCTGGCCGAGCGGCTGGATTCCCTGCGCCTCGGGAGCGGGACCGCCCTCATCGCCGTCGAATGGGGGCCGCCGAGCGGTCTCGTCGTCCTGCACTGGTATCGCTCGCTGACGGCGGCTCAGCCCGTCGCCCAGATCACTGACCTCCTGGTCGGACCGGACGAGCGCCGGCGCGGGATCGGCCGTCTCCTGCTGAAGGCGGCCTCGCAGGCCGCTCGCTCGGCCGGATGCGCGACCCTCGAACTCACCGCCTCGCCCGACGAGGAGAGCCTGCGGGCATTCTGCGCCAGAACGGGGTTCGAGCCGGCCGGATCGCTCTTCACCCGGCCGCTGCGCAAGAAGGGCTGATGCCGGTTGCTCCGGGAACCGTGGGATTCACCGCGTCGTTGCCTCCAGTGATCACTTTGACCCGATCAAGGAGACCGGCATGACTCGGACTCTCATTCGCGCGGCGCTCGCCTCGGCATTGATCCTCGGCCTCACCGATGCCGCCCTGGCGCGCGGCGGCACCGGCGGTGGTGGCGATGGGCTCTCGCCTTATTCGGCATTGAGCGGCAACGACCGCTCGGCCGGCGTGAACAACGGCAATTACCGCGATCCCCGGCTCGATCCCTATCTGCAGACCTATGGCCGGCGCTACGTCGCCCCCCGCCCCTATGGCGGCGCGGGCGAATACGGCTATCGCCCGTCGCGCCGGGGCTATGACGGATACGGGTACTGACGGGGCGCGACCCCGCTCTCAGGCCGGAGCCTTACGGGCGGCGGCGGCGTCGTCGCCCGGCTCGATGACGATCGGCTCCACCGTCTCCGGCATGACCTGTGACCGGCATTCCGCCAGGATCGCATCCGCTCCCTCCTTGCCGATCAGGCCGAGCGAGAGGGCATGCTCGGCCATGATGGTGGTGTCCCCAGCCAGCACCAGGCTGCTGCCGGCCTCGAGGATCGCCTGTGACAGGCGCTCGATCTGCTCGGCCCGGGACGGATCGCGCGAGACGTTGCGGATGTAGACCGCTAGCACGCGACCGGGATTCTCCGAGACGATCTTGGCATAGACTTCCGGGTCGTGCTGGCCGCTATCGCCGATGAGGACGAAGGGCAGGTCGCCGTAGAGCGCCAGCATGTGGCGGATCAGGTCGCGCTTGTGGTCCTCGGCGCGGCGCGGCAGCGGATGGCGCCAGGACAGGCCCCATTCCCGCAGGAACAGCACCGGCCCCGCCGGAATCCCGTGTTGGCGGAAGAACTCGCTCAGCATGTCGTAGATGCCCCAGGGGGCGCGAGAGACGTAGAGCATCGGGTTCGACTGGTCGCCGGTGGCGCCCGCATGCAGCGCCCGGCTCAGAGACGCCGCTCCCGGGAAGGCGACGCGGTCTTCCGCATCGGCCACGAACAGCCGCCACAGCATCTTCAGCTTGTTGGCCACGCCCGTATGCATGATCGTGTCGTCGATATCGCTGATGACGACGAAGCGGCACTTCTCCGGTGGAATGAACACCCGCCCCTGCGCCCGCACCGGCGGATCGGCCGCGAGTTCGAGATCCACGATATGCCAATGGCCCTCGCCGGTGGGCACGTTCGGGGGTTTGAGGCTCACCCGGAAATAGCCGTCGCGGTCGGTCACGGCGGTCGTCTCGGCTCCGCCGAAACGCGCGACGACGGACGCATCGGCGACCTTGCGCCTGCGGATGCGCCGGGCGATGTCACGCAGGTCGGCTGCGATGTCGTCGACCTTGAGGTCCGGGTCGCGGCGCGCCTGCCGGAAGACCCGGCCGATCAGGAAGATTTCCTTGCTCGAGCCGTAGCCCCGATAGGCCTCGATCACTGTCCCGCCCGTCCCCTGCGCCCGGCGCACCGGGCGGGCGACAAGGGCCAGCAGGCGACCGCCCGCCTTGCGCCAGCGCGGCGTCGCCCGTTCGGGGGTCGGAGGGGGTGAGGTCATGAGTCGGCCTGACGCGATACGATCGTGATCGCGGTCAAGCCGTCGTCAGGGCCGAAGGTTGCGCGGGACGGGCCGGATCGAGGGGCGTCACAGCCGCTCGATCTCCGCCAGCAACGTGTCGGAGAGGGTGATCCCCTCCTCGGCGGCGCGGGCGCGGGCAGCGAAGCGGCGGGTTCCGGGCAGCCGCGCGCCGTCCTGTTCCGCCACCGAGCAGGCCATCACGGCGAAGCGTTCCAGCGCATTGCCGGCAAAAGCCGTGGCGTCGATGGCGAGGATGAGTTGGCCGGTGGCGGGAGGCTCGCCCTCGGCATCGAGGAAGGACGTGGCTTCGCTGGCGAACCGCGCTCCGGTGAGGCCGGCTGCGAGAAGCTCCACCATCAGGGCGAGGGCCGTGCCCTTCGCGTCGCCCAACGGCACCATGGTGCCGGCGAGCGCCGCGACGGGGTCCGTGGTCGGGTTGCCCTCGGCATCGAGGGCCCAGCCCTCGGGGATCGTCTCGCCGCGCTGCTTGGCGGTGATGATGTTGCCCCGCGCCACCTTCGACAGGGACAGATCGACGATGATCGGCTCCGCCCCCGGCAACGGGCAGGCGAAGGCGATCGGGTTGGTGCCAAAGACCGGCCGGGTTCCGCCCCAGGGCGCCATGGAGGCGGGGGCGTTGGCGAACAGGATCGCGACGAGGCCCTGCTCGGCCAGGGCCTCCACCGGCCGGCCCGCAGCCCCGCAATGATGCGAACGGCGGATGGCGGCGGCCGCGATCCCCTGTTCGCGGGCGATCTCGGGCAGGAGCGCGATGGCCGTGTCGAGGGCCGGATAGGCGAAGCCGTGGGCCGCATCGATGGCGAGCAGTCCCGGCTTCGGCCGCGCGGTGGTGACGACGGCATCGCCGACGACTTTGCCCGCCCGCACCTGTTCGCCATAGGCGAGGAGCCGCATGAGACCGTGGGTCTTCAGCCCGTCGGCCTCCGCGCCCACCAGGGCCCTGGCGACGCTCTCCGCCTGGATGGGCGCGGTCCCGCAGCGGACCAGGGTGTCCGTGGCGAGGCGATGGGCGGCGTCGAGGCGAAAGATCGGCATGGCGTGGCCTTAAGCCAGCTCTCCGTCACCTGTCGAGAGCGAAGTCCCCTCGCCGCGGGGCATGGCCAAGCCGTAATGGTTTGGATGGCGCAAGAACCATCGGACAAAGACGAGCGATCGCACGTACAAGCTGAGCCGTGGCTCTCGGCTCGCGAGAATCTTGTATTTATCCTCGATCAACGGCGGATGATTATTTTGTGAACCATGCTTGGCGTGGGACGTTGTTGAGCCAAGTCCGGACGACATGAGGAAATATACTATGCAGATCAAGACATTCGCAGTCGCGGCCGCCCTTGCTGTTTCTCTGAGCGGCGCAGCCTTCGCCCAGACTGCTGCTGGTGGTGCCAGCGCCGAGGGCAACATGAACAACCCCGGCAGCGTGAAGAGCAACAGCGAGAAGGGCATGGAGCGCATGGGTGGTGGCGCCAGCACCACCGGTTCCACCGCCGCACCCGGCATGACGCGCGACGTGCCCTCCAATGCGACGCCGGGCGCGCCGGCCGGCTCGAATGGCGGTAACGCCGCCACCGGCAGCGGAGCCGCTCCCAGCGGCAAGTAAAGCCCGGGGGTAAGGTTTCGAGGCGTGGGCCTCCGGAACTGGATAGTCCGATTAGTGGAAGTCGCCCCGTCCGCCGAAAGGCAGGCGGGGCGATCTCATGTGGGGTGACCGGGAATGACCCGGGCAGCCAGTACATCCCTTCAAAAAATATGCGCGCGATTTATCGGTGATTAACCAACTTCGCGCTGAATGGGAGGCATCGAGGTTGATGGTTCCCTAAAACGACATGGCCGGTCGATGTGACCTTCACGGGGCTCTTGCATGAGCTTGGTGAGGTCCTTCGAGGGGCGTGCGGGCAGGGTACGCGTATCCGAGTACAGCCCGCATGATCGACGACGCGTCCACCTATCGCCGCCGTCCCCGCCGTTCCCGGCCACGCAGCCGTGTCCTTCTGAAGACGGCCGTCGTCGCGCTGTTCGTCGCGACGTTTCCCCGGCTGACCGGGTTGGACGCGCCTGTTCCCGCTGCGACGGCACCGCTCGCGAGCCGCCAGATTGTCCCCGAGGCACAGCCCGCCGCTGTCGCCCGCAGTTTCGCGTGGATGCTCGACCCCTCCCCCGCCCTGGGTGTCCGGACGCCGGACTGGCGCGCCTCGGAGCCGATGCAGGTGGCCGGGTTCGAGACGCCGAAGGCCTCCCCCGTCGAGATCGCACCCGGGATCGCGCTTGCCGCCGTGGCGCCGGTCCCAGCGGCACGGCCGCTCCAGCAGACCGCTCGCCTCGTCCAGCCGATGCCCGCGCCGGTTCCGCGCCCCATCGACCTGAAGCCCCTTTCCCGCGAGCCGCGCCTCGCCACGCGCCGTCCGTCCTCGCGGAGTGTCGTCGCGGCCCGGCAGGATGTGGAAGCCGAGCGGTCGTTCTTCGAGACGGTGTTCGGCCGGCGTGATCCCGAGCGCAGCCCCGCTCCCGCCCTCGCCTATGCCTCCGCCGATACGGGCGCCATCGATCTGAGCCAGCGCCGGGCCCTGGATCGCGTGCCCGCGACGGCGGGCGGCGGGACCGCGATCTACGACATCAGCACCAGCACGGTGACCCTGCCGAGCGGGGAGCAGCTGGAAGCCCATTCCGGCCTCGGCCAGCACATGGACAACCCGCGTCTCGTCCATGTCCGCATGCGTGGGGCGACGCCGCCCGGCACCTACGATCTGACCGAGCGCGAGGCCCTGTTCCACGGAGTGCGCGCCATCCGCCTCAACCCCGTGGGCGGCAGCGCCGCCATCCACGGCCGCGACGGCATCCTCGCCCATACCTACATGCTCGGACCGAGCGGCGCGTCCAATGGCTGCGTGGTGTTCAAGGATTACAACCGCTTCCTGCAGGCCTATCTCCGGGGCGACATCCGCCGCCTCGTGGTGGTGGCCGGCTATAAGGGCGATGCACCGGCCTCGCTCACGGCGAAGCTGTTCGGCCGCTGAAGCTTTCGCGGCTCCGGTCAGGCCGCCATCGCCCGGCAGGACTCGGCGCAGCGGCGGCATCCGGCGACACAGGTGTCCATGTCGCCGACCGCCTCGCAACTCGCCGCGCAGGCCTCGCAGATCTCGGCGCAGGCCCGACACGTCTGACGGTGCTCGGCGTCCCCGAGGAGCATCATGTGCGCGGACGTCCGGCATAGTTCCGCGCAGGCCAGCATAAGGCGGACATGCTCCGGCTCGACATGCTTGCCGCCGGCCGGAAGGCAATGCTCCGACACCATGCCGAGGCAAGTCCGGTAGCAGGTCAGGCATTCGTCGATACAGGCCTTCATGTCGTGGGACGTCATCGAGAGCTTCCTCCGTTGAGGTCATGCAAGACAGTGCATCCGGCCGAGGTACCGTCGGGCGATCGTGCCGCCGCTGCTCGTGGCCCAACCCGGATGATCGGAATGCCGATCCGATGTTGTCGATCCGGCGCGGCCTGGACATCAGCGACGACAACGCATTTTCTGGCGCATGGGTTCTGGCTTTGGAGGCCGGATTTAGAGATAACTTATGTTCGTCGCTCGCGTTCTCCGATGTTAATAGCCTGATTTAATCGGCGGCGTTCGCTGAAGTGTAAGCTCAAGCTTGATTGTGCTTGAGATGACGCGCTCGGAACTCTGGAACTCATGGACTCGGGGGGTGTTTCCGATCGGAGCCCTCGCTTCGGGGTTCGACCCCGCTGCCCTGCTGCGCCACGCGCGTCCGGGGCTCGTCCTGACATTCCGGTTTCGAAAGAGCGCAATGAAAGCACTGTGTTGGCACGGCAAGGGTGACATCCGCTGCGATACGGTGCCCGATCCCCGGATCGAGGATTCGCGCGACGTCATCATCAAGGTGACGTCCTGCGCCATCTGCGGCTCGGACCTCCACCTGATGGACGGCCAGATGCCGACCATGGAGAGCGGCGACGTCCTCGGCCATGAATTCATGGGCGAGGTGGTCGAGGTCGGCCAGGGCTTCACCAAGTTCAAGAAGGGCGACCGCATCGTCGTGCCCTTCAACATCAATTGCGGCGAGTGCCGCCAGTGCAAGCTCGGCAACTGGTCGGTCTGTCAGCGCTCGAACCGCAACGCCGAGATGGCGGCCGCGCAGTTCGGCTACACCACCGCCGGCCTGTTCGGCTATTCGCACCTCACCGGAGGCTATGCCGGCGGCCAGGCGGAATATGTGCGCGTGCCCATGGCCGATGTGGGGCCGATGCTGGCGCCGGAAGGCGTCGACGACGAGTCGCTGCTGTTCCTCACCGATATCCTGCCCACCGGATGGCAGGGTGCCGAGCATTGCGAGATCAAGGGCGGCGAGATCATCGCGATCTGGGGTGCCGGCCCGGTGGGGTTGTTCGCGATCCAATCCGCCAAGATCATGGGTGCCGAGCGCATCATCGCCATCGAGACGGTGCCGGAGCGGATCGAACTCGCCCGGAAGTACGGTGCCACCGACATCATCGATTTCATGAAAGAGGATGTGTTCGAGCGGATCAAGGAGATCAGCAAGGGTGAGGGCGCCGACGGCGTGATCGATTGCGTCGGCATGGAAGCCACCGCCGGCCACGGCGTCGCGGGGATCATCAGCACCCTGCAGGAGAAACTGACCTCGACCGAGCGCCCCTACGTCCTCATGGAGGCGATCAAGGCCGTGCGCCCCTGCGGGATCGTCTCGATCCCCGGTGTCTATGGTGGGCCGCTTCCCATCAATATGGGCTCGATCGTGCAGAAGGGGCTGACCCTGAAGAGCGGCCAGACCCATGTGAAACGCTACCTGGAGACGCTGACGAAGCTGATCCAGGAGGGCAAGATCGATATGACCTCGATGATCACCCACCGCTCCACCAATCTCTCGGACGGCCCCGACCTCTACAAGACGTTCCGGGACAAGAAGGACGGGTGCGTGAAGGTGGTCTTCCACCCGAACTGACGGCATTGGCAGGGATATGGCCCGGAACGAGGCCATATCCCGTCATAGGCCTCGGCCTGCATCGCTATCCCCGTGCCAGGGCGTCCTGAAA
This sequence comes from Methylobacterium sp. WCS2018Hpa-22, assembly GCF_031843785.1. Lineage (NCBI taxonomy): Bacteria > Pseudomonadati > Pseudomonadota > Alphaproteobacteria > Hyphomicrobiales > Methylobacteriaceae > Methylobacterium > Methylobacterium sp. WCS2018Hpa-22. The sequence goes on from NZ_JAVTJA010000028.1 coordinate 27,205, forward strand.
CTCCGCCTCCGGCAGAAGCGCCCCGCCCGTGGTCCAGACCACATGCGTCGCCTGCGCAGGTGCGGCGGCATCGAGATAGGGCCGGATTGCGGCGAACCCAGCCGCCGCCGAGGGTTCGAGCCGCAGGCCCGGATCGGACCAGAGGCGTTTCACCCAGGCGAACAACTCGGCATCGGCGACCGTGACCACCGCCTCGATGAGCGGACCGACCGTGCCGGCCACCAGCATCGAGGCGCCGGCTACCGCCAGCCCATCGGCGGCGGTGCGATTGTCGAGGCCGATCTCGTAGACGCTCACTGGGCGCGACAGGCCGGCGGCGAGTTGCACTAGCATGCAGGGCGAGGCCACCGGTTCCACGAAGATGCAGCGGATGGCGTCGCCGAACAGCAGCTTCAGGCCGAGCGTGACGCCGCCGGGCGCGCCGCCGACGCCGCAGGGGAGATAGACGCAGAGCGGGTGGGCCGCATCGACCCTTATCCCGGCCTCGTCCAGCTGGCGTCGCAGGTCGAAGGCCGCTGCCGCATAGCCGAGGAACAGGTCGACGGAGCTCTCGTCATCGACGAAATGGGCGTCGGCCCGCCCCTCGAAGGCCGAGCGTGCCGCCGCGACCGCGCTGCCGTAATCGCCCCGATGCTCGACCACCTGGGCGCCGATATCCCGCAGGCGCTGCTTCTTCCACGCCTTGGCATCGTGGGACATGTGGACCTCGACCGCGAAGCCCAGCGCCCGCGCCATGACGCCGACGCTGAAGCCGAGATTGCCGGTGCTACCGACCGCGACCGTATGCGCGCCAAACGCGTCGCAGGCTTGCGGATCCGCCAGCCGGGCATAGGAATCGCCCGGCCGCAGCAGGCCCTTCTCGAGCCCGAGCCGCTCGGCATAGACCAGGACCTCGTAGACTCCGCCCCGCGCCTTGATGCAGCCGGTGACCGGCAAATCATGGTCGGCCTTTACCCAGACCGCGCCGCCCGTCGGACCCGTGATGGCCTGCGCCACAGGGTCGGAGAGGGGCAACAGGGGCGAATCGATGCGCCCGGTGTCGAGATCCTCGAAGAGATGGCGCAGGAGCGGATCGAAGCGGCGCCAGCGTGCCTCCGCCGCCTCCACATCGGCCAGGGAGAAAGCTAGGCTCGGCAGGAATTCGGCGGCCGGCCGGAGATGGGGATTGAGCCAGGTGGTGGGCCGCGCCTCCCGCACGCTCGTCGGGATGGTATCGAGCGCCCGGGCGGGCGACGTGTCGGCATTCATGCTCATGCATTCCACTCTGCTGTGATCGCGATGGCGGCGAGAGGTCTTCGCGCAAGCCTCGTCGTCAGAGATCCATCGGCGCATTGTCCACCACCTCCTTCATGACGAAGAAGGTCCGCGTCTGCCGCACCCCCGGCAGCGCGATCAGGGTCTCGCTGTGCAGGCGGTTGAAATCCGCCATGTCGGAGACGCGGATCTTGAGGAAATAGTCGAAATCCCCGGCCACCAGATGGCAATCGAGCATGGTTGGCATCGCCTGGGCGGCTGCCTCGAACGCGGCGAAGCTCTCCGGCGTCGAGCGGTCGAGCACGACGCCGACGATGACGAGGGACCCCCGCCCGACCTTCTCCGGCGCGATCCGCGCATGGACGCCGCGGATGTAGCCCTCGTCGAACAGGCGCTGCGTGCGGCGGTGACAGGTGGCGGCGCTGGTATTCACCCGCTTGGCGATCTCGGCATTGTTCATGCGCCCATCGGCCTGGAGCAGGCGCAGGATCTTGAGATCGATCCGATCGAGCGATGGCGACATGGAAGAACCTTCCGTATTTCCAGCAGGAACGATGGTTCGTACTAAGCTTGACCGGGAAAAACCTGGAATTTCGTGCCACATCTCATCGTCATTCGAGAGCACCTTTCACGGGAGTTTTGCTAGCGTTCGGGTCTCACTGAAGCGAGGACGTTGCCAAGCCATGCTGTCGAAATTCGAGCGCTATCCCCTCACCTTCGGCCCGAGCCCGATCGAGAAGCTGTCGCGTCTCACCGACCATCTCGGCGGCGATGTCGAGATCTACGCCAAGCGCGAGGATTGCAATTCCGGCCTGGCTTATGGCGGTAACAAGCTGCGCAAGCTCGAATACATCGTGCCCGATGCCATCGCGAGCGGAGCCGATACGCTGGTCTCCATCGGCGGCGTGCAATCCAACCACACCCGCATGGTGGCGGCGGTGGCCGCCAAGATCGGGATGAAGTGTCGGCTGATCCAGGAAGCCTGGGTGCCGCACGAGGATGCGGTCTATGACCGGGTCGGCAACATCCTGCTGTCGCGCATCATGGGCGCGGAGACGCAACTCGTGGATGACGGGTTCGACATCGGCATCCGCGAGAGCTGGAAGGCGGCTTTGGAGGATGTGAAGGCCAAGGGCGGCAAGCCCTACGCCATCCCCGCCGGCGCCTCGGTGCACAAGTTCGGCGGCCTCGGCTATGTCGGCTTCGCCGAAGAGGTGCGCGCCCAGGAGGCCGAGATGGGCCTGCGCTTCGACTACATCGTGGTCTGCACCGTCACCGGCTCGACCCATGCCGGCATGGTGGTGGGCTTCGCCGCCGATGGCCGCGCCCGCAACGTCATCGGCATCGACGCCTCCTGTACCCCGGCCCAGACCAAGGCGCAGGTGCTCGACATCGCGCAGAAGACGGCCGCCCTCATCGGTGCCCCCGACATCACCGAGGACGACGTGGTCCTCAACGAGGATTACGCCTACCCGGTCTACGGCGTGCCATCGAAGGAGACGGTGGAGGCGATCCGCCTCTCGGCGCGGCTCGAAGCCATGATCACCGACCCGGTCTACGAGGGGAAGTCGATGCAGGGGATGATCGATCTGACCCGGAAGGGGTTCTTCCCCAAGGGCTCGAAGGTGCTCTACGCCCATCTCGGCGGCGCGCCGGCCCTGAACGGCTACAGCTACACGTTCCGGAACGGCTGATCGGGACGGTTCATGCGCCGCCGGCCTCCGCCGGCGGCAGGGCGGCCACGAGCTGGCGCAGGAACGCCTGCGCCGCATGCGGCAGCTTGCGGTCCCGCATCAGCTGGACCTGAATGCCGCGCCGCAGGCTCGCCTGCGATTGGATCGGGATGCAGACCAGTTCCCCGAGCCGAACCGGCGTCTGCACCGAAAGCGGCGACATCAGCGCGATCCCCCTCGTCCTTCGGACGAAGGGAAGCAGCGCCGTGAGGATGTTGGAGGTCAGCGTCGGCTCGATGACGATGCCTTCCGCCCGGCAAGCCGCGTCGAAGACGAGGCGCGCCGTGGTGTCGAGGGGCGGCATCGCGATCGGGTAGGCCTGGAGTTCGCCGATCCGGATCGACGCCCGGCCGGCGAGCGGATGGTCGGGGGCGGCCAGCGCGACCATCTCCACCACGGCCTCGTAGAACACCGTGACGAGGTTCGTCGGCGCGAGCGCGAAGGTGATGCCGATATCGGCGTCGCCCGCGGCCACGACCTGCGTGACCTGTGCCGGGGGGAGAACCTGGATTTCGAAGCGGATGCCGGGATAGCGCGCATGGAACTCGGCGATGGCGTTCGGCAGCAGGTCGAGGGCGAATCCCTCCGCGGTGGCGACGCGGATGAAGCCCCGCGCCAGCCCGCGCAGTTCCTGGATTTCGGCGGCGACCTGCTCGGCCCGCGCCAGAGTCTGCCGCGCATGCTGGGCCAGCAACTCGCCGGACGGGCTCAGGACCATGCCGCGCGGCCGGCGCTCGAACAGGACGCAATCGAGCTCCGCTTCGAGATTGGCGATCTGGCGGCTGATCGCGGAGGCGGCGACGTTGAGTTGCGCCGACGCCGCCGCGATGGACCCGGTCCTGGCGACGGCGAGGAAGTAGCGCAGGCCCGACATCTGCATAGGCATGTTCCATTGCCGAAACGGCACGGCAACCATCGATAAATTCTACTTGTTGCGATGTGGAATGCACAACACCATGGCACGAGGAAAAAAGCGGCAGTGCAGATCGGCTACGGGCCGCCGAGCAGCCGGTAGCGGAAGGAATGCGGATCATGGCCAGACATGTTCCCGCGGCAGGCGCCGCGCTCGCTCTCCTGCTGGGGACGTTCAGCGTTCCGGCGCTGGCCAGCAAGGCCAACGATACCCTGGTCTATGCCTCGGATACCGAGCCGGAAAACGTGAGCCCGTATCACAACAGCGCCCGCGAGGGCGTCGTGCTCGCCCGCAACGTCTGGGACACCCTGCTCTACCGCGATCCGAAGACCGGCGCGTATCAGCCGATGCTGGCCACCGCCTGGAAATGGGTCGACCCGACCACCCTCGAACTGACCCTGCGCGAGGGCGTGACCTTCCATAACGGCGATGTCTTCGGCCCCGAGGACGTGGCCTTCACCTTTAACTACGTGCTGACGCCCGAGGCGCGCACGGTGACGAAGCAGAATGTGGACTGGATGAAGTCGACGGAGGTGGTGGACGCCAAGACCGTCCGCATCCACCTCAAGACCGCCTTCCCGGCCGCTCTCGAATACCTCGCCGGACCGACCCCGATCTTCCCGGCCGCTTACTTCAAAAAGGTCGGCCTCGACGGTTTTGCCAAGGCCCCCATCGGCACCGGCCCCTATCGCATCACCAGCGTCGAGAACGGGCGCGGGGTGAAGATGGAGCGGAACGACAAATATTGGCCCGGCAGCCCGATCGGCACGCCAAAGATCGGCAAGCTCGAATTCCGTGTCATTCCCGATGCCGACAGCCGCATGGCCGAACTCGTCACCGGCGGCATCGACTGGATCTGGCGCGTGCCGAGCGACCAGGCGGACCAGCTCAAGGCCGCGCCCAACGTCACCGTGCTCAGCGCCGAGACCATGCGAGTCGGCTTCCTGCAATTCGACACGCTCGGCCGCGCGAAGGAAAACTCGCCGCTGAAGGATCCCCGCGTCCGCCAGGCGATCTCCTATGCCATCGACCGCAAGGCGATGGTCGACAACCTCGTCCGCGGCGGCAGCCGCGTCATGAACGCGGCCTGTTTCATCGACCAGTTCGGCTGTACCGACGAGGGCGTGCCGCGCTACGCCTACGATCCGGCCAAGGCCAAGGCGCTCCTGAAGGAGGCCGGCTATCCCGACGGGTTCGAGATCGATCTCGGCGCCTATCGTGAGCGCGACTACGCCGAGGCCGTCATCGGGTATCTCCGCGCCGTCGGCATCACCGCCCGGCTCAACTACCTGCGCTACGCGGCGCTGCGCGACATGATCCGGAGCGGCAAGGTCTCCATCGCCTTCCAGACCTGGGGCTCGTTCTCGGTCCTCGACGTCTCGGCCTTCACCGGCGTCTACCTCAAGGGCGGTGACGAGGACCTGACCAAGGATCCCGAGACCATCGCGGCGCTCCAGGCCGGCGACGGCGCCACCGATCCGGCTGCGCGCAAGGTGAAATACGCCGAGGCGCTCAAGCGCATCGCGGCCCAGGCCTACATCCTGCCGCTGTTCTCCTACTCGACCAACTACGCCTTCACCTCGGACCTCACCTTCACGGCGCAGCCCGACGAGCTGCCGCGCTTCTACGCGGCGAGCTGGAAGTAAGGGTCGCATCCGAGGCGCGAAGCGCGGCTCATGGAAGGCGTACCCGTTCACTCATCGCGGATGCAGCCCGCGCCGTCCCCTCTCCCCTTTGCGGGAGAGGGTGGCCCGCGAAGCGGGTCGGGGGGGGGGGGGGGGGG
>NZ_JAVTJA010000029.1:0-31961 GCF_031843785.1 Methylobacterium sp. WCS2018Hpa-22
CGCCCCCTCTCCCGCCTGCTCCGCAGGCACCCTCCCCCGCAGAGGGGGGAGGGTGGTGCTCACCATCGCGGTCCATCAGAACAGGCTCAGCTGCCGCGCCGGCTCGACGAGCTTGGCGCGCAGGTCCAGCCGGTCGGTCCCGCCGGGTCCCGGGTGATAATCGGCGGCGATCAGGAACGGGCGGGCGCGCTTGAGGCCGGAGGTGAGACGGGCGACGTCGTCCAGACGCAGCCGTGTGTGGCGGCGCGCCTTCACGATCTTGTCGACGGCACGCGCACCGAGGCCCGGCACCCGCAGCAGCATCTCGCGGTCGGCGACGTTCACGTCCACGGGGAAACGCCCCCGGTGCTTCAGGGCCCAGGCCAGTTTCGGATCGATGTCGAGGGAGAACATCCCGTCCTCGGCGGCATCCGCCACGTCGTCAGCGGAGAAATCGTAATACCGGATCAGCCAATCGGCCTGATAGAGCCGGTGCTCGCGCTGGAGCGGCGGGGATTTCAGCGGCAGGATGGCGGAGCCGTCGGGGATCGGGCTGAAGGCCGAGTAATAGACCCGCTTCAGGTTGAACGAACCGTAGAGAAGGGCGCTCTTGCGGATCAGCGCCTCGTCGGTGGTGGTGTCCGCGCCGACGATGACCTGCGTCGACTGGCCGGCGGGCGAGAACCGGCGCTTCTCGGCCTTCGCCTCGGTGATCCGCGCGCCGATCTGCTTCATCGCGTTCTGGATGACCGGGCCGTTCTTCTCCGGCGCCAGCCGGTGCAGGCTGGCATCGGTGGGGAGTTCGAGGTTGATCGAGAGCCGGTCGGCATAGAGCCCCGCCTCCTCCACCAGCCAGGGGCTCGCCTCGGGGATCGATTTCAGGTGGATGTAACCGCGAAAGCCGTGGTCGCGCCGCAGGCTCTTGGCCACCCGCGTCAGCAGTTCCATCGTATGGTCGGGCGACTTGATGATGCCCGAGGAGAGGAACAGACCCTCGATATAGTTGCGCTTGTAGAACTCCACCGTGAGGGTCACGACTTCCTCGACGGTGAATTTGGCGCGAGCGACGTTGGAGGAGCGCCGGTTCACGCAATACGCGCAATCGAACAGGCAGTAATTGGTCAGCAAAATCTTCAGGAGCGAGATGCAGCGCCCGTCCGGCGTATAGGCGTGGCAGATGCCGGCCCCGGTGGTCGAGCCGAGTTCGCCCTTGCCCGCCACCCGTTTGGGTGCCCCCGACGAGGAGCAGGACGCATCGTATTTCGCGGCATCGGCCAGGATGCGCAGCTTCTTGGCGAGGGTCTCGTCCATGACAGGGACATGCGCATCGTTCGTGTTTCGTTCAAGTTTTTGTCGGGCCGGGTCGGAAATGCCGCAGGGTGCTGTCCCCTCTCCCCGCCGGGCGGGAAGAGGGCCGCATGGACCTTGTCGTCCATGCGGCGAGCGCAGGCGAAAGCCGAAGCGGGGGTGAGGGGGTGAATCCGGATGAGGCTTGTACGGCTCGGCCCCCTCACCTTCGGCTGCCGCCTCGCATCATGCCCCGACGAGGGGGCATGAAGCCCTCTCCCCGCACGCGGGGAGAGGCGGAAGCACCGCTCGGCTGACGGAGATACTTCCATCACCCGTCGAGCCCGTCCTCCGCATTCACCTCCTCGTCGACGACCGCCTTCGCCAATCCGTACGAGAACCCGGCCCGCGCCATCGAGGCGAGATCCTTGTCGCGGTGGGCGGCACGGAGGTCGGGGCGGCGGAACGGGCCGAGGCGGCGGCGCTTGGCATAGGCGCGGGCCGCCACCTCTTCCGCATTGGTGCCTTCCTCCTCGCCCCGGTCGCGCTCGGTCTCCAGGGTTTCGGCGATCAGCGTCCGGTCGACCCCCTTGGCGGCGAGCTTGGCCGCGAGGCCGCGGGCGGAGGTCCCGCGCCGGCGCAGGGTCGCGGCCCGCGCGGCGGTGAACCGGGCATCGTCCACGAGGCCGGAGGAACGGGCACGCTCCACGATGGCGGCGACAGTCTCGGCGAAGGCGGCCGGGTCTTCGTCCCGGAGCCGGCACCTCTTGGCGACCCGGCGCTCCAAGGTCTGGCGCAGCATCGCCACGGAGGCGCTGTAGCGCTCCAGATAGTGCAGGGCGACGCGCTCCAGATACGCGGCCGTGACCGGCGGCGTAGCTTTTGCCTCGCGGGGCGTAGCTTTTGCCTCACGAGAGGCCCCAGGCCGTCCCGCTGCAACGTTTCGAGCGTTCATCGGTTCATCACGCTTCGGACAGGTTTCAGGATCATGTCGCGCATCGTCTCGACCGTGAACCGGTTTCCTGTCTTACCCCGAGAGGACGCATGCATGTCATGCCGGCATTCCTCCTGAAGCGCGAGTGGCTCCTGGTCGCGCTCGGCCTCGGCTTCGCCGTCCTGGCGGCCGCCGTGGTCTACCTGTCGCGCCCGACCGTTCTCACGGTGGCGGTCGGTCCTCGCGACGGGGCCGAGGCGCAATTGCTCGAAATCTACGCCCAGGCCTTGAGCCGGGCACGAGAGGACGTGCGCCTGAATGTGCGGGCCTATGACGACGTGCGAGACAGCGCCGCGGCGCTCCAGGCGGGTCGCGCCGATCTCGCCGTGGTCCGGCCCGACGTGTTCCTCCCCGATAACGGCCTGACCTTGGCCCTCCTGCACGAGGAGACGCTGCTCATCGCCACGCCGGAAGCGAGCGAGATCGAGAGCTTCCCCGACCTTGCGAAGAAGCGCCTCGGCATCGTCGAGCGCCACGCCGCCGACCGGCCCTTCGTCACCAATCTTCTCGCCTTCTACGATTTCACGGCCGTGCCGGCGCCCGAACCCGGCCAGACGCTCGCCGCCAGCCATATCGCCCTCGTGCCGCTCAAGCCCGGCGAGGTCACGGCCGCCCTGCAGGCCGGCACCGTGGACGCCGTCGCCGTCATCGCGGCCCCGACCTCGAAGGCCGCGATTTCCACGGTGCGGGCGGTGGAGATGGCCTCCCACGAGAAGAAGATCACCATCGTCTCCGTGCCCGATGGCGACGCGATCGTGCAGCGGATGCCGGAACTGCAATCGGCGACGATCCCAGCGGGTACGTTCGGCGGCCGGCCCAAGCGCCCCGATGAGGACGTGAAGACGGTGGGCGCCTCCTACCGGCTGATGGCGCGGGGCGCGGTGAGCCGCTACTCGGTGGCGTCCGTGACCCAGCACCTGTTCGAATGGCGCTCGAAACTCGCGCCGAACGCCCCCATCGCCAACCTGATGAAGGCACCGGATTTCGAGACGTCGGTGGCCGCCACCAGCGCCCGCCTGCCCAACCATCCGGGCGCGGTCGATTATTTCGAGCGCGAGCAGCAGACCCTGTTCGAACGCTACGAGGATTACGTCTACCTCCTCGCCTTCTTCGGCGGCACGATCGGCTCCGGCATCGCCTGGCTCGGCCAGCGCCTCGCCCGCCAGCGCCGCGAGCGGGTGGACGTGGTCCTCGACCGGCTGCTCGACATCCTCAGGGACATCCGCTCGGCGACCACGAGGGAGCAGCTCGACGGCCTCGTTCGCGAGACCGACGATCTCGTCACCGACGTCGTCCAGCATGCCCGCGAGCGCAATGTCGACACCCGCGCGATGAACGCCCTGATCCTGGCCATCGATGCCGTGCACGGCGCCATCGCGGATGCCCGCCGCTCCCTCGTCACCGGCCCCGAGCCCGAGCGCCGGTCCCTGCGGACACGGTCCGCGCGTCTCCTCAGGCTGGATCGCCCGGCGGCGGAATAGCAGCGGTGACGATGTGGTTGGTCCGCTGCCGGCGGAACACGGGGAACGAGCGCTAGCGGCTGCCGTTCGTGAGCAATCTTCGTTTTAATCCATCCAACGCGTAGAATTCATCTCATTCTTTCGTGGGAGTAAACTGCCACGCTTAACAAGAGATAAGATCAGGGATCGCCGGATATTATTTTCGAATTCTGAAACCTTCGTGGTTAGCCATCCGTACCAGCCCGACCGCAAGCCTGCGAGCCGCACACGCATCTCAGGCAGCGCGTAAGGGAGACGACGCAATGGCTACGATCAATGGCGATAACGGCGACAACGTCCTGAACGGCACCGAAGACGAAGACACCATCAATGGCCGCGGCGGTAACGATACGATCGACTCGGTCGATCGTCCCGCAAACATTTTCGCAGGTTCGATCAATCCTGTGCGTGATGAAGTTCGCGCCGGATCCGGCGACGACACGGTGACCGGCGGCAAGCTCGATCGGCTGGTCGGCGGCGAGGGCGATGATTTCCTGTCGGTGAATTTCAATTTCAACGGACCGGTCGTCGGCTCGGGAACCCCGATCAGCTTGACGCTCGATGAGAATGGCACGGGCAGGGCATCCGACGGCACCGTGATCTATGGCTTTGAGTCGGTGAACTTCAACCTGTCCGACACCGGCGACAATGTCGTCGATACCGGCAATGTCCGGGCGCAGCTGACGGGTGGAAACGGAAACGACACGCTCACCACCGGATCGGCGGACGATGTCGTGTATGGCGGCGGCGGCGACAACGTCATCTCGACGGGCGGCGGCAACGACACGATCGGTGGCGGCTCCGGGATCGACACCGTCTTCGGCGGCGACGGCGACGATACTTTCGGCGTCAGCATCGCCACCGACGGCAGTGACCAGGTGAATCTCGGCGACGGCAACGACACCGTCCGGTTCGATCGCGCCGACGGTGGTGCCGGCAACGTGCGCCTGACCTTCACCTCGGCCGAGGTGGGCAACGGCAACACCAACGATGCCGGCAGCCTGACCAACCAGGATGGCGGGCTCGCGGTCCGCGTCCAGGCGGAGGATGCCGACGGCAATCTGACGGGGCCCATCTCCCGCTACGACGATGAGGGCATCACCTTCGTCGCCGGAACGCAGGGCATCACCTTCGACGTCCGCGACCTCGTTTCGGGCACACAGCGCGGCAACACGTTCGAGGGCGTCGTGCTCGGGACCAACGGTGACGACGCGCTGACGTTCTTCCCGCCCTTCCGCGCCGGGCAGGACTTCTATTACAACGCAGGCCAGGGCAACGACACGATCACGGCCGGCACCGGTAACGACTTCCTCGTCGGCGGTGCCGGTAACGACACCATGATCGGCGGTCTCGGCAACGACAGCTACATCGTCGATTCCCTCGGCGACACGGTGGTCGAAGGCGCCGATGAAGGAACCGACACCGTTCTGTCCTCCATCACCTACACCCTGCCCGACACCATCGAAAACCTCGTCCTCACCGGGATGGGCGCCGTCGACGGAACCGGTAACGCGCTGGACAACAGCATCACCGGCAATATCGCCGACAACCGGCTGGATGGGGGAGCCGGGAACGATCGTCTCACCGGTGGCGCTGGCAACGATCTTCTCATCGGTGGCGCAGGCGGCGACGTCATGGACGGTGGCGTTGGTGATGACATGTTCCTCGTGGACGACACGGGCGATCAGGTCATCGAGCTGGCGGGCGGTGGTAACGACACGGTTCGCTCTTCTCTGAGCTATACTTTGTCCGCTGATGTCGAAAACCTCGTCCTAAAAGAGAATGGCGAGCTGAGCGGCAGCGGCAACGATCTGAACAATCGTCTCACCGGCAACGACGCAGACAACCGTTTGAGCGGCGGCGGCGGGGACGATACCCTCGTGGGTCGTGATGGCGACGATACGCTGCTGGGCGGTACCGGAGCCGATACGATGCTGGGCGGCATCGGGAACGACACGTACGTGATCGACAGCGAGGGCGATCGCGTCATCGAGGAGTCGTTCGAAGGCTTCGACACGATCCGCTCGTCTGTCAGCCAGACGATGGCCGCCAATACCGAAAAGCTCGTGCTCACCGGAACCGACGATCTGACTGCCAACGGAAACGAGATCCGGAATCAGATCTTCGGCAACTCGGGCGACAACGTGATCGACGGCGACGATGGCCGTGATCTCCTCTACGGCCGCGACGGTGCCGATACCTTCGTGTTCAATGCCATCACCGACAGTGACGTCGCGGTTTCCGGACGCGACATCATCAAGGACTTCGATTTCGCCGAAGGCGATCGCATCGACCTTAGCGGGATCGATGCGGACTTCGGACAGGCAGGAGATCAGGGCTTCCAGTTCGTCGGAACGGATGCCTTCTCGGGTCAGGCAGGCGAACTGCGCACGAAGTTCGGTGGCGGCAACACCCTCATCCAGGGCGACACGAACGGAGATGGAGCGGCGGACTTCGCCGTTCTGCTGCAGGGCCAGCAGACCCTGGACAACGGATCGTTCGTGGTCTGATCCGCTCTCGATCCAGGCTACCGGATTCACCCATCCGCTTTTTCGGGCGGACCGCGTCCCTCTCCCCCTTGTGGGGAGAGGTTAGGAGTGGGGGTGGCTCCGCCAGCCTCGGCGGCAGGAGGGGCACCCAACTACACCCACCTCCAACTCCTCCCACAAGCTCGACGGATTTCGGGCAGGCCCGAGATCCGCCGGGGAGGAGGGCACAGCTGTGCAGCCCGCGAAATGTGTGAATGCCGTAGCTCGATCCAAGGAAGGGGCTGCTGTCGAGGCAGCCCCTTCTCATGTCCGAAGGCTGCTTTGTCGGCACTGGTGCCGGCGGCTTGCCACCCGATCCGGGCGCTCGGGGCGGGTGCCCGACGATGGAGTCCCGCCACGAGGACCGTGCGGCCAATACCGGGCTGGTTCTCAATAATGCGGCGGGGGTGGTTCCGGGGCGCCGGTGCCGGTGCGGGCGCCGGCCTCCTCGACCTGCTCCACGAGCTTGGCCAGATGCCGCGTCAGGGCATCGATCTGGCGCCATTGCGCGGTGATCGTCGCGTTGAGGTCGTCGATGACCACGTCCTGCTCGGTCAGCCGCATTTCCAGGGCGTCGATGCGGGCGGAGAGCGTATCGTCGTCGGTCATGGCTGGCCCCGCCTCATCGCAATGTCTCGGGATCGTGGTCGGGCCGCTCGACGAGGCCGGGTCCGAGCGCGATGCGGTGGTCGAAGACGAAGCAGTCGCCGCGCCAGCGGCTCTCCGCCTCGGGGATCGTCTCGAGATAGCGCAGGATGCCGCCCTCGAGATGGTGGACCGTGCCGAACCCCTTGGCGCGCATATAGGCCCCGGCCTTCTCGCAGCGGATGCCGCCGGTGCAGAACATCGCCACCGCCGGATGCTCGGCGGGGTCGAGGCCGTCGACATAGGCCCGGAAATCCGAGAACCGCGACAGATGCGGGTCGGTGGCGCCTTCGAACGTGCCGAGATTGACCTCGAAGGCGTTGCGGGTGTCGAGGAGGAGGAGGCCCGGCGTATCGAGCAGCGCGTTCCACGCCTCGGGCGGCACGGGTGTCCCGGCCTCGCCCGCATCGGTGGCGCCGTCGTCGAAGGTCACGATCTCCCGCTTCACCCGCACCTTGAGATGAGCGAAAGGCGCTGCCTCCGCGCGCGAGAGCTTCACGTCGAGATCCCTCAGGCGCTCGCCGAAGAGCGGGCCGTCGCGCAGCTCCGACAGGAGCGTGGCCATGCCGGCCGCGCTTCCCGCGATGGTGCCGTTGATCCCCTCGCGCGCCAGGAGGAGCGTGCCGAGGATGCCGAGTTCCACGCAGCGCCGCTCCAACGCGTCACGCAGGTCTGCGGCGTCGGGCAGGGGAACGAAGCGGTAGAGGGCGGCGACGGTGTAAGGCATCGGCGGCAGGGTCTATCAGGCGTGGTCGTCAGGGGGAACCGCTCGGCGGGGCGCTCTCGATCCGGCGCAGGATGAAGGTGGTGCCGACCTCGGGCTCGCGCCGCCAATGGTTCTCCCCCGCCGGCACCAGCCCCACCACATGGCCGCGCCGTGCCACCAGGGTGAGCCGGCCGGGAGCCGCCAGCCATGCGGCCGGATCGAAGGTCGTCAGCCCGCTGTCGCGGCAGCCCTCGAGCAGGCGGACCGTGGCGGTCCCGCCTCCCTCCGCGGGTTTCAGTTCGAGGCGGCAGACGTCCTGCTCGCGGTAGCGGTCGAGGGCGTAGATGCCGGCCGTCGGCCGCGGGCCGGCAGGCGTCGCTGCGCTCGTCTGCGCCCCGGTACTCTGGCCGCCTGCCGCAGTCGGATCGTCCCGCTCGAGCTTGTACCCGGAGCCGCCATCCGGCGCCGGCGCGGGAGGGGGCGCCATCGCCACGATCTGGAGAGGAACGAGGCTGTAGACCTCGCCTCCCTCGGTCTTGGCCATGAGGCTGCGCCGGTCGTCCCGCGCCTTGAAGATCAGGACCGGCCGGACGTTCTTGTCCACGAGGCGGACGACGCCGTCCACGAACAACCAGGCGGCGACCTCGTTCAGGATCGGCAGGGCACGGCGGCACCCGGCGGGAAACGACAGGCGCCGCCCGCTCTCGAAGCTCTGCGACGCGAGGGTCATGACGCAGCGCCGCGTGCTGCCGTCCCGCGACAGGTCCCAGGTGCCCGGAACGCCTTCGATGGTGGGCGGCAGGGTCTCCACGAAGCCGGAGGGTGGGCTCACCGCGGCTGGCGTCTCCGAGAGGCCTGGGGCGGCGGGGGGCTCCGCCGGTGTCGGGGCGGGCGTCACGGCCGGGGGCGCGGTCGGTGTCGAGGGCGTGGTCGGTGTCGAGGGCGCCTGGGGAGCGCCCTGAACCATCCCCTGGCCCCCATTCTGGGTCATAGTCTGGGCCTGCGCCGGACCGGCCAGGGCCGCTGCCGTCAGCAGACTGGCGAGAAGGCCGGCGAGGGAGCGTGCGAGACGGATCATCGGGCCGCTCCGGTGCTGGGCGCGTTCGTCGGCGTTTCCGGCACCGGCGTCAGCGGGCCCTTGCCGGCGAACCAGGAGAGCAGGTTATCGACCACGAGTTGGCCCATGACCTCGCGGGTCTGGACGGAGCCGGAGCCCACATGCGGCAGCAGGACGACGCGTTCCAGGCCGAAAAAGGCCTCCGGCACCTCGGGCTCGGCGGCGAAGACATCGAGCCCCGCGCCGTGGATCGCGCCCGATCGCAGGGCTTCGATCAGCGCCGGCTCGTCGATGAGGCTGCCGCGGGCGACGTTGACGACGATCCCGTCGGGGCCGAGTGCCTGCAGGATCTCGGCATTGACGATCCCGTTCGTCTCCGGGCCGCCGGGCGCCACGATCATGAGGACGTCCACGGCCCGCGCCATTTCCAGCAGGGTCGGGTGGAAGGCATAGGCCACGTCGTCCTGCCGGCGGCGGCCGTGATAGGAGAGGGCCACGCCGAACCCTTCGAGGCGGCGCGCGATGGCCCGCCCGATCCGGCCGAGGCCGAGGATGCCCACATGCCGGCCGCGCAGGGTCGCGGTGAGGGGGTAGGTCCGTGTCGGCCAGTGCCCGGCGCGCAGGTAGCGGTCCGCCTGCGGGATCTCGCGCACGGTCGCCAGGAGCAGCCCGAGGGCGAGGTCGGCCACCTCGTCGGAGAGCACGTCGGGCGTGTTCGTGACCACCACACCCCGCTCCGCCGCGGCGCCGACGTCGATCGTATCGTAGCCGACGCCGAAACTCGCCACGATTTCGAGTTGGGGCAGTTTCTCGATGAGGGCGCGGTCCACGGGGGCCTGCGCCCCGGTCGCCATGGCGCGGATGCGCGGTCCGATCTCGCGATAGAACGCGTCGGGATCGGGCGCGGTGTCGGCGCGGTGGAGGGTGAAGGCGCCCGCCAGCGCCTCCATCACGCTGGGCTGCATCGGCTTCAGGAGCAACAGGTCGGCAGGCTGCATGTCGCGCTCGTCATCCGTCCCCGGAAGTGGCCAAGAGAGGCGTGGCCATTAAACGATACGGCTGTAATCCGCCGTCCGGGCAGGGTCCAGCCGTCGCGGCGGGTCCGCATCGGCCAAGGTCGCCATGCGGCGCGCGGGCGGCAGTCATGACCGCGATGCGCCGTGTGCGCCGGCCTACTTCCAAGCGGGCCTTTCGAACATTACTAAAGAGGGCGAGAGTCACATATCCGCCCGCGATCCGATCAACGACGAAAACCGAAACAGCCACGCCATGACTGCCCCGCGCACCCTCTACGACAAGATCTGGGACGACCACGTGGTCGATGTCGAGCCGGACGGCACCAGCCTCCTCTACATCGACCGCCACCTCGTCCACGAGGTGACGAGCCCACAGGCCTTCGAGGGGCTGCGCGTGGCCGGACGGCGCGTGCGCCACCCGGAGAAGACCCTGGCCGTGGTGGACCACAACGTCCAGACCTCGGACCGCCGCTTCGGCATCGAGGATCCGGAGAGCCGCCTCCAGCTGGAGACGCTGGCCGAGAACGTGCGCGATTTCGGCATCGAGTTCTACGATGCCCTCGACCGCCGCCAGGGCATCGTCCACGTCATCGGCCCCGAACAGGGCTTCACCCTGCCGGGCCAGACCATCGTCTGCGGTGACAGCCACACCTCGACCCACGGCGCGTTCGGCGCGCTGGCGCATGGCATCGGCACCTCGGAGGTGGAGCACGTGCTCGCCACCCAGACGCTGCTGCAGCGCAAGGCCAAGAACATGCGCGTGACCGTGGACGGCACCCTGCCGCCGGGCGTCACCGCCAAGGACATCATCCTCGCCATCATCGGCGAGATCGGCACCGCCGGCGGCACCGGCTACGTCATCGAATATGCCGGCGAGGCGATCCGTGCCCTCTCGATGGAGGGACGCATGACGATCTGCAACATGTCGATCGAGGGCGGCGCCCGCGCCGGCCTGGTGGCGCCGGACGCCATCACCTACGACTACGTCAAGGACCGCCCCAAGGCCCCCAAGGGCGAGGCGTTCGAGCGGGCCCGCGCCTATTGGGACAGCCTCGCCACCGACGAGGGCGCCTTCTTCGACCGCGAGGTCCGCCTCGACGCGGCGAGCCTGCCGCCCCTGGTGAGCTGGGGCACCAGCCCCGAGGACGTGGTCTCGATTTCCGGTCTCGTGCCCGACCCGGCCGCCATCGCCGACGAGAACAAGCGCCAGTCGAAGGCCAAGGCCCTCGACTATATGGGCCTCACGCCGGGCACCAAGATCACCGACATCACCCTCGACCGGGTCTTCATCGGCTCCTGCACCAACGGCCGCATCGAGGACCTGCGCGCCGTGGCCAAGATGGTGGAAGGCCGCAAGGTCCACCCGTCGGTCTCGGCCATGGTGGTGCCGGGCTCCGGTGTGGTGAAGGCCCAGGCGGAAGCGGAGGGCATCGACCTCATCCTCAAGGAGGCCGGGTTCGATTGGCGCGAGCCGGGCTGCTCCATGTGCCTCGGCATGAATGCCGACCGCCTCAGCCCCAACGAGCGCTGCGCCTCCACCTCGAACCGCAATTTCGAGGGCCGCCAGGGCCATCGCGGGCGCACCCACCTCGTCTCCCCCGCCATGGCCGCCGCAGCCGCCGTGGCCGGCCGCTTCGTGGACATCCGCGAGTGGCGCGGCGAGGCCTGAGCGCCCAGCTTAGGCGGAATCCGCGAAACGGGCCGGAATCGCGATTGACGCGGCCGGCCCGTCCGCCTAAACGAACCTCCGCGTCGGCAAACATCTGCCGACCGGCCCAGGTGGCGGAATTGGTAGACGCGCTGGTTTCAGGTACCAGTCTTGCAAGAGGTGAAGGTTCGAGTCCTTTCCTGGGCACCATCAGTTGGCTAAGCCGCTGATCCGCAAAAGAGAACGGTGAATTCAAGCACTTAGGGCTACCCGCGTGGTTCACACGGGTGGTACACATGGCCCTTAAGATGCCCAGTCCCGTTAAAGATCGTCATGGAACGTACTATCTCCGGCGCAGAGTGCCGAAGGACCTACTGGATCACGTAGGCAGTCCGACAATCAGGCGAAGCCTGAAGACGAAAGACCCATCCGAGGCCAAGCGGCTTATGGTGCGGGCATTGGCCGAACTTGACGCTGAGTGGCAGAGTCATCGCAGCGGCCCTTTGACGCTGACAGAACGTGAAACGCACGAGTTGGCTAGGCCGGTTCACGACTATTTGGTCGCTCGTTCAATCGAAAATCCCAGCCTGCGGCATGTCTGGTTCGGGGACTTGTACGATAGAGTATGGATTACACGATTAGATCGAGATGTCCTCGAGCACACAAAGTGGTATGAAGACGAAGACATGGCATGCATAGTGCATATGTATTCAATTAGCATGTCTGAGACGGATAGATTAATCGAAGAGAAAAAACTGAATTTTGATAATCAAACTTATTGGCTCTTCGCGAAGGCCGTTGGCGATGCTTATCATCGCGCGGATCGAGTGCTCGATAAATTATCCAAAGGATATGATCTGCCTCGGAAATTGGAGCCGAGGATTGCTGATTTCTTAGTCAGCGCTACAAAAATTGCACCGATTGAAATTTTCCAAACAAAAACCCCCGAACCTAATAGCAATAGTAAAACAGACAAAAGACTTAGTGTACTTTTTGATGAATGGTGGTCGGAAGCCTCTCGTCGTGGAATCAAGAAAAGTACCTATGCCAGCTATAAGCATACAATCGATAATTTTATCAAATACATCGGTTTTGATGATGCGCCCAGAATTAGACCAAATGACATAATCGCTTTCAAAAACTATAGACTCGAAACTCCATCGCCAAAGACCGGAAAATTGCCATCTATAAAAACAGTCAAAGATAGCGATCTTGCTGCGTTGAAAGCGGTGTTTCGGTGGGGTGTAGTCAACCGAAAACTGGAAAGCAATCCGGCTGCTGACGTGACTATTAAGGCTCGAAAGCCGATTAAGCTTCGTTCAAAGGGTTTTACTGATTTAGAAGCCATCGCCCTTTTGAAAGCTGCGCTTCTTTATGAGAATGCTCGAGAAAGTAACCTAACGGCAGCAGCGAAGAGATGGGTTCCGTGGCTCTGCGCGTTCACTGGCGCGCGCGTCGGTGAAATTGCCCAGCTGAGACGAGAAGACGTTCGCCTTGAGGGCGATTACTGGTTAATTCGGATCACTCCAGAGGCAGGCACTCAAAAGACAGATGAGGCACGCGAGGTCGTATTACACCCGCAACTGGTCGCGTTAGGTTTTCCCGAATTTTGCGGTCAATCCTCCGAAGGCCATCTCTTCCTGCAGAGAGCAAAAAATGGTGATGTCCTTGGGCCGCTGCAAGGGCTAAAGAATCGTCTCGCTGAATTCGCCCGGCTAACCGTCTCCGACCCCAACGTTATGCCGAACCATGGCTGGCGGCACCGTTTTAAGACTATAGGGCTCGATGCGGGGATCGAGATGCGGATACTTGATGCCATTCAAGGACACGCGCCACGCTCAGTTGCCGATAGATACGGTGATATTTCCAGAAAAGTAATTGCAACAGCCATCTGGAAATTGCCATCCTTTGATATCTGACCAATTTAATCAAAAGAAACAGCAAAATCTTGCAAAAGGATGACATCCGTCTAGTGTACCCAATAATCCATACCTTAGTCATCCAATGTCCCGATTAGAGGCCATGATCGCTCAATCCTATGCGTATGACGCGTCATGCCCCAAAAGACGTGTGGTTTCCGACCCAAACGACCTTAATTTAAAAACTGGTAAACATCCCTTGTAAGAAGGATGTGAACATGGCCAAATCACCCTGCATACGAGCCATACCGCAAATCTTTAATTACAAGCCAAGAAACGAACATGACGTTCGGAAGCACCTCACAGGTTTTGAAGGAAAAGAAGAAGCAGAAAAGCGTCATAAATCGCTTTTAAAATTTCTAAAAAAGTATCAACCATTAGATTCAGATTTAATTACCAGATTGTCCCGATGTCGACGAAATCATAGGTGCCGTCTCCAGTCCTGCCCAATGTGTATGCGACGTCTCAGAATTTGGTTTTGCGATCAAGTAGCGCCGTTGATTTCCGCCGTGCCTAGGGAATGGCTATGGGTAACTCTAATCCCTGAACGGCATTGCCACCCAGAGGGCTCGCTGGCCGAATTCAAGCCGCAGAATTTAATTGAGGATTTGCGTAGAGCTCTGAGGAGCCACGGGATAAAAGATATAGTAATCTGCGGCGCCATTGATTATTGCATGGAAATCAGAAAAACAGTTGAGTTCACCCCATTATATCATTGGGTGCCCCATTGCCATTTGTTGGTTCGCATATCGTCAAAACAGCAAAGTCTGCTTAGAACGGCTTTTAGTACCAATTTACCTTCAAGTACGCTTGTCGATAGGCCAGTACATATTGCGCCGCTTAAAAGTGATGGCTTTGAAATTTTAAGGCCAATCTCCTATTGCGTAAAAGCGAGGTTCAATAGCGTTTATGTTCCTCCGCGTAGCGAGTCGAAGCCGAAAGCTAAACGGAAAAAGCAGCGTATGCATGGCCGGCATCAAGCCGAATTGGCGTCCTTTTTAGCAAGAAACAAATTGAAAGATCGTTTGGTGCTCATAGGCGCAAAGCGGGTTCAAAAAAGCATTGTTTTGTCTGCGCGACTGCATGTCCGAAAAACCAACGCGAGGGCGACTAATTTCATATCGTATACGGACGCTTTCCGTTTCGACACCAGCTGGTGAAGGCCTAAAGCCAGATAGCTGACAAGAAACAGGCAAATCCGATTTCGGCCAAATAACTAAGCCTATCCTCCATCCGTAGATTAGAGTAAGATTTCCGCGGACGCATTCGCAGACTACGGATAGAAACAGCTACTTCCAGTGACTGCGGCGGATGCAGCAATCCAAATGCGCCTCTGCCTGGGTCGATTATCCATGATGATCGACAACGAGTCTCAGCCGTTTGGCACCTGGAACTTTTCGTGCCTGATAGGCGCATAGCCATACATCCAGATCAGCAATGCGTGTTCGGTAGGTGGTTCTTGCGCGTGAGGCGGACCAATCGGTGGTTCGGCCTTTTGCAAAAGTGGCACTCATAATCAACCCGATGCCATCCGCTCCCGGCTGGTCCATCGAAAGCCGATCAGAATACGAAGGCCCGTAAAGCCGAAGTTGCTCGATATCCTTTCGTGAAGAGGCCAGGAGCGGATGGGAATGGAAATCCCCGAGCCTCTTCCATGGGGCTCGGGCTTTCTTTGCAATGGCGGCCATCACCTGCGCTGACATAGGGCTTCGTTCAATCCAATCGGCGGTGCGGTTCACGGCGCTCACAGGCACCATGCGCTGCATAAGAAGCGTGGTTTCGTTCTTGTCGCGAAATCGCCGCCCGAACATGACGCCCCCGACCTCGAGCCCAGTATACGAGTACGTGAGGCACGGCGGTTCCATCTCCGGCCCTTCCTCATTGGCTTCACGCGCCTGTAGATAGGCACTGAGGTGGTGTGCGCTGGTTGGCGTCATAAGGGGCGGCACCAGGGCTGCCTCGGCTGTGGCCATCAGCATATCGACGAAAGCCTCATGGGTGACGCGCACGACAAGGCGCCGCCCGTTTCCGGTCGGTGACATGGAATTGAACTCCTGATTTTGGGTGAAAGAAACGGAAGCAGCCGTTTCACTGGGATCGCCCGATCCGCTCATTCTCGGAGAACCGAACAAAGAACGCGGTACAAATCGGAAAACAGGCTTGCCTGATACAGCCCCCCCCTACATAGGATTCATGCTCATTCGACTTCTTTGAAGCAGCCAGGACCGATGTTGCGAGCGAAAGCACTGAAAGCGCGAATTGCCATTTTGTCGCTTATGGCGCCCACCATTGCGATTGGTGCGGAGGGAGAGACAAGCATTGCCCCCATGCGTCCCGCGGGAGCAGCCGTAGGGGCATCGAGCTCTGCGGATGTCAGGTCTGTTCAGGTGGTAGCTTCAGGTGAAACTGCAGAGCAGGCAAGGCAAGAAGCTGTGCGGTTAGCTATTCAACAAGTGGCCGGGGTGTTTGTCGACCATCGAAGGCAAGTCGAGCTTAAGGTTGCCCAGTCGTCAATCGATGATGTTGTTAAGGAAAAAGTGCTTTCATATACAAACGCACACGTAGAGAGCGTCACTATTATAAGCACCGAGCAAATCGGGAATAATATCGTAGTCACAGCGAAAGTTGATGTAAAAGTAAAGCCGTTACTAAAAGTTCTATCAGATAGCGTTGTGCCTGTTATTGGATTCGACTCTATATCTGCAGCAAGCAAGGCAGAAAGTCTATCACAGAAAAAGGCGGACGCTGTTACGTTGTATGCGGATATGTTGGCACGTTTAGATAAGCTTGTTTCTGTCAAAATAGGGAAGCCAGCCGTCGACGAATCTAAAGAATCTGCTGTTGGCACATCCTGGATTAAGGTGCCGGTGCAGTTGGAGGCTAACGCGGCCGCAATTGATGAATGGCGCGAAAAGTTTGATATTATAGCAGCCAAAAAATTCGAGGTGTTAGTGACCTCAAAGCGAGAAAGCTTTAATCGAAATAAGTGCAACGTGCCAGAGATCAATATGTACGATCTGGCAGATTCGGTCGATCGAGCAACCGAAAAGGGAGGGCAGTCAAATTCTCGCTCAAGTGCTGCTGCGACCGTTTGCTTCGCCCAAAGCGGTAAGTCGGCACAAATACCGGCAGATTGCTTTCATGCTAACTTCCCTGAAAATAAGAAGAATCCATACGAGGGGCGGTGCGAGGATGAAGGCTCCTGCACTCAAGTAAGCCACTTCAATAAAAAAGTCTTAAGTATTGAGTTGCTTGATCAAGACAACGACAGAATCGATGGGCAATTCATAAACTTCTCCGACCGCTATGCGCCTTCTGGGTTTCCTAAAATCGAGAGAGCCGATCAAAATATTTATACGCCATATAGTGACACGTTCAAAATCGACTTCTGTTCTGGAAAATCAGATGTATTTTATGACTTCCACAGAGGTTCGTCTGCAAGAAGCCAGCATAGCATATTCTTTATTCCGAAAAGAGGCACTAAGATCGATTTCGAAGTAGCCTTGCCAGTCTCAAACGAAGATATACCGAAAATAGCAAAAGTTCGGGCTGCGTTCAAAACTCAGCTGAAGCAATAGGAAAAAAGTTATGTCTGGAGCTTATGCCTTGTCTCGAATCGGAATTGTTGTCTTCTTGCTCTGTACTAATCAAGTTATAGCGCAAACGATAGAGTCTGTTCCAGACGGAACCACGTCGTGGAAAGCGGGAGCTGATGGAGTTACACTGGATTTTCGACCAGATGGCACAATCAAAAGAATCTACTCTAAAGAATC
This sequence comes from Methylobacterium sp. WCS2018Hpa-22, assembly GCF_031843785.1. Lineage (NCBI taxonomy): Bacteria > Pseudomonadati > Pseudomonadota > Alphaproteobacteria > Hyphomicrobiales > Methylobacteriaceae > Methylobacterium > Methylobacterium sp. WCS2018Hpa-22. Next base: position 17,052 of record NZ_JAVTJA010000029.1, read on the forward strand.
ACACCCGGTAACTTTCGACGACAAGAGGGGTATAAAGACAGCTTCAATAATAGCTGAAGAAAAAGCAAAAGGAGAAATCGTCAGATTTATGCGACAGGATGTTGCAAGCGGCAGAGCAGTATCCGAATTAGAAGCGACACTGTCAAAAACAACACAAACTTCAAATGGAGAGCAAAAATCAAATCTAAAGATCGATGAGCGTGCTGTTGTCGAGAGTGTGAAGCAATTTAGCAGCTCCTTCTCTTCGGGTACTCTGCAAGGAGTTGTTGTTCTTGAGCAGGGTTATGATGAGAAAGAAAAGGAGGCCTGGGTCGTCGTCGGGCTGAGTGAAAAAACAATAGCTGCGTCGAAGGCAACCCGGGAAATGTTGGCCCCGACGGATGATGTAAAAAATACCCCAGGTGCCGTTTTACCATCGGGGGCAAGTGACAACGCTAAAGCTGGAGCATCTAAAGGTTATACTCGGAAAGGAAATCAAGACTTTTGATACTTCATTTATAGAAAACTGAGCTCAATTCCTGTCTCATTGTAGAATGGGCTGGGAATTGAGCTAGACGATTAGCTATATCTTAGTGCGAGGTTTATTTGTTGAACGCAAATCCTACTTACAACGCGCTGGACCTGCGTGGCCGACCAAGTGCCTCCACGAGCGGTAGGGATACCCTTTGAATCGAGTGCAGCCGCAATTTCCCGCAAAGAAGCGCGTTCGTTTGAAGCTCGGATTTCAGCGATAATTGGAGCCAAATCGGCTGCACGGTTTGCGGCAGCCCGTACACGAACGGCCTGGCCGTTTGCACGTCCCACATCCTGCCGTTTGAGGTTCTGCGGACTACCCAGCTTTTGACCACGAGCCTTCGCAGCCGCGAGGGCTTTTTTTGTGCGGTCTCCGATCATCCCGGCTTCGAGCTCGGCCACGGCAACCATTTGCTGCAAAAGAAACCGGCCTGTCGGACCTTCGATCCTTGGAAGGTCGCAAAACCGCACCTCTACGCCAGCCTCAAGCAGCTTCGACAGGAAGGCGACTGAGCGGGTAAGGCGAGAGACGTTTGCCACCACCAGGGCACCACCGGTCACACGGCAACGTGCAAGCGCTTTTGCCAACTCAGGTCGTGCCTCAGATCGCCCGCTTTCAACCTCCACGAACTCAGCCGTGAGGTGCCAGGAGCCGCCGTTCAGAAAGGTGCGAACCGTCTCGCGTTGTGCGTCGAGGCCAAGGCCGGATTTGCCTTGCCGGTCGGTGCTCACGCGATAGTAGGCGACGAAGGCACCCTCATTCATAGGGCACCATACCACCTAGAATGTCGACTGTCACGTCTCTTTGAACGTTCGTCTAACGAGTTGTATCAGTTGAGCATAAAGGGCTTTTCCGGCCCGCCCTCTTCAGGGATTGCCGTCCGCGGAAGAGTGCAGATCATGCGTGCCGGGCTAACCAAAAAAAATGTTGATGGCGATCAATCATATGGCACCCGTCGATATGTCTTGCATTATAATGGCGAAAACAAAGGACCAAATGTCAATGACACGTCGTTTGAGACTCACCAAATTTAAAGATGTCGATATCGCGGATAGTTTTTTTGATAGTCTCAAGGATGGATATAAGGCGGATTTTGAAGCCTGGTTTGCAAAGAAATCAGAGGAGGAGCTTTACACGGTCGTTGATGATGCCGACGAATTAAGTGGAATGGTTTATCTGAAGGGTGAAAAAGGCGAGATATCAGACATAAGCCCACCGTTGCCAAGCATGTCCTGGCTGAAGGTAGGCACGTTTAAGATAGATAGTAGAGGAACACGTCTGGGCGAGCGGGTGATTAAAAAGATATTTGACACCGCTATTTCAATGGATTCCGATGGTATTTATGTAACGGTTTTTGAGACGCATGCCCACCTCATAAAGTTATTTAGACGCTACGGATTTATCGAATGGGGTACGAAGGTCACGAAAAACGGTACAGAGCTCGTTTTGGTTAGAATTCTTTCCGAGTTACATGGTGATCTGCTCTTGGATTACCCCTTTGTACACGTCAATGGCAAGAAACACTGGCTGCTTGCGATTAAACCACAATGGCACACGCAGCTTCTGCCGGATTCGATACTTAGAAACGAGCACAGTGAGATTGTCCGAGATGTGTCTCACACCAATACAATTCACAAGGTTTACATTGGCCACGTCTCGTTTGATCGTATCTCCAAGGGAGACACCATTGTTTTTTATCGGACAATGGATAGACCTCCCGCAAAGTTTAGATCGGTAGTTACGTCAATCTGTGTTGCAGAAGAAATTCGGAAACGACGTGATTTCGCCGACGAAGATGCATTCGTGCGATATTGTAAACCTAGAAGTGTCTATACCGAGGAAGAACTTCGAAACGAATTTCGTCGTCCGGGAATATTATCTGTTGTTAAGATGACGTATAATGCTGCGCTCAACAAACGGTTAATACGCGATACGTTGCTTGACGACATCGGCGTATCGCCCTACTACTGGGTATTAACTGAAATAAGCGCCGGTCAGTTCGGGCGCATTGTCGAGCTAGGGGAAGTGAATGCGCGTCTTATTGTCAATTAAGCCAGAGCATGTAAGCAATATTTTGAACGGAACAAAGCGGTACGAGTTTCGCCGTCGGATGGCCCTGCGCTCGCATGTTAATGTATGCGTAATCTACTCAACTTTACCGGTTGGATTGATTGTAGGCGAATTTGATATCTTGTGTATTTTAAAGGAAAATCCCGAAGTTTTATGGGAAAAAACCGCCGAAACCGCCGGTATCTCAAAACGTTACTATGATGAGTATTTTCACGGTCGAGAGACCGCTTGCGCAATTAAGATTGGCGATGTGCGAACGTACAAGACTCCTATCGCTCCAAAAACAATCTCGAAACAGTTTTCGCCTCCGCAGTCCTACATGTATATCAAGAATGACACCGGCAATGAATGGCTGAAGCCAGATCAATTTGAAATGTTTTCGTCTTTATGAAACATTCCACCGTAATAGTTCTGGGAATTTCCGGTGTAGGAAAAACAACCTTATGTGAGGCGTTTGTCGCCAAACATAAAACATTCCTCCATTTTTCAGCGAGCAAACTTTTACAAGCTGCGACGGGCTGTAGTCCCGATCGGTTGCGGTTGTTGCCTAAGGAGTCGATAATAAAAAACCAGAATTTACTTGGCGAAGCATTATTCCAAAAGATGGCTGGACGAGAAGGCTATAACTTGATCATTGATGCTCATACAATCATTGATAACGAAACGGGCCTTGTAGTCGTACCCATCGAACCGATAGCGTCCTTAAATCCAAAGGGATTTATCTTCCTTCATGCCGCGCCCGAAGTCTTGTTGCAACGTCGGCTAACAGACAATAGAAAGAGACCATATCGAACCGCTACGGAGCTTCGCAAGCAACAATCAATTGCAAAGGGAATAGCATATAAATACGCAAGAGCCCTTCATAAAAAGATCAATCTAATTCAGAGTGATAAATTTGAGGATTTTGATGACGCGGTGGTAAATATCGCCGAAAGCTGACTCTTTATTCAGATATAGTTGAGTTTAGCTTTCGCGACGGATCATTATATCTTACTTCAGTAACCGAAGGCAGATATAAACCTCTGCTTTTGGACGTTAACTTAAATCCATACCACTCGAAAATCCGCTCATACGCAGGGAGCTTCTTCTCTGATACGGTCAAATGAGGCTGGTCCGTTCCAAGCCAATGCAACAGCCCGTCGAATATTCTTACGCCCAAGCCTTTACCGACATACTCCGGCGCGATCCGCACGGTACAAATTTTCTTCTCGAAGGGGGAGGATTTTGCGATTCCGAGTCCAACAAGGCGCCCATCGCGTTCTATGCGCAGCAGATGGCGGGTGCCATTTTGAATGCCTGGAGCGACCTTACCACAGAACCATTCCTCGATGTTTGGGTACTCCGTCGACAACGGCAGAATGAACGCCAACGCCTCAGCCGCCTCGCAGGACAGTTGGTCCGCTGCAAGTGGTGGAGGGAGCGTCACAAGGGCAATGTCTGTCCGACTCATGGTGCGTCATACCATATTGACCGGGTAAGTAGGTAGGCCAGATTTGGGGTGTCCATCTAACTAGCCGCTTGCCTAAGTTCCGAACCAACATTAAGGCAAACCTATTAACACAAATCATCAGTTAAGCGCGGCGAGACTTACATAGGCGTCAGCCCCCTCAGCGAGACACTGAGTCATTAAGGTGGAGATGGCCATCCTATTTTTGATTGCAAGTACGCCGCAGCAAGATTTCCTAATATTCCGAATAAAAATGCTATAAGCATATATATTATTATTGTTTTTCTTCCAGTATGACGCGTAAGTAGTTTTACAAATGCCGTAAAACTTTCGATCTGGTCAGTATTGGGCGTCAATTTTCGCCAATGATATACCATCATGCCTTTTGGTAATGGGTGTGGCGCGTAATGATTCCAAGGATTGTCCTCCAGCAATCTATTTTTGTGAAAAGCCGTATTACTAACAGATAGCTCAGCGCGTACCTGCACTGCGGTGAGAAAAGCAACAGTCTTCAAAGGCACGTTACCCTTTGCCTTATCAGCCATAAGAAGTCGATCTATTCGATCAGGTAGAGTCCTCGATTCGTTCAGTCTAAAATCTACGTACTCTATTTCATCGAATCCACTCTGGAAAAACCAATCTTTTGGCGTTATCACTTTGACAAATGGACTTTCGTACTTCGTTCCGGCCGGAATTCTAATACGAAAGTAAATTTTCTCGTCGTTTGCGAGTTCCCTTATACTCGCTACGAGAGACGGCCTTAAAATTTTAATCAGTGTCCCGCCGCATTCATGCGTTGCTGCAAGTTCTGATTGATCAATTTTCCCTTCTGAAATCGCAAAAACGTGTACTCTACAGTAAAGTTTTCGATCCTGATTAGCTAGTTCAATCCAGCTTCGGCCGTTTCCGACTTGACTGCTTGTTAGAATTTCATTGAAGATACCTTGCGCAATATCGTTTTGGGAAAACCTTGCCCCTAGATCAATTATTGCTTTCGCTTCGATCTTAAAGGGTACATATATATTGATATTTTCGATGGATTCGGCGCCGGACAATAGAATCCCGACCTCCAAAAAATCAACTGGATTTAAATCTTTCCTTCGAAGCCCTAGTCCGGCGACCCGCCAGTAATTCAGATGTGCCTCAAATGACGGTACAGCGTCGCTGTTTAGTTTGGTGCACCATATTGCCATGCTCCCGTTCGAACTGGTCACGCTATTTCCCTCGGCTTTTCCATATTGTAGGCATTATACGCACTATCTCAATGACGGAATTTAGCGTACGATGAAATAACCTTTTGCAAGATCATGTCCGAGGTGGCCAATCTAGATTTCTACCAATATTCGTAAAATAAAAATCGATTTGGCCTTATATACCATCGTCTAAGATGATTAGTACCATCCTGGTCAATGTGTGCTATTTCTTATTCGATAGATTCGAAATGCATTGTTTGCGTGTGGGCTTTTTCCCGTATAACGGAGCGGATAGAAAATGAATGATATTGAAGTTGCGTTCAATGAAGTCGAAATCGAGGAGTATAAATCATGTCGAGATTTGATTTCTCGCCACATCGACATGATTGAAAAGAATGAGATTTACGTTATCGGCGCGGTTGCTGCATCTGCAGTTTTCGCACTTGCCGCCGAAACTAAACAAGTCGCTATTGCCGCTGGATTTATTACAATCTTGATCTCATTGATTGGGTGGGCTAGATATCATGGCTTGAGAAGTACGATTGCTGTAGTTGATGAATATATCAAAGAAAAAGAAGGTCGTTCAGAATCGCTTGGATTTACTCAATATTATCTTAAGCACAAATCTGGTGCCCTCGGAAAGTCCAGGGAAACTGTGTGGTATATATTGCTTGGTTTTGCTTTGTTTTTTGCATTCTTCGTGGGCGGCACAGCGCCGCTTGTAAAAAAAGGGTGTGGTGAGGTGCCTGGTCAAACGTCGGTCAATGGGAGATGATGCTCGACATTTGCCAATGAAGCGCAGTGGTGGTACACAAGCATTTCCGCGGAACGAATAAGTCGTTGATTTTGCTGGTGATTTTTGCGTTGGTGCCCAATCCTTTCCTGGGCACCAAGCAAAAACTAAGTAGCCCATTGACTTAGTTTTTAACCTTGCTTCCCGCACTTCGTTCACATGTGCGGAAGAGATCGAAGCCCGTTGGGCCAGCTGCTCATTATCTGTGGTTTCGGTACAGCCTGCATCGTCCCAGTGCTCCGGCGCGACTGAGCACGGCGGTCTCGGCGCGATCCTTGAACTCCCAATCGGCGCGCAGGATATCCCGGTGCCCTCGGCACAAAAGCGGCGTTGTGCCATTCGCGCTCCTTTGCGCGATGCCAACGAAGCGCGGGCGCGCGTTGTGCGGTGTCAGCGGCGACGCGGGGCAGGGTGGACGGCTCACGCACGGATCCCGGTGGCTTGACGCTCCGAGCCTCCGCCGGTCAAGCTCTCGGGAATTGCGAGCCGGCGTCGGGGCAAGCCCCGCCGACGCCGATGTCCCACTCTCGAGAGACGCTTCCAGAATGGTTCTTCCCCGTTTCCGCCGCGCCACCGGCCGGCTGCTCGCCCTCCTCGGCCTTGTCGTGTCCTTGCTCGTCTCGGCCCCGCTCCTGCCGGCCCGTGCCGCCGAGGCGGTCTTTCCGCCTGCCGGCGGGATCGGTCTGGTGCCGCCCGCCGGGATGACGTTGGCCAAGAGCTTCGCCGGATTCGAGCATCCGTCCGGCGCCTCCATCGTCATCGTCGCGATGCCGGCCGAGGCGTATGGGCAGCTCGCCGAGAAATTCACCCCCGATTCCCTGCGTTCGACGGGCTTTGCCGCCGTGGGGGCTGCCGAGCCGCTGTCCGTCGCCGGCGGCGAGGGGCGGGTCCTGCGCGGCAGCCAGTCGGCCAGGGGGATCGCCTATACCAAGTGGGTCGCGGTGGTGCGGGGCGGGGATGGCACCGGCCTCGTCACCGTGCAGGTTCCGGAAGCGGCCCGTGGGCAGGTGCCGAACCAGGCGGTGGAGGCGGCGCTGGGCACGATCGCCTTCCGCTCGCCCGGCAGCGTCGCCGACCAGATCGCGGCCATGCCCTATTCGGTGGGGGACCTGGCCGGGTTCCGCCCGGTGCGGACGCTGATGGGAAACACCCTCCTGCTCACCGACGGCCCCAAGGACGTCGATCCCGAAGGCACCCAGCCGCTCGTCATCGTGGCGCCTTCCCTGGGGAAGGCTCCGGTGGCAGCCGGCCAGCAGAGCGCCTTCGCCCGCAAGGCGCTGGGCACCATCCGCGAGGTGAAGGACATCGCGGTCACCGACGAGAGCCGCACCACCGAGGGCGGCGCGGTCGTCATCCGCCTGCGGGCCACCGGCAAGGACGTGCGGTCCGGCCGAAAGGTCGGCGTGACCCAGACGATCCGCTTCGAGGGCAAGACCTACCTGCGGGTCATCGGTCTCGCCGGCGCGGACCAGCCGGACGCCCTCGCGCGGGCCGAGCGCGTCGCCGCCTCGGTGGTTCCGCGCTGATCAGGCGGGGCGATATGGGGGACGCGCCCATCACGGTCCGCCCCGGCCCGCCAGGGTTGCCCCCGCGATCGCTGGGCGGCTAGACATCCCTGCGACCGGAACGCCGCACGTCACCGGGCCGGTCGCCGCCTCTTCCCCGTCTCGCGAGGAGCCACGATGCAGAGACCCAAGGATCGCAGTGTCGCCCTCTCCGGGTCCGCTGCATGAGGGTCGTCCGCGCGGCGCGCCTCCACCTGAAGGAGGGAGCCTCCGACAAGGTCTACGAGGTGGACCTCGTGGAGAACGACGCGGTCGCAGCACCGGAGCGGTTCCTCGTCAACATCCGCTACGGACGACGCGGCGCGATCCTGCGCGAGGGATCGAAAACGGCGCAGCCGATCGCGGCCAATGCCGCCGCGAAAGTGTTCGACAGTGTCGTCGTCGCGAAGATCAACGGCGGCTACCGCCGGAGCGACCAGCCCGTAGCGTCATCCGTGACAGGCACGGCCGGGGCCCCGGCCCAGGGCCGCGACGGCATCCTTCTCGCGCGGCTGGCATCCTGCCGGCGCGGGCCGTGGCCGGAGAAGGATCGCGAGCGCCTGCTCTGGCGCATCGGCCAGCTCCGCATCGCGCAAGCGGAGCCGGACCTCGTGGCCATGGTGCAGGATGTCGGGCCGGCGGGGGCGAGCTACGCCCTGGTCTGGGCGCTGGCTCGCGCCGTGGGCGGCAAGGCCGCACCGATCCTCGAGGCCGTGGCGGCCGAGACGAGCAGCGTCGTGATCCGCGACCTCGCCCGCTTCGCCCTGGTCTCGCCGCTGATGGGCGCGCAGACGCGCCGCTCGGGCGATGAGGCGGACCTGCCGGAGGCGGTCGCCCGACCGGCCCGCGCCGGCGACGCGGACGGCCTCGTCGCCGCGCTGACTGCCCTCGCCAGGGCCAAGCCCCTCGCCGTCGGGCCGGCGCTGGTGGCGCTCGGCCGCTGCGCGCAGGACGATGCCGTGCTGCATGCCTGCCTCTGCGCCGCGCTCCCGCGCTTGGCCCCCCGGCCTCCCTACCTCATCGGCCTGCGCCGCCTCTTCAAACATGCCGAGATGGCCGACGATGCCGGCCTCTTCGGCGCCACCGCGCTGCGGCTCGAAACCGCGAAGGCGATGTACAAATCCGGCGACCCTCTGGTCTACTCGGCCGAGTTGCGGCGGCAATTCGTGGTGCGCGATGAACGGGGCGGCCCGGACGCGCGGATCGGCCTGTCCTCCGCCACCTCGCTCTACCTCAAGCGCCGGATCTGGCGGGCCCTGCGCAAGCGCGGCGAGGTCGGCGATCCGGCCTTCGCCGAGATGGCGACCGGCCTGCTGCTGAGGGTGCGGCCGGAGGATCTGGGTCCGCGCACGGTCTCGACCCTGTGGCGGCGTCAGGCGAATGGCACCTGGGGCCGCGAGCCCCGCCTGCGCGGCCCCCTCGCGACCCAATGGGCGGCGAGCCATCTCCTGTTCCGCCATGCCCCGCAGGCACGGCCGCGCTCGGGCTCGGCCACGTTCTTCCTCGATGCCGACACCGACCTCGACTTGCGGGACGAGGCCTTCCCCGATCTCTGGAGCGCCCGGCCCGACCTCGCGCTCCGTCTCGCCACGGAGGGGCGGATCGACCCCGTGGCGATGCTGGGGCTGCGCGTCCTGCGGGCCGACGCCGCCGCCTGCGCCGCCCTCGATGCCGCCGCGGTCGGTCGCCTGCTCGGCGCGACTCTGCCCGCCGTCGCCGCCCTCGGCCTGGAAATCGCGCGGGAGCGGCTCGCCCGGGGCGGCGCCGATCCCGAACTCCTCGCCGTCCTGGTCCAGGCCCGGTTCCCGGAGGCGCGAATGCTCGCCCTGCGGCGGATCGAGGCCGAGGCGGATTTGCCCTGGTCGAACGTGGCGCTGGCCTTCGCGCTGCTCACGAGTGCCGCGCCGGAGGTCGAGGCGGCGCTCCTCCCCCTCGCCCGCGAGCGCGGCCTTCCGGCCGGCGTCGCCGGGCCTTTGGCCGAGCGGCTGGTGGCGTGGCTACGGGCGATGCCGCCGGTCCTCGACGCGGAGGCGGCGGCATCGGTCCGGGCCATGCGCGCGGGCCTGCCGCTGCTCTGGCCGGACCACGACATGCCGGTGGACGGGCAGGACATCGCCGCGCTGATGGCGCATCCGGCCGCGGAGATGATCGCTGCGGGCGTCGCGCTGCTGGCCTTGTCCGGTACCGATGCCGATGGCCTGCCCGCCGAGCAATGGTACGCCCTGATCGGCTCGGACTCCCTGGACGTGCGGGACGCCGCCATCGGCCTCCTGTCGCGCCTGGACGATGAGCGGCTCCGTCGGCACGCCGACCACATCCTCGCCTTCGCCTCCGGTCCTTCGCCCATTCTGCGAACGGCGGCGCGGCCCCTGGTGAAGCGCCTGGTCGATGCCGATCCGGCCAGCACCGGCCCGCTGGCGCAAGCCCTCATGGCGAGCCTGTTCCGCACCGCGCCGGACGACCGGTTCGTCGCCGACATCGTCGCGCTCCTGGGCGAGGCCATGCCGGGGGAACTCGCCGCCCTGGATTCCGGCACCCTGTGGCGCCTCCTGCAGGCGCAGGCCAAGGGCGCGCAACGCCTCGGGGCGATCGTGCTGGCCGAGCGGGCGCCCGGCCTCTTCAGCGTGCGCCAGATCGCGCGGCTCGGGGGCCATTCGCATCTCTCCGTGCGGCAATGGGCGATGGCCGCTTATCTCGCCGAGCCTTCCCGCTTCCAGGCCGAGGCGGCCGAGGCCGTCCTTCTCGTCGAAAGCGACTGGCCGGAGACCTTCGCCTTCGCGGAGAGCCATTTCGCGACCTGGCCGGAGGAGGCCTGGACGCCGGAGGCGCTTTCCGTCGTCACCGACAGCGTCAAGCCGGAGGTCCTGGCCTTCGCCCGCCGGATCCTGCGCAGCCATCTGCGGCCGGGGGAGGCGGATGCCCAGATCCTGCGCCTCCTCGAACATCCCTCGCCCTCCATGCACCTCCTGGTGACGGAGCTCCTGACGGCGCAGGCGGTGGAAAGCGAGGAGGCCTTCGCCCGTCTCGTGCCGCTCGCCCGCATCGTCATGCTGCAGGTGCTGACGGGGCGGACCGCCAAGGACAGGATGGCCGCCTTCCTGAAGGGGGAGGCCCTGCGCAGCCGCGAGCGGGCGCAAGGTTTGCTGCCCCTCTTCGCCGACCTGTCCCTGAGCGTCACGGCGCGCGACCGGAACGCCGCGATCCTGGCGCTTCGCGACATCGCCAACGCCTATCCGGATCTCGATACGCCCCTCGTCCGGCGCCCCTCCGTGGCACGGCCCGCCCCCGGATCCCTGTCGGAGGGTGCCCGATGAACGTCGTCCACCGCTATCTCGGCGAGAGCCGCGCCGTCACGGAAGGGGGCACGACGCGGCTCGGCTTCGCGCCCGATACCTTGCGCGCGCCGACCTTCTTCAACGGAAGGGTCGCCCGCCACCTGCCGTTCCGCGAGGCGATCTCGGCCCTGCACCACGTCGTGGTGTCGGACCTGCGCTTCAAGCCGAAAGACCGCAGCGCCTATTTCGCCTGGCTGCAGGCCAACGAGCAGCAGCTTCTCGCCGAGGCGCTGGCCGGGCGGGACGAGCTGGAGGCCGAGATCGAGTCCCTGCGCCGTGAACTCAGGGACATCGATGCCGCGTCCCAGACGGTGATGCGGCCGTTCTACAAGGCCCGGCAGCTTTATTTCGACCGGCTCTACAAGGAGGATCTCGACGCCTGGATCGTCCTCGACCCGGTCATCACCGTGCATCCGGACGAGATCTTCTTCGAGTGTTTCAGCCTCGACGAATCCACCTACGGGCGCCTCTCCTGTGACCATGACGTGTTCGAGCGCATGGGCGAGATGGCCTTCGGCACCACCAACATCGATTACAGCCACGCTCTGTACGACGAGTTCCAGAAGATCCGCAGCGATCGCGCCACCGAACTCGCCATCGACCCCACGGGCTTCTCCGTCCAGACCGCCGGCACGGAGGAATACCGCGAGGACAAGATCGATCTGCCCGATTCCTGGATGCGGGGCTTCCTCCAGGTCTCGAGCGCCATGACGCAGCCCGCCAGCGTGGTCGATCTCCACCCCGTCGACATGCACGCGATCCTGACGCGCCTCGCCGCCCGCCGGGAGCGGCACGGCCCGCGCTCCCTGCGCTTCCTGCTCGAACCGGACCGGCCGGTGAGCGTGCTGATCGAACCCTGGAACGAGCGCCTGACCTTCCGGCGCTCGATCTACCGAGGATCGGCGAGCGCCGAGATCCGGCTCTGGGGCCGTCGCCGGCTGGCGATCCTCGCCCGCGCCCTGCCGCTCGCCAGATCGGTGCGCCTCCATCTCCTCGGCACCGGTCTGCCCTCCTTCGCGGTGGTCGATTACGGCGGCCTGCGCTTCACCCTCGGCCTGTCCGGCTGGACCGCCAACGACTGGTCCCGCGCCGGCCAGTTCGACCTCCTCGCGCCCCGCACGGATGTCGATGCGGGCACCGCCGCGCGGGTCTTCGCGGCGCTCGGCCGCCATCTCTTCGCCGATGCCGGGACCCTCGCCGCCGAGACCGGCCTCGACCGGGCGACGGTGGAGGCCGCGCTCGGCGGCTACGTCCAGGCCGGCCGCGTCATGTTCGACCTCGACAAGCGGGTGTTTCGCCTGCGCGAACTCACCCGCGAACCGCTGGATGCGAGCGCCCTGCGCTTCGCCTCGGAGCAGGAGGCCAAGGCCGACCGTTTCGTCGCCGCCGGGCTGGTGACCCTCGGCCCCATCACCCGCGCCGAGGGCCGGCGCAGCCTCACCGGCTCGGTGCTGGACGACGGCCGGGCCATGGCGACCGCCGTCGAGATCGACGCGGATGACCGCATGGTCGGAGGCCGCTGCACCTGCGGCTTCTACATCCGGAACAAACTGATGCGCGGCCCCTGCGAGCACATGCTGGCCCTGCGCCGCATCGTCCACGCGCAGGTCGAGGGCAAGCCGATGAGGAGTCAGGCGTGAGGAACCGCGTCGGGAACCGATTGATGCCCTCCCCGGCATGCTTTAAGCTTCATCCCCTGAGGGACGTCGGGTGGAGCGGACCTTGCATTCTGGGCGGCGTTTCGCCGTCCCTGCACCCTGCCCGGCAAAGCGTCACCGGCCCGCTCTTCACTGGGCCGGCACAGACCCCTACCGCGCGCTTTCTGTTTGGGTTCCTTGAACCCAAACGCGCGGTAGGGGTCGTGCCGGCATCGAGTGGACCGGACCAGTCCCGAGACTTGACGAAGGCTTTCCGCCCGGCGTCCCTCACTCGTCCTCCCGTCCGGGCGCGCCGCCCATGAGCGTCCAGCCCGGCTCGCTCACCCGGCAGCAACTCTACGACCGCATCCGCGAGAGCTCGAAGGACGAGGTCGTCCTCGAAGAGATGATCCGGCTCGGCTACTGGCCGGCGGGGACGGATCAGCCGAACCTCCCCGAGGACGTCATCCGCCGCCGGGGCGAGCTCACCCGCGAACTGACGGAGCTGCATCGGAGCGCGGCGCTTTGGAAGAATCCGGATGCCGCCCTCAAGGCGATGCACAAGCGCCGGAAGAAGGCGGCCCTGGAACGGCGGCGCGAAACCAAGCTCAACGGCGCGCGCGGGCGGCACGAACGCGCGCTCGCCTGGCACGGGCGCCGGAACCGGGAGATCCTCTATCTCGGCGAGGGCGTCTCGGCAGGGCTCTCCGCGCGGGGAGACGCTGCAGGGTCGCGAGCCGACGGCCTGCCGGACCTGGCGAGCCCCGTCGCGGTGGCCGAGGCCATGGGGATCGGCCTCGGAGAGCTGCGCTTCCTCGCCTATGACCGGGCGCTCGCCACGGTGAGCCATTACCAGCGTTTCACCATCCCGAAGAAGACCGGCGGGCTGCGCGCCATCTCGGCGCCGATGCCCCGGCTCAAGCGGGCGCAATACTGGATTCTCGATGCCGTGCTCGCCCATGCGGGCATCCACGAGGCCGCCCACGGCTTCGTTCCGGGCCGCTCGATCCTGACGAACGCCGCCCTCCATGTGGGGCGGGACGTGGTGGTCAATCTCGACCTCAAGGACTTCTTCCCGACGCTGGATTACCGCCGGATCAAGGGCAAGTTCCGGGGCCTCGGCTATGCCGAGCCGGTGGCTACGGTGCTCGCCCTGCTCTGCACCGAGCCGGATGTGGACGAGGTCGAGATCGACGGGCAGCGCTTCTACGCCGCACGCGGCCCCCGCCGCCTGCCCCAGGGGGCGCCCACGAGCCCGGCGCTCACCAACCTCGTCTGCACCCGCCTCGACGCGCGCCTCACCGGCCTCGCCGCGTCGCTCGGCTTCACCTACACCCGCTACGCCGACGACATGACCTTCTCGGCCTCGGGCGAGGCGGCAGGCAAGACCGGCGCGCTCCTGAAATACGTGCACGAGATCGTCGCCGGGGAAGGCTTCACAATCCATCCCGACAAGACACGGGTGATGCGGCGGGGGCGGCACCAGGAGGTCACCGGGCTCACGGTGAACGAGCGGGTCGCGGTGCCGCGCGAGACCTTGCGGCGGTTCCGCGCCCTATTGCACGGCATCGAGGGGCACGGACCCGCCGGCCGCCGCTGGGGCCGGAGCGAGGGGCGGGCGGTGCTCGCGGCGGCTTTGGGCTTTGCCCGCTTCGTCCGGATGGTCACGCCCGAAGCCGGTGCTCCCCTGGTCGCGCAGGCGCGGCGGCTCGCCGAGAAACACGGGGCGCCGCAGCAATCGGCCCAGCCCCGGATCACCCCCTTCCGCGCGCAATCCGCCCGGGGTGTGCCGCCGCGCGAGGGCTGGTGGAGCCCGGCCGAACGCCCGCCGCCGCAGCCCGATCCCATCCTGCTCGAGGCCGAGCGGACCGCCAGAAGCGTGCCCGGACGAAGCGGCCTGCCGTCCATAGGCCGTCGCCCCGAGCCGGCCTCCGACCAGCCGCGTCCCGGATCACCGCCCGGCGGCGATGTCGGAGAGGACACGCCGCTGAAGCCCTGGATGGTGGCGCTCGGCGTGTTCGTCCTGTTCCAGGCCGGCGCCATCGTGCACCCGGTCCTGGGATTGCTGGTGCTCGCCGCTTCACTCGTGATCGCAATCCGGCGCTGGCTCCGTCGCCGACGCCGGAGATAGGGATCTCGGAGGGGGTCCGGCTTCCGGCCGCATTCCGGCGGCTTCTCACACCGGGTCTCGATGGCCCTGATCCATGGGGCGGGGTCATCGAGGTCCGGTTGCCCCCTCCGCCCCCGGTGACGTGCCGGCGGCCTGCCAGCGGCTTGCTCCTACGGATGGACATCCGACGCTCGATGCCGACCCCTAAACCTCCGAGATGGGTGGAGGCTGTGTGAAAAGAGGACGCCAAGCTGGGGCTGTCCGGCC
>NZ_JAVTJA010000030.1:0-27125 GCF_031843785.1 Methylobacterium sp. WCS2018Hpa-22
CCGATGACCTCTTCCATGCCATGGAAGCGCTCTCCCAGCTGAGCTAAGGCCCCACTTCTGGGACCACCGCAACATGTCTCGCGGTGGTCGTTCCGCCAACCTGCCTTGCGGCGTCCGGCGGAGGCGGTTCTATATTCGGGCGCTTGCCCGGACTCAAGCCCCTATTCGCATTCACCGCCGAGAATTTTACGCGGCATAGGATTTTGCTGCGATCGCTCTCGGGGACGCAAAGGGTGCCGAGGTCGGGCCTCAGCTTTCCTCGTCGTTCTCGATATCGCCGTCGATGAGGTCGGCCACGTCGTCGTCGCCGGTATCTTCCTCCTCGAGGAAGGTGTCGTCGGCATCTGTCGAATCGGCATCATCGTCGCCGGTCGTGGTATCCGCCTCGTCCTCAGCGGCCTCGACCTCGTCGAGGGAGACGATCTCGGGACCGCCCTTCTCGGCATCCGTATCCTCGTCGTCGTCAGCCGGCACGGCTGCGGAGCGGGAGGCGAGCGCGGGAGCGGCCATGCGCGACGTGGCGGCGGCCTGATAGATGGTCCCGCATTTCGGGCAGGTCGCCGGATCTTTGTCGAGATCGTAGAATTTCGCGCCGCAGCTCATGCATTGACGCTTCAAGCCGAGTTCCGGTCTGGCCACGGGCGAACCTCTGATAGGGTTTTGGGAGAGGCGCCCCGTTAGTCGGGTGAAACCGTCCTGTCAAATACTCTCGTCAGGACACCCCGACTACCTGGGCCTCCGGTTTATCCGGATTTAACCGCCCGGAGGCCTCTCCGGGTCGGATGACGCCGCCCCGCCTGCGTGGTAACCGGCGCTACGATGTTCGCCGGCTGCATGGCCGGCCCCTGACGGCGCGACCGCGCCAGAAGCCGAAAAGTTGTCGATCCCGTGTCGCATCACTCCGAACCGCAGCCCCTGACCGCTTCCGCCGGCGCGCCCTTGCGCGGCGCGCTGCGGCCTCCGGGGGACAAGTCGATCTCCCACCGGGCGATGATCCTTGGCCTCCTCAGCATCGGCGAGACCCGTATCGAGGGATTGCTCGAAGGTGACGACGTGCTGCGCACGGCCGACGCCGCCAGAGCCCTCGGTGCGGGCATCGATCGCCTCGGGCAGGGCAGCTGGGCGGTGCGCGGCGTCGGCATCGGCGGGATGATGGACCCGGCCGGCGCGCTCGACTTCGGCAATGCCGGCACCGGCTCGCGCCTGATGATGGGCGTCGTCGGCGGGCAGGACGTCACCGCGACCTTCGACGGCGACGCATCCCTGCGCAAGCGCCCCATGCGCCGCATCCTCGATCCGCTGATCCGCATGGGCACCCAGGTGCTGAGCGAGGAGGAGGGCGGCCGCGTGCCGTTGACCCTTCGCGGGCCGAAGGAAGCCATTCCGATCACCTACGAGACCCCGGTCGCCTCGGCGCAGATCAAATCGGCGGTGCTCCTCGCCGGCCTGAACGCGCCCGGAACCACGACGGTGATCGAGGCAGCGGCGACCAGGGACCATAGCGAGCGCATGCTTCGCCTGTTCGGCGCCGAGGTCGCGGTGAGTCCGCACGGCCCGGGCGGCCACGGCCGCTCCATCGCCCTCACGGGCCAGCCGATCCTGCGCGGCACCGACGTGATCGTGCCGGCCGATCCGTCCTCCGCGGCCTTCCCGCTGGTGGCGGCGCTCATCGTCCCCGGCTCGGAGGTGACGATCAAGGGCGTGATGATGAACCCCCTGCGCATCGGCCTCATCACGACGCTGCTGGAGATGGGCGCCGATATCGAGCGCCGTAACGAGCGCGACGAGGGCGGCGAGACCGTGGCCGATCTCCATGTCCGCGCCAGCCGGCTCAAGGGCGTCGACGTGCCGGCCGAGCGGGCCCCGGCGATGATCGACGAATATCCCATTCTCGCCGTCGCCGCCGCCTTCGCCGAGGGCGTCACCCGGATGAACGGGCTGCACGAGCTGACGGTGAAGGAATCCGACCGCCTCGCCGCCGTGGCGGATGGTTTGCGCGAGAACGGCGTGACCTACCGGATCGAGGGTGAGGATCTCATCGTCGAGGGCGACGGCTCCGCTGCGCGCGGCGGCGGCACCGTCGCCACCCATCTCGACCACCGCATCGCCATGGCCTTCCTGGTGATGGGCCTCGCGACGAAGCAACCCGTGACCGTCGATGACGGTGCCATGATCGCCACCAGTTTCCCGAGCTTCCTGCCGACGATGCGGGCGCTCGGCGGCCGCATCGCGGAGTAGTCCCATGCCAATGGTCATCGCGATCGATGGACCCGCCGCCTCGGGCAAGGGAACCCTGGCCAAGCGCCTCGCCGCGCATTACGGCCTGCCCCATCTCGATACGGGTCTGCTCTACCGGGCCGTGGCCCTCAGCGTGATCGATGCCGGGCGCAACCTCGACGACCATGCCGCTGCGGCTCGGGCCGCCGCGACGCTGATCGCCGACCGCCTCGCGGATCCGCGCCTCCGGGAGCGGGCAATGGGAGACGCGGCCTCCCGCATCTCGTTGATCCCGGCCGTGCGCGCGGCTTTGCTCGCCTGGCAGCAGCGCTTTGCCGGCGGCGCCAGCGGCGCCGTCCTCGACGGGCGAGATATCGGCACCGTGGTCTGCCCGCAGGCGCAGGTGAAACTGTTCATCACCGCCGCCGCCGAGGAGCGCGCCCGGCGTAGGCATCTGGAACTCCTTCGACGGGGAGAGCCGGCGAGCCTCGGGGCGATCCTGTCCGACATCGTCGCCCGCGATGCACGCGACGCGCAACGCTCGACAGCCCCTCTCAAGGCCGCTCCCGACGCCGTTCTTCTCGACACCACCGATCTCGATGCGGACGAGGCCTTCGAAGCGGCGCGCGCGGTGGTGGACCGTGCACGGGAGCACTGACGCGGCTCAGTGCTCCGGCTCGAACCCGTAGCGGTTCGAGCCCGCCATGCCCGCCAGCCCCACGGTCTCGATGAGGAACCAGAGATTGAACCCGGTCATCGCCAGGGTGGCGACGATCACCGCCACCGGATAGGCGTCGGCGAGAGTCTCGATCGGGGCAAAGCCCGCGACGGTCACGAAGGCGTTGGGGAGCAGCCACCATCCGGTCCGCCCCCGGTCGTGCAGACGCCGAACCGTGGCGACCGTCACGAAAGCCCCGGCCCCGATGGTGCCTGCTGCCACCACGATCAGCGCCGCGGACCGCGCCTCCATCGACGCGACCAGGATGGCAATGCTTCCCGACACGACGACAAGCAGCAGCGTGCCGATCAATTGACGGTGATAGGCTCGGCGGGACAGGCGGCCTCGCGGATCGAAATGCGCCGCAGGCCAAGGAAAGCCCGTCATCGAGAAAAGCCCGTCATCATGTCCCCCTCGGCTTCACCCGCCGGGTCGGCGGCTCGGTCAGCGGGTCGTCCGGCCAGGGATGGCGCGGGTAGCGCCCGCGCATCTCCGCGCGCACGGCGGTCCAGGAGCCGCGCCAGAAGCCGGGCAGGTCCTTGGTGATCTGGATCGGACGCGAGGCCGGAGACAACAGGTGGAGGACTAAGGGCACGCGACCGCCCGCGATGGCGGGATGGCGGTCGAGGCCGAACAATTCCTGCACCCGGACGGCCAGGACCGGCCCGCCCTCGGCATCGTAGTCGATGGGGATGCGCGATCCCGTCGGCACCTCGAAATGGGTCGGGGCCTCTGTATCGAGGCGATGACGCATCTCCCAGGGTAGAAGCGCGCCGAGCGCGCGGCCGAGATCGTCTGCCGTGATGGAATCGAGGCTCACACGGCCCTCGATTTCCGGCGCGAGCCAGTCTTCCACCGACGCGCCTAATGCCTCATCCGAGAGATCGGGCCAAATCTCGCCCTCGGCAGCGCGGAGGAACGCCAATCGGGACCGCCACTGCGCGAGGGCGGGCGTCCAGGGCAGATTGTCGAGGCCGAGCCCGACGATGCCCCGCGCCAGGATCGCGGCCGAGGAGGCATCCGGTTTCACCGGCAGGATCCGCTCGCCGAGGGTTGCCGCGCCGAGACGGCGGGAGGCGCGTGCCCGCAGGGACCGGGCTCCCTTATCGAACACGACCTGGGTGACCGATTCGATCCGCTCTGCGAACAGCGTCTCGATCTCCTCCAGCGTGATCGCGGCGGCGGCGAGGATGCGCCCGGCAGCCGCCGTCCCGGAGATATCGGCCACCACGAGGAAAGGTTCGCGCGCGAGCGCCGAGGCCGGATCGAGCCGCCCGGCGCGGCCATTCGCCATCACGAACTCGCCGTCGCGGCCTCGCGAGCGGGCAACGCGGTCGGGATAGGCAAGGGCGAGGAGCGGCCCGGCCCCGAAGACATCCACGTTCCTGACTGCGCGAACGAATCCCCCGGCCTGCTCGGCCCAGCCTCGCGCCAAACGCCGCATGTCGGAGGCACGGGTTCCGCGGTCGCGGGCGAACCGATCGGCCCGGATGGAGAGATCGGCATCGTCGCCGCCGAGCCCGCGCTCCACCAGGATCGCGGCGAGGTCGGCAGCCTCCCGCGCCCGGCCGAATTCCGCCGCCGCGACCACCATCCGGGCCAAGCGCGGGGGGAGGGGGATGGCACGCAAGGCCCGTCCCGTCTCGGTGAGGCGTCCATCGCCATCGAGGGCGGCGAGGTCGCGCAGCATCGAGCGCGCTTCCGCCAGAGCAGGGGCCGGCGGGGTATCGAGGAACGAAAGGGTTGTGGGATCGGAGACGCCCCAGGCGGCGCAGTCGAGCAGAAGGCCGGAGAGGTCGGCGGCCAGGATCTCCGGCCGCGTGAAGGGTTCGAGGGCGCTGGTCGCCGCCTCCGACCACAGCCGATAGCAGATGCCCGGCTCGGTCCGCCCCGCGCGGCCGCGCCGCTGGTCCACCGAGGCGCGGGAGGCGCGGGCGGTGACGAGGCGGGTCAGGCCGATGCCGGGCTCGTAGAGCGGCACGCGGGACAGACCGGAATCGACCACGATCCGAACCCCCTCGATCGTCAGCGACGTCTCGGCGATGCTGGTCGCCAGCACGACCTTCCGGGTTCCGGGCGGAGCGGGCGCCACGGCGCGGTCCTGTTCGGCAGGGGGAAGGGCACCGTAGAGGGGCGCGATCTCAGTGCTCTCGTCGACCCGCTCGGCGAGGAGCGTCGCGACCCGCCGGATCTCGCCTTGTCCGGGCAGGAAGGCGAGGACCGAGCCGGGATCGGCCCGCAGGGCGCGAAGGATGGCGTCGGCCATCGCATCCTCGATCCGCCGGTTCGGATCGCGCTCCGCATGGCGTGTCTCCACCGGAAAGGCCCGCCCCTCGGATTCGACGATCCGCGCGTCGCCCATCAGGCGCGAGACCCGGGCACCGTCCAGGGTGGCGGACATGACGAGGATCCGGAGATCGTCGCGGAGACCACCCTGGGCGTCGAGCGCGAGGGCGAGACCGAGATCGGCGTCGAGGGAGCGCTCGTGGAACTCGTCGAAGATCACCGCGCCGATGCCGGACAATTCCGGATCGTCGAGGATCATGCGGGTGAAGACCCCCTCCGTGACCACCTCGATCCGCGTCGCCCGCGAGATCTTCGAGCCGAGGCGAACGCGCAGACCCACGGTCTCGCCCACGCGCTGGCCGAGGGTGGCGGCCATGCGCTCGGCCGCGCCGCGGGCAGCCAGGCGCCGTGGTTCGAGGAGGATGATCCGGCCCTCCGCGCCGAGCCATGGCGCGTCGAGAAGCGCCAGCGGGACGCGAGTGGTCTTGCCGGCTCCGGGAGGTGCCACGATCACCGCCGACGGGGCTGCTTCGAGCGCCGCGAGAAGGCGCGGCAGGGCCGCATCGATCGGGAGGGCAGCAGAGAAGAAGGGGTTCGTCGCCATCGCGGATGGGGTGGTGCGGGCAAGCGGTGAGATGCGCAACCCCGATTCGGCGCGGCGTCATCGATCACGTGCGGGATACCGGAATCATCCCCTCGTTCCGGCTCATTTACCGGCTTTTTGGTGGACAAACATGCGTTAAAAAAGAATGGGAACGGAGTCCGGGCGAACGACTTATTGCCTCGACGCGCGCGGCGCGATCCTAACGGATGGACTTGATGACCAAGATTGCCCTTGCTCTTGCAGCAGGAACCTTTTTCAGCGCTCTCGGCCTCGGCGCCGCCACTGCCGCCCCGGCCATGCCGAGCGCTCCCGTGATCGCCGGTGAGGCACTGACCACCGAAATCGTCACCCGCGGTCATCACCCGGGCTACGCCAGCCATCGCGGCATGCGGCATCGCCACCACCATCATCGTCACGGCATGCGCCATCGCCGCGCCCCCGCCGCCTACAGCCACGGTGATCCGAATTCCCGCAACCCGCAGCAGCCGGGCTACATGCAGCGCAAGGGCACCACGTCCGGCGGCCCGCGCTACTAAGCTGAGCGGCAGTATTTTCGTCGGAGGGGCCGGTGCGGAGACGCATCGGCCTTTTTTCGTCGCTCGGCGGTTCTCCCCAGATGATGCGGAAGGGAGCGCTGATCCGGTCCGGCCGGCTCTGCTATGGTGGGGCATGTCCCAGCGTGCAGTCCGCTCCAGTCCGAAGACCCATGCCACGGCGGAAGAAACCGTGAGCGCCTCGCCCCTCGACATCGCCGGCGCCACGCCGATGATGGCGCAGTATATCGAGATCAAGGCCGCCAATACGGATTGCCTCCTGTTCTACCGGATGGGGGATTTCTACGAGTTGTTCTTCGAGGATGCGGAAATTGCATCCCGTGCGCTCGGCATCGTCCTGACGAAGCGCGGCAAGCATGGCGGGGCGGATATCCCGATGTGCGGTGTGCCGGTGGAGCGCTCCGACGATTACCTCAGCCGCCTCATCGCCCTCGGCCATCGCGTCGCGGTCTGTGCCCAGACCGAGGACCCGGCGGAGGCCAAGAAGCGCGGCCCGAAATCCGTGGTGCGCCGCGAAGTGGTCCGCCTCGTCACCCCCGGCACGATTACCGAGGACCGCCTGCTCGACCCGTCACGGGCGAGCATCCTCCTGGCTCTCGGCCGCCGCAAGTTCTCGGAATCCGGCTACGCCTACGGCATCGCCGCCGTGGACATTTCCACCGGCCGGTTCTCCCTGAGCGAGGTTCCCGAAGGCGAGCTGGGTGCTGCCATTGCCCGGCACGATCCGCGCGAGATCGTGCTTTCCGAGGCGATCCACTCAGATCCGTCGCTGTCCGGGCTCTGGCGCGACGTGAGAGCCCCGGTCACGCCCCTGGCGCAGGCGGAGCTCGAACCCGCCTCGGCGGAGCGGCGGATCAAGGAACAGTTCGGCGTCTCGACCCTCGACGGGTTCGGGCAGTTCGGGCGGGCCGAACTCGCCGCCGCCGGAGCGGCCCTGCTTTACATCGAGCGCACGCAGATCGGCGCGCGGCCCGCTCTGTCTCCGCCGACGCGGGAGACGAGCGGCGCGACGCTGGCCATCGATGCGGCGACTCGCGCCAATCTCGAACTCACCCGAACCCTCTCGGGCGAGCGCACCGGCAGCCTGCTCGACGCCATCGACCGCACGGTGTCGGCCATCGGCGCGAGGCTGCTGGCCGAGCATCTCGCCGGCCCTCTCACCGACCTCTCGGCCATCATGCGCCGCCACGAGGCAGTGTCGTTCCTGGTGGAAGACGGCGCCCTTCGTCGAACCCTGCGCGACGCCCTGGCGCGGGCGCCCGACATCGCCCGCGCCCTCTCGCGGCTCGGCCTCGGGCGCGGGGGGCCGCGCGATCTCGCCGCCCTGCGTGACGGTCTCGACGCGGCCTTGGCGATCTCGCAGCGTTGCGGCGCGGTGAAGGCCTTGCCGGACGCCCTCGGCGCCATCGTCCAGCGGCTGGGAACGGTCGATGCCGACCTCGTCGAGCATCTGCGCGCGGCGCTCGCCGACGACCTCCCCCTCAACCGCCGCGACGGCGGCTTCGTGCGCGCCGGCTACGATGCCGAAATCGACGAGGCCCGGCTTCTCGGTCAGGATTCGCGCAAGGTCATCGCCGGGCTGCAGGCGCGCTATGCCGAGGAGACCGGCTGCCGCACCCTGCGGATCAAGCACAACAACATGCTCGGCTACTACATCGAGGTGCCGCAGGCCGTCGGCGAAAGCTGCCTCAAGGGCCTGATGCGCGAGACCTTCATCCACCGCCAGACCATGGTGGATGCCATGCGGTTCTCGAGCGTGGAACTGAACGATCTCGAAAGCCGCATCTCGGGAGCAGCCGACCGCGCTCTCGCCCTCGAGACAGAGGTCTTCGATGCACTGGCCGCTCGGATCATGGCCCAGGCCGAGACCGTCGCCGCCATCGCCGACGCCCTGGCCAGCCTCGACGTCACCGCCTCCCATGCCGAACTGGCGGTGGAGCGGGATTGGCGCAGGCCCTTCGTCGACGACAGTTTCAGCTTCGTCGTCGAGGGCGGCCGACATCCGGTGGTGGAATCGGCCCTGCGGCGATCCGGCGAGCCGTTCATCGCCAACGATTGCGACCTTTCCGGCGAAGGGCGCGGGCGCATCCGCCTCATCACCGGGCCGAATATGGGCGGCAAGTCGACCTTCCTGCGCCAGAACGCCCTCATCGCCGTCCTCGCCCAGATGGGCGCCTTCGTGCCGGCGACCCGCGTGCATCTCGGCGTGGTAGACCGGCTGTTCTCGCGGGTCGGCGCCGCCGACGATCTGGCGCGCGGGCAATCCACCTTTATGGTCGAGATGGTGGAGACGGCCGCGATCCTGAACCAGGCGAGCCGGCATTCCCTCGTCATCCTCGACGAGATCGGCCGGGGCACGGCGACGTTCGACGGCCTCTCCATCGCCTGGGCCTGCCTTGAATACCTGCATGAGCAGAACGGGTGCCGCGCGCTGTTCGCGACCCATTTCCACGAACTCACGGCCCTGAGCCAGCGTCTCACGCGGCTCGACAACGCGACGCTCAAGGTCGCCGAGCACAAGGGCGAAGTGGTGTTCCTGCACGAGGTCGTGCCCGGCGTGGCCGAGCGGTCCTACGGTCTGCAGGTCGCCCGTCTCGCCGGCCTTCCCGCCGGGGTCATCGCCCGGGCCGGCTCTATCCTGAAGAACCTCGAGAAAGCCGAGCGCGACCGTCCGACCCGTCCCCGCATCGACGATCTGCCGCTCTTCGCCAGCCTCGCGCCGCCGCCCATGCCGGAAGTGCAGGTTCCGACGCGCGAAGACCCTTTGCGTCAGGAACTCGATGGGATCGATCCCGACGCATTGACGCCGAGGGAGGCGCTGGAGGTTCTCTACCGCCTGAAGAAGGCAGCGCGCGAAGCGTGACGACGAGACCGGAAACGGATCGAGCCTTCGGTCCCGGCGGCGGCCGAGGCGGCTACAACTCGTGGCCCGGTGCACCGCGGGTGGCGAGCCGGAACCCATCCAGCCCGTCCGCTTCAGGCTGGCCGCCGGCCCGTAGCGCGGCCACGTAACGAAGCGCGCCGGCGACGGCGCGCTCGGAATAGGGCTTGGCGATGACTCCCAAAGCCCCGGCGAAATCCGCCGGAATGCGTTTGTCGTTGGCGGTCATGAACACGACGCTCGTGCGCGGGTCCGAGCTGAGCGTCCTTGCCACATCGATGCCTGTCGGACCGTCGATGAGGTGAATGTCCACCAGGGCGATATCGGGCACCGTGGTACGGCCAAGTTCGATGGCCTCAGCGGAGCTTCCCGCCACGCCGACCGTGACATAGCCCAGGTCGTCCAGCAGACATTCGAGTTCGAGGGCGATGAGCGCCTCGTCCTCGACGACGAGAATGCGCAATCCGGGTACGTGGCTCACCCTGCCTGTCCCATCGCAGCTTCGCGCGGTGGGGCTGCGGTCGGCTTCCTGATCTCGTGCTGCAACGGAATGACGATCTCGACGCGCGTCCCCGTTCCGGGCTCGTGCCAGGTGATGACGCCGCGCAACTGTTTCACCACCATCTCGACCAGGGAACAGCCGAACCCGGCTGGGTTCGACACGCCCGCCGTCCGACCGACACCGTCATCCTCGATCAGGAGACGCAAGCCGGTCTCGCATTGGCGGGCGGAGATGGAGACGCGCCCCTCCCGGTCATTGGGGAAAGCGTGGCGCACGGCATTCGTAGCAAGTTCGTGGAGCATGAGCGCCAGAGGCGCCGCGATGGCGGCCGGCAACGAGATCGGATCGATCTCGGCCGTGACCGCGGTACGCGCCGGATCGATGCTGGCGGTGAGATCGGACAGGAAGTCGTCGGCGAACTCCTCCAGGTTGAACCGTGTCACGTCTCCGGCCGAATAGAGCATGCGATGGACCATGGAGAGCGCCCCGATCCGCTCGGCCATGCCCTGAAGGGCGTCCCGCGCCTCGCCCTGGGGGGTTCGCCGCGCCTTCAGCAAGACCAGGGAGGAGATGACCTGCAGGTTGTTCTTGACCCGGTGATCGACCTCGTGAAGGAGCGCGGTCTTCTCGTCCAGGGCGGCCCTCAGGTCGGCGGTCTGTTCGTTGACCTGCCGTTCGAGTTCGTCGTTCGTCCCCTTCATGGCGAGCTCGAGCACGTGTTTCTCGGTCATGTCGGCCTGGGCGGCGTAGTAATAGACGAGCTCCTCCGCATCGTTGCGGACCGGCGTGATCGTCATGGCGTTCCAGAAGGAGGTTCCGTCCTTACGGTAGTTCTGAAGCTCCACCTCGATGGGTACCTGCCGACGCACGGCCTCCCGAATGCGATCGATCGCCCGAGGGTCGGTATCGGGTCCCTGGAGCATCCGACAATTATGGCCCTCCAACTCCTGCCGGGTATAACCGGTGAGATTCAGAAAGGCGTCGTTGACCCAGACGATGGGGTTGTCGGCGAGGCGGGGGTCGGTCACCACCATGGGCGTGGGACTGGCAGCGAAGGCCATGGCGAACATCTTGGCATCCATGAGGGCATTACCCACCGGACGGAGTTCGGCCGAAACCGGGTTGTTGCTGCTGTCCATCATCCTGACATCACGCCTACGCCGCCGCTCGAACGATGACAGCACTTCGACGGTACTGACCGACCCGACCGCCCCAAGAGATAAATCGAGGCCGATCTGCCCCGTCACTTCGACTCGTCAGGTCGAAATATGTCCCATTGCAAGCCAATAGCTACCTACAAAGACCACGCACTCTTTAAGTTCCTGGTGACCATTCTTCACCCCTGTCACACGGGGCCGCTGTCGCCGCGACGCATCGTGGCAATCCAACGGGCGATCCACCCACCGACGAGCATGGCAGCCGACCTTCAAGGGTCATAAGCCTTCAGGAGTTCCACGAATGGCTCAAAGTGCAGCGGTAGCGGGGAAGACGCGCTCCAAGCTCGCCATGCGGGATATCTTTGAAGATCCCCGCATCATCCTGATGCTGGCCCTCGGCTTCTCGTCCGGCCTGCCGCTGCTGCTCGTGCTCGGCACATTCTCGACGCGGCTCGCCTATTCGGACGTGGACATCAAGGCGATCGGCCTCTTCAGCTATCTGGCGCTCCCCTACACCCTGAAATTCCTCTGGGCGCCGCTCATCGACCGTTTCGACGTGCCGGTCCTCAGCGCACGCATCGGCCGCAGGCGCTCGTGGATGATCGCGACGCAGGTCGCCGTCGCCCTCTCGCTCTCGCTCATGGCCACGGCCAACCCGGCGAGCAGCCTCGTCCTCCTCGGCCTCGGCGCCTTCCTCGTTGCGATCTGCGCCGCGACCCAGGACGTCGTCATCGACGGATGGCGCATCGATGCCGCCGGCACCGATCTGCAGGGCGTCATGGCGGCGACCTCGAACCTGGGCTACCGTCTGGCGCTGATGTGCGCCGGGGCCGGTGCCCTGTTCATCGCAGACTGGGCGGGATGGTCGGTCGCCTATTTCAGCATGGCCGCGCTCATGGGTGTGGGCATGATCGCCGCTCTCCTGGCCCCCGCCTTCGACAGACAGCATGACGAGGATCCGGAGGCCAAACCGGCACGGCCCGATGGTGCACCGGCAAAGGTCTGGTCCTTCCGTGGCGCCGTGCTGGAACCCCTGACCGAACTCCATACCCGCCTCGGCCCGAGCCTGTGGGCGATCCTCATCCTGGTCGCGTTCTATCGCATGCCGGATTTCATCTCCGGCGTCATGGCGAGTCCGCTCTATCGGCAGATCGGCTTCACCCTCACCGAGATCGGCGCGGTGTCGAAGCTCTACGGCATCTGGGTCGGCATTGCCGGCGCCTTCGTCGGGGGCTGGGCGATGACCCGGCTCGGCCTGTTCCCCACCCTCGTCATCGGGGCGTTCCTTGGGGCGGCGTCGAACCTGTCCTTTTCCTGGCTCTCCTATGGCGGGCCTGAAGTGTGGCGGCTGACGGCGGCGATCTCCATCGACAATTTCTGCGGATCCTTCGCCGGAATGGCGCTCATCGCCTACATGTCGAGCCTGACGGCACCGGGCTTCGCGGCGACGCAATACGCGCTGTTCTCGTCGCTCTACGCGCTCCCGGGCAAGCTCGTGGCCGGCACGTCGGGCTTCATCGTCGCCAGCTACGGCTATCCCGTCTTCTTCGCCTTCACCGCGGCCGTGGGCATTCCGGTGGTGATCCTGTGCTTCTTCGTCGGACGCGCCGGCGAGCGCAGCGCAGCGCGGCCCGCGCCGCCGCCGAGACCGCGGCCTCGGGCGACACCGAGAGCGTGAGCGGGAACCATTCTGCGGGCCTCACGCTTGCTTCCGGCGATCGGCCCGGCGCGCCGGCACCCGAAACACGGATGAGACCCCAGTCGTGAGCAACATCTCCCTCGTCGACGATACCCGCTCCACCCCGGCGGAGACCGCCACCGGTTCGAACCTCAGTGATGCCGACCGTGCGGCCCTCGTCGGAGCCGTCCGCACCTTGGAGACGCCGGGACTCGCCGCGCGGCTGTCCTCGGTGGCCGGAGCGCCCCTCGACATGATCAGCCGCAGCCTTCCGGCTCCCGTGACGGAAGCGGTCTCGCGCGCCACCGAGGGGGCGATGCGGACGGCCCTGCGCGTGGCCCTCGCGACCCTGCCCGAGGCGCAGAAGACGATCGTCCCGGCATCGGCCGCCGGAGCGACCGGCTCCGCGGTGGTCGATGACCTCCCCACCCCAGCAGCCTCCACGGCGGGCGAGCGTTTCGCGCGCTTCTTGCCCACCGGGGATTTCGGGCACAAGGCGATGGCGGCCCTGTCCGGCGCGGTCGGCGGCGCGTTCGGCATCGCGACGCTGCCGCTGGAACTGCCGGTCTCGACAACGTTGATGCTGCGTTCCATCGCGGAGATCGCTCGCGAAGAGGGCGAAGACCTGTCGGACCCGGAGAACGCGCTGGCCTGCGTCCAGGTCTTCGCGCTCGGCGGACGCAGCGGTGCCGAGACGGCGCTGACGGAAAGCGGATATTTCGCGGTGCGCGCGGCTTTGGCCAAGACCATGTCGGAAGCGGCACGCTATGCCGGCAACCGCGCCCTGCTCGACGAGGCGGCTCCGGCCCTGATCCGCTTCTCAACGCAGATCGCCGCGCGGTTCGGTCTGGTGGTCTCGCAGAAGGTCGCCGCGCAAGCGGTGCCGATCCTCGGCGCCGTCGGCGGGGCTGCCGTGAACACCGCCTTCATGAACCATTTCCAGGCGATGGCGCGCGCCCATTTCACCGTGCGCCGTCTGGAGCGGACCTATGGCAAGGACGTGGTGCGCGTCGCCTACATTGCCGAGAAGGCACAACTCGCGGCCTGAAGGCGCCCGCTAACGGGCCGGATAATGCTCCTTCAAGAGGGTATAGACGAGGCGGGCGGTCTGGACCTCGCCTCCTTCCGGCCGGCCTGGTTTTGTCGAGGGATTCCAGCCGTACAGGTCGAAATGCACATGCGCCCGCGTCGCCGGCGCGAACCGCCGCAGGAACAGAGCCGCGGTGATCGCGCCGGCGAAGGGTCCGCCGGACACGTTGTTCAGATCAGCCACCTTGGAATCGAGCAGGCTCGCGTAGGGCTTGTGGAGCGGCAGCCGCCAGACCGGGTCGGCGGCCTCGTCACCCGCCTTCGACACGGCCGTGGCCAGTGCGTCATCCTCCGTGAAGAAGGCCGGGAGATCGGGCCCTAGGGCGACCCGCGCCGCTCCGGTGAGGGTCGCGAAATCGATCAGCAGATCGGGCTTGTCCTCATCGGCCAAAGCGAGGGCGTCAGCGAGGATCAGGCGCCCCTCCGCATCGGTGTTGCCGATCTCCACGGTCAGCCCGGCGCGGCTCTTGAACACGTCGCCCGGCCTGAAGGCGTTGCCCGCGATGGCGTTCTCCACGGTGGGAATGATGAGGCGCAGGCGCAGGTTCAGACCGGCGGCCATGATCATCGACGCTGCGGCAAGGGCGGCCGCCGAGCCGCCCATATCCTTCTTCATCAGCAGCATGCCGCTCGACGGTTTGATATCGAGGCCGCCCGTATCGAACACGACGCCCTTGCCGACGAGGGTGACTTTCGGCGCGTCCTCATCCCCCCAACTCATGTCGATGAGGCGGGGCGCGCGGGGGGAGGCCGCGCCGACCGCGTGGACCAGGGGAAATTCGCGAGCGAGATCCGACCCCTCGGTCACCGAGATCAGTGCGGAATGTTCCTCCGCCAGGGCCCTGGCGACGGCTTCGATTTCTGCTGGGCCGAGATCGTTGGCGGGAGTGTTGACGAGGTCGCGCCCGAGGGCGACGACCTGGGAGATCCGATGGATCTCGGCCGCGTCGACGCCTTCCGGCGATACGAGGAGCGGTCCCTTCGGTATCGGCTTGCGGTAGCGCGTGAAGCGATAGCTTCCGAGCAGCCAGGCCAGGGAAGCGGCCTGCATGTCGAGGGAAGCCCTCGGTTCGAGGCGGTAGGTTCCGGGCGGCAGCAGCGAGGGCAGTTTGCCCGCGAGGAACGGATCGGCCCCGTCGCCGAGGCCGAACAGGATCCGTTCGATCGTCCCATCCTCGGCGGGAAGAAGCGCCACCCGCCCGGCTTTCGGCAGGAAGTCGGTCGCTTTGGCGAAGGCCCTGTGCCTCGGGCCGAGCTCCGCTTCGAAGCCGCTCCACTCGTCGCTCCGGAGGCAGCAGATCGGCAGGGCGGAGGGATCGTCGGCGCTGAGATGGGACAGGATGGATTCTCGGGGGCGTTGCGTGGCGCGGCCGGCTGATCCGCTGAAGCCCTAAAGTCGGGTTAACCGGCGATTAGGGTTAACGGTCTATCACTGCGCCACCGGTGGCGTGAAGCGTCGACCGGCAGGCTCGTGCGGAGCACGTCATGGTGTCGTTGCGTTCAGACCAGCCTCATCCGGGTTCACCGACTCCCATGCGGTTGCCGCTACGCCTGGCCGGCGTGGCGCTGCTCGGCCTTCTGGCGAGCGCCTGCCAGTCGCGCTCTCCGGAAACCACGGGCTCCATCGGCGGCTTCTCCATCAAGAATTTCGGACGGGGGCCGGACCGCAACGTCGTGAGCCTCGGCGACGTCGACGCGCTCGGTCAGAAATACAATGCCGACCAGAACGATGTCGGCCTCGCCCTGCGCTATGCGCAGGCACTCAGGGCCACGAACCAGAAGCCCCAAGCCGTGGCGGTGCTTCAGCAGACGGCTCTGCGCAACCCGAAGAATTCGGCCGTTCTGGCCGCCTACGGAAAGGTCCTGGGGGAGGTCGGGCGCTTCACCGAAGCCGCCGAAGTGCTCCAGAACGCCCATACCCCGGCGCGGCCGGATTGGCGTGTCCTGTCCGCACAGGGCGCGGTGGCCGACCAGATGGGCGACCATGTCCGCGCGCAAGGCTTCTATGAGGCCGCCCTCAAGATCCAGCCCAACGACCCCACCGTCCTCTCCAATCTCGGACTGTCCTTCGCGCTGGCAAAGCAGCTCGACCAGGCCGAGGCGGTGATGCGCGTCGCCGTGGCCCAGTCGCGCGCGGATGCACGCGTGCGCCAGAACCTCGCTCTGGTCCTCGGATTACGGGGTAAGATCGCGGAGGCGGAAGAGGTCACAAGCGGCGACCTGTCTCCGGAAGATGCGGCGGCCAACGCCGCCTCTCTGCGGGCCATGTCCGCCCCGGTGCGACAGCCCAGAGCCGCGAAATACCCCGGACGTTCGCCGGCCGGCGAGTTCCCGCCGGGCTGAGGGACATCCCAATCGCTCCGAGCAGAGCGGCGGACCACGCTCCCCTGAGAAGCGGATACGACCTCAGCGGTAGATCTGGATGATTGCCGGCGTCAGGATGACGACGAACAAAACCGGCAGGAAGAACAGGATCATCGGCACGGTCAGCTTCGGCGGCAGGCCGGCTGCCTTCTTCTCCGCCTCGTTCATGCGCTGGTCCCGGCTCTCCTGGGAGAGCACGCGAAGGGCCTGACCCACGGGCGTGCCATACCGCTCGGCCTGGATCAGCGCGGTCGCGACCGCCTTGACGGCATCGAGGCCCACGCGGTTGGCGAGGTTTTCGAACGCCATGCGCCGATCCGGCAGATAGGACAGTTCCGCTGCCGTGACGGCGAGCTCCTCGGCCAACGCCACCGACTGGGTGACGGTCTCGATACTGACCCGGCGGATGGCGTGCTCCACCGACATGCCCGACTCGACGCAGATCAGCATGAGGTCGAGGGCGTCGGGCCATGCCGCCCGGATCTCGGCCTGGCGCTTCTTGGTGGCGTTGATGAGGTAGAGTTCGGGTGCCTTGATGCCGACCAGCAGGGCGGCGATGACCATCATGAAGCGGACGGTGACGGAGTAATCCAGGATCTTCAAGACGAAGAGATAGACGATCGCCGCCAACCCGACCGCGATGGGCATGACCATCCGGAAGAACAGGAACCCGGTCTCGGCGCCGGGCGAACGGTATCCCGCCATCACCAGTTGCTGCCGAGCGGTGTCGGTGCCGAGCCAGCGGCTCAGGTTGAACTGGTCCACGACCCGCTTCATGTAGGCTTTCGGTGCCACCCGCAGCGTCGACCTGTTGTTCAACCGGTCCCGCTCGCGGCGGCGCAACTCCTCGCGCTCCTCGCCGATGAGCTTCATGCGCTTGTTGAGCTTGTCGGGCTCCAGAAGCGGCTGCAGCAGGGCGAAGGCCGTCGCGGCGGCCGCCACGCCGGCCAACACCATGCCGATGAAGCGCGGGTCGATGAGCTTTTCGCCGATGACGGACAACATGGGCGTCAGACCTCGAAGCTGATCATCTTCTTCATCACGAAGATCCCGATCGACATCCAAATCGCAGAGGCGACGAGGGCCATCTTGCCGGTATTCGTCGTCCAGAGCAGCGCGACGTAATCGGGGCTGGAGAGGTAGGTCAGGACCGCCACGACGAAGGGCAACGCCGCGATGATACCGCCCGACGCCTTGGCCTCCATGCTCATGGCCTGGATTTTCCCCTCCATCTTCTTTCGTTCACGCAAGACCCTCGACAGGTTGCCGAGAGCCTCCGACAGATTGCCGCCGGACCGGCCCTGGATGCCGATGACGATGGCGAAGAAATTGACGTCGGAGACGGGCACCCGCTCGTACATCCGCACCATGGCGTCGCCGAGAGTGAGACCCATGGTCTGGGATTCCACCACCTGGCGGAACTCGCCACGGATCGGCTCCTGAGCTTCCCGGGCGATGATCCGGAAGCAGTCGCCCACCGGGATGCCGGAGCGCACGCCGCGGGTGATGATGTCGATGGCGGTCGGCAGTTCGGTGATGAAGGCCTTGATGCGCTTCTTACGCAGGAAACTCAGCAGCCATAGAGGCAGGCCGAAGGCGCCGGCGAAGAGGCCCGCGAGAGTCGCGAGCGTATGCGCGGTGAGGACGAAGACGACGAGACCGGTGACGACGGCCATGAGTGCGGAGACGGCGTAGAATTTCTGCTTCGTCCAATCCAGCCCGGCGCGGGCGATCTTGAGCTCGAGCGAGACCTTCGTCCCGCCGCGCTTGGCCTCCACCTCCTTCAGGCTCCTGGCCACCTGCTCACGCCGGCTCGCCGTCGCCACGCGCTGGGCAGGGGACGTCACCACGCTGACGGCCTGCCTGCGCTTGGCCGCGCGGCTCTCGCCCGACAGGAGCGGCGTCAGCACCACATAGGCGACAGCCCCGGCGGCGATTGCCGCGAGCCCGACGGCGAGGGGCATCTGCAGCCCGTTCATGGGGTGACGGCGCCGTCTGAGGCCGCGTCGAGGGCGGCCGCCAGGGCCTTCTCCTCCCCGTAATAGCGCGCGCGCTCCCAGAAGCGCGGACGGCCGATGCCGGTGGAGCGATGGCGTCCGAGAAGCTTGCCGTTCGCGTCCTCGCCCAGCACGTCGTAGACGAAGAGGTCCTGGGTGATGATGACGTCGCCTTCGAGGCCCAGCACCTCGGTGATGTGCGTGATGCGGCGCGAACCGTCGCGCAGGCGCGTCGCCTGGACGATGATGTCGATGGATCCGACGATCATCTCGCGCAGGGTCCGCGACGGCAGGCTGAAGCCGCCCATCGTGATCATCGATTCGATACGGGCCAGGGCCTCGCGCGGGGAATTGGCGTGGAGCGTGCCCATCGAGCCGTCATGGCCGGTATTCATGGCCTGGAGCAGATCGAACGCCTCCGGGCCGCGCACCTCGCCGACGATGATCCGCTCCGGCCGCATGCGCAGGCAGTTTCTCACGAGGTCGCGCATGGTGACCTGCCCCGACCCTTCCATGTTCGCGGGCCGGGTCTCGAGGCGGACGACGTGGGCCTGCTGCAGCTGCAGCTCGGCTGCGTCCTCGCAGGTGATGATCCGCTCGTCCTCGTCGATATAGCGCGTCAGGCAGTTCAGCAGGGTGGTCTTGCCCGACCCCGTGCCGCCGGAAATGACGACATTGCAGCGGACGCGGCCGATGATCTGGAGGATCCGCGCGCCTTCGGGCGAGATCGCCCCGAAGGTCACGAGCTGGTCGAGGGTGAGCTTGTCCTTCTTGAACTTGCGGATGGTGAGGACCGGCCCGTCGATGGCGAGCGGCGGCGCGATGATGTTGACGCGGGACCCGTCGGGCAGGCGGGCGTCGCAGATCGGCGAGGATTCGTCGACGCGCCGGCCGACCTGGCTGACGATGCGCTGGCAGATGTTCATCAGCTGCTGGTTGTCGCGGAAGCGCACATTGGTCAGCTGGATCTTGCCACCGACCTCGATGAAGGCTCGGTTGGCGCCGTTGACCATGATGTCGGCGATGTCGTCGCGGGCCAGAAGCGGCTCGAGCGGCCCGTAGCCGAGCACGTCGTTGCAGATGTCGTCGAGGAGTTCCTCCTGCTCGGCGATGGACAGGACGATGTTCTTGAGGCCGATGATCTCCGAGACGATGTCACGGATCTCCTCGCGCGCCGATTCGACGTCGAGACGCGACAGCTGCGCCAGATCGATGGCCTCGATCAGCGCGCCGAAGATCATGCTCTTGGTGCGGAAATAGTCCTCCGACTTCACCGTCTCCCGGACCGGGACGGGCCGCTCCGCCTGCGGTTTCTTCGCCTCGGCGGCATGGTCGTCGAAGACCGGGATGGAGGCCGATGGCTTGGGTGTCGACGGAACCGCGATGGTGGCCGCGACCGCCGTGCCGGTGCTCCTCCTACCGAACATGACAGGGCTCCTCACGGTTCGGGTCCATCAGGACGCCTTGCGTCGGGACAACCGGGACAAGAGGGGCTCGAACAGCTTCCCGCGGGGGCGGCGCGCCTCGGGGCGGCCGATCATGCGTGCGGCGAGTTCGGAGAACACGTCCGACGCCTTGGCGCCGGCCTGGACCTCGGCGATCATCTGGCCGTTATTCGCCGCCGTGCCGAACAGGGCGGGGTCATAGGGAATCGTCGCCGTCAGCGTGGCGTCCAGGGCCTTCGCGAACTCGCCGGCCGAGATTTCCGGCCGCTTCGGCACGCCGACGCTGTTGAGGACGATGCGCGGACGGGCGTCGTTCGGCCTGTTCTGCTGCAGCAGGGTCAGCAGGTTCTTGAGGTTGCGCAAGGAGGCGAGTTCAGGCTGGGCGACGAGGATGATCTCGTCGGACGAGATCAGCAGGCGCCGGGTCCAGGCCGACCAGGTATGGGGGACATCGAGGACCACGCAGGGCACGGCCGCCCGCATCAGGTCGATGAGGTTGTCGAAGGAGGTCTCGTTCAGGTCCGTCGTCCGGTCGAGGGTGGCGGGCGCGGAGAGAAGCGAGAGATTGTCGCTGCATTTCGAGAGCAGCCGGTCGAGGAGGTTGGAATCGAGGCGCTCGGGCGCGAAGACCGCTTCGGCGATGCCCTGCGGCGGATCCTGGTTGAAGTTGAGGCTCGCCGACCCGAAGGCGATGTCGAGATCGGCGATGACGGTGGCCATCGCGTGCTCGCGTGCCACGGTCCAGGCGAGGTTGTGGGCGATGGTGGACGAGCCGACGCCGCCCTTGGCGCCCACCACCGCGATGGTGCGCCCCACCGGCCGGGCGCCGGGCGCAGTGAACAGGTCGGACAGGGCCTGGATCAGGACGACCGGCTCCACCGGCGCCATCAGGTACTCGCTCACGCCGCGCTGGATGAACTGGCGGTAGAGCTGCACGTCGTTGACATGGCCGATGACGACGACCTTCGTCCCTTCGTCACAGACTTCCGCCAGGGAATCGAGGATCTCCAGGGGACGCGACTTCGCGCTCTGCGTCTCGATGATGACGACGTTCGGCGTGGGCGCGTGACGGAACGCCTCGACGGCGGCGGGACCACCGCCCATCTGGATCTTGATCTGCGCCTTCTGCAGCCGCCTGTCGCTCCCGGCCGCCTCGATCGTCGCGGCCGTTTCGCCGGTCTCGCAGAATGCCTGGATCGTGATCCGCGGCACCGGAGCGATGATGCGCTCGGGTGACTCGTTGATATCGGGCATGGGGCGGGGTCCGGTCTCTGGTTGGAAACGAAGGCCGAAGCTCTGTCGAACGACGGAAGGGGAGCGTCGATCAGTTATCGATGGCTGCCTTCACCGACGTCTTCCCATCCTGGCGCCATATGGTTGACGGATCCTTGCCCTCGCGCAGTTTGTTGATGTCCATAGTGCGCTGGACCGCGTCGATGCGCCCCTCCGGGCGTCCGCGCACGAGGTCCACCGGATCGGCGACCTGGCTCGCGACATTGGACTGCATGGCGCAGCCGAGGTTCCAATGCGTCTCGTTGCGCGCGGAGAAGGCAGGGCTTCCGGCCCCGAGATCCTGGGGCCACAGGCCGCATTGGTTGCCGACCTTCGCCTCCAGGCGCCGGAAGCTGAGGCGCAGGGGCGAGGCGAGGAATGGGTCCGCGACCGCGTAGCCGGTGACCACCATCTGCCCTCCGCCGACACCGTTCTCTGCACCCAGCCTGCGGATACCGGCACCGGTCCGCTCCACGGCTGCGCCGAGCGACGGCGAGACGCCGCGCGGCATGTCGAGGATCACGGTGCCGCGCCCGTAGCGGCGGAATTCCAGCAGGAAGGCCTCGATATCGGCGCGCTGTCGCGGATCGATATGACCGGTACCGGTGACGAAGACATCGAGCGAGCGCGTGTCGTCGGCGAGCACGATGGGATGACGGGCCCGGTAATCGGCGGGATAGAGCGAACCGGTGGTCTCGGCGCGGTCGGCGCGGCAGGCACCCAAAGTCGCGGCCAGGGCGATCGAGGCGAGCACGGCGAGGGGGGAGCGGAACGGGATGAGTGACATGGGGGTCGGGTCCTGATGGGGCCGGGGCCGCTTCGTCCTGCAATGTCGTGGCTGCGCGGATCTCGCACGGGGCGTCAGTCGGTGATGAAGCCGACGCGTCCGCGATACGTGGCGCCGAGCGGCGCGGTGCGAGCCGAACCGTAGACCCGGTTCAAGCGTCCGAGCAGGATCCCCTGGCCGTCCTGGGCATCGATGAAGCCGTCATCCGGCCGCGCCACCTGCTTCGCCTCCATCGCCTTAGCGATGTAGGGCGTCACCATGATCATGAGTTCGGTTTCCTGGCGCTGGTAGTCGCGCGAACGGAACAGGGCTCCGAGGATGGGCAGGTTCACGAGGCCGGGCAGACCGCCGACGGAGGCCTTGTTGCGTTGCTGGATCAGGCCGGCGGTCATCATGGTTCCGCCGGAGGCGAGCTCCACCGTGGTCTCGGTCTTGCGCAAGGTGAAACCGGGCACCGAGACCGTGGAATCGCCCTGGGTGAAGGTGAAGGAGTTCGTCTGGTCGATCTCGGAGACCTCCGTCGCGACGCGCACGGAGATGCGGTTCTCGGCCATCACCACCGGCGTGAAGTTCAGGGTCACGCCATAGGTCTTGAACGTGATGCCGGTGGTGCAGACGCCGCCGGTGCAGTTCTGGGTGGCGGGCACGGGAAGCTCGCCGCCGGCCGTGAACTTGGCGGATTCCCCCGAAATGGCGGTGAGCGTCGGCTCCGCGAGAATGCGCGAGACGCCGGCCTGCTCGAAGGCGCGCAAGGTCGCCGAGACGCTCGCCCCGCCGCCTGCGTTGATCGTCGCCCTGATCTCGTTCCCGTTCGGGAATTGCCCGCCATTGAGACCGAAGGGCGCGACGTTCGCGAGGTTGAATCCGGACCAGTTGCCGCTGAGATTGACGCCGAACTGCTTGAGTACCGTCCGTGCGACCTCGACCACGGTGACGCGGAGCATCACCTGATCCTTGCCCCGGATGGTGAGGTTGTTGATGACCGCGCCCTTCGCGCCAGGACCGCCGGCACCGCCGCCGGACTGACCAACGAAGGCAGTGGCGATGTCCATGGCCTGGGCCGCCTCCGCAGCGGAACCGACCGTGCCCGACAGGATCAGGGAATCCCCCGCGGTCCGGATGTCGAACCGCCCGCCAACGATGCTCTGGAGCAGGATCTGCCGCAGGGTTCCGAGCTTGAGGTCGCGCGCCACGGTGACGTCGAGGGCGGTGATCTGGCGGCCTTCGGCATCCATGATGAAGATCGAGGTCGCTCCGTCCTCCATGCCGATCACGAAGACCTTGCGGGTCGAGCGCACCACGGCGTTGGCCACTTTCGGATTGGCGACGAAGACCTCCTTGGCGTCGCGCGGCAGGTCGATCACGAGGGAGCGCCCGGTCGTCAGCTCGACGCGGCGCGAGGTGCCGGATTCATTGCCCCCGACATCGACGATCGGGGCGGGCGTGAAGCTGTCTCTCGGCGCCGCCACAGCGGGCGGGGCCGGGGATGTCAGCCCCACGAGGGCCGCGAACGCGGCCAGGCTGCCCACGCGGACGCGATGTCTCGTGGTCATCGAAGAATCCTTGAACATCGCGCGGTTCGGCATCTCAGCGACGCGGTTGTTGTCTGGCGACGCCGAAGCGCACGACGGTGATCGCGGAATCCTGCTGCGTCTCGGGTACGGCATCCACGGTTCGGCCGGCATCCACGAGGCTGCGCAGGGAGAGGGAGAGCTGTCCCACCTTCTGCGCCAGGGTGACGGTTTCGGCCTGGGACGGCGTCAAGGCGAGGGTCGCCGTCTCGCCGGTGACGACATTCGTCCCGTTTTTCTCCTGGACGATCTGGCCGACGGCGAGCACGCGGATGTCGGTGAGCAGGGTCTCGGAGATCTGCGCCTCGCCACCGCCGGAGCGCGAAGCATCCTCGTCCCGATAGGTGCGGATGACGTCGACATGGTCGTTGGGGAGGATGAAGCCGCCGGCCGAACTCGAGCCGCGCGTATCGGTGACGATGGCGACGGCACGCATGCCGGAGGGCAGGATCGCCGCCATGAAGCCGCCGTCGGACCGCGCGATTTTCTGCGGGCGGATCGGCTCGCCCGCGAGGAAGGCGCTGCGGGTGATCGAACCGATGATGGTTTCCATGGCGTTGGGCGACACAGAGCGCGTCATGTAGCCGACGGTGATTGCCTGGTCGGGCCAGGGCTGCCAACGCAGGTCGGCTGCCTGGATGTTCTGCCCCATCGGCAGGTCGGCGGCGGCAACCAGCACATCCGTGACCGGGAGCGGGGGAGGGGGCGCCTGGACCACCGGCTGGGCCGGGGGCGGTGCATCGCTGCCGCTCATCAGAAACGCGGCCCCGCCCCCGGCGGCGAGGGCGATGGCGAGAACGGCAAGGCGGGCTGGTTTCATCGCCGTGTTCGAACCTGACAGGACGGCCTCGTGCCGTCACCATCCCTTGTTCGACGGGATTCCTCAAATTACGGTTAACAAAAACTAACGATGGCCGAATGCGACTGTCCTGCGACAGGTCTGCTCTTGCTGAGGTCAGGACTTTCCAGGCTTCAGACCGGGCTCGGCAAGCTCACCCTGGACGTGCATCTTATATCACGATGCCATCATTCTTGCCCAGGTCATGGTCTCCGGGATCACGATCAGGGCGCCGAAGGAGAGGGCGATTCCGTAGGGCACGCCCGTCTTCGCATCGTGCAGGTGGAGGGCGAAGGGCAGACGGCCGAGCAGCGGCGGCAGCGGATGCGCCCGCGCCATCAGGATCGCCAGGGAGAGCGCACCCCCGGCGAGCGAGGCGACTGCCAGATACTCAAACAACCGGTCGAACCCGATCCATACCGCCGTTGCAGCGGCAAGCTTGGCATCGCCACCGCCGATTTTGCCCAAGGCGAAGAGGGTAAAAGTAACGACCAGCGTCACTGCCCCGGCACCGAGATGGTTCATGAGGTCCCATCCCCATAATCCCGTCGCGACCGCGAACAGAGCGAAGCCTGCCAGCAGGAGAAGGGACACCATGTTCGGGATCAGCATGGTCAACAGGTCGCGGACGGCCGCATAGGCCATCAGGAACGGAAACACGATCAGCAGCACGACGCTTGCCATGGGAACAGCCTCGATCTCGGCCGGAAAATACGCCCGGCGGGTTCCGGTGATCCGAAACCGGTCAGGTTGTTATTATTAGCAAAGTGAGTAAGGCCATGATCATGGACGGCGGAACCAACAACGCCGAAATAATACAAATGGCAGCGTCGGACGATCTAAAAAGACCGTCTGACGGCGCTATTACTGTACCAATGGACATCCGGTTAAAGCATGACCGGCACAGAATTCTGCAACGGATGACTTTATGGAGCCACTCAGCGTTACTTACTTGGCCAAACTCGACCCAACTTTATCGAAGGCGCCCGTAATGCTACCCGAAAGAGTGGTAAGCCCAGTAATGATAGCCACCGCGATGAGCGAGGCGATGAGGCCGTATTCGATGGCCGTAGCGCCGGATTCATCGGCGGCAAAACGCTTGAAGATGCTCGACATAACAGTATTTCCCGATTGGTTGTCTTGCCAAGTTGCCGTCGAACGTTGCCTTGTCTCGATCGGCGACTGAAAACAACATTGCCCGTTTTCTCTTGAGATTGGGTTAAATCGGCCATGCAAATAGCGTCGAGAACCCCTCGATTGTCTTTTGGTAAAAGGGAAATGAATGAAAAAGATGTGTTTTTACACATTCCGCGAAGAACAAACTCCGCTGCATCTCGTGAAAAATCTACTGCCATGACAGTCGCCATGGCGACATGATGCCAAATCATTTCGTCGAGACGGCACGGACCGATGCGTCGGGATTTGTGCCGAACGGCCTTAGCGCTTCGTTCACCACCACGTGCTTAACACTCGCCTGACGAAGAGAGGCTGGCCGTTCCGCATGGGGGCTCAGCCGGAAACGCGCGGGTTTAGCCGAGAGCATCAGAGCCATGGGCCACCGGTCACTGCCGACACCCTCGCGCCTGACGCGCCACGCTCGAGGGGTCGGAGTGGCTCTCTGCCTCGCCCTCGGCGCGGTGCCCGCCCTGGCGGAGACGGCCCCGGCCACCGTGGCGGTGAGCGTCGACAATGCCAAGGTCATTCGCCTGCCCGAGCGGACGCAGACGGTGATCGTCGGCAACCCGCTGGTGGCGGATGTGGCGCTCCAGCGGAACGGGATCGTCATCCTGACCGGCAAGAGCTTCGGCTCTACCAATCTCATCGCCCTCGACGCGTCCGGCACTATGCTCGCCGAATCCATCGTCAGCGTCCAAGCCGCTCAAGGCTCGATCGTCACGGTGCAGCGCGGACTGGACCGGGAATCCTATTCCTGCACCCCCAATTGCATGCCGTCGATGCAGCTCGGTGATGCGACGAA
The DNA here is from genome assembly GCF_031843785.1 of Methylobacterium sp. WCS2018Hpa-22. Lineage (NCBI taxonomy): Bacteria > Pseudomonadati > Pseudomonadota > Alphaproteobacteria > Hyphomicrobiales > Methylobacteriaceae > Methylobacterium > Methylobacterium sp. WCS2018Hpa-22. The sequence goes on from NZ_JAVTJA010000030.1 coordinate 25,939, forward strand.
GTATTTCGGCGATGTCAGCGGGCAGGCCGATACCCGCCGCAACCTGGCCACGGGGGGGGGCGGGGGAGGCGGCCCGAAATAGGACGGGCGGCCGGAATTCGACGAGTCTGCTTCAGCACCGGTCGCGCGCCGGAGCAGATCGCAACGATGTCTTCCGATATGCGGGCGAAGGCCATCGAAGCGGAAACATTGCACTTCCGGTCACTTGCGGGTATGCACCACACGCGCCCGCCAGACACCCTTGGAGGCACGGGCGCGTCGTGGATCGGTGAGGGCCGTCCGTTTCGGGCGGCCTTTGGCGTTTCGCGGCTTTTTTCTGTTTTGTTTGAAGGATCACGCCATGAGCGCAGTAAAGCCGCTTGAGGCCGTGGCACGCGACCGGGTCGGCAAGGGGGCCGCCCGGGAAGTTCGTCGCCAGGGCAACGTTCCCGCCGTCATCTATGGTGGTGGCCAGGCTCCGCAATCCATCGCCATCGACCTCGTCCGCACCCGGACCTTGATCTATGCCGGCGGTTTCAAGACCACGCTGTTCGAGATCAATGCCGGTGGTCGCAAGACCCGCGCGATCCCGCGCGACTTCCAGCTCGATCCGGTGACCGGTGTGCCGCTGCATGTCGACTTCCTGCGTGTCGTCGCCGGCCAGAGCCTCACCGTCGAAGTGCCCGTGCACTTCATCAACGAGGATGAGGCCCCCGGCATCAAGAAGAATGGCGGCACCCTGAACGTCGTCCTGCACACGCTCTCGCTCGAAGTGCCCGCAGACGCGATCCCCGACGCGGTCGAGGTCGATCTCACCGGTCTCCAGATCGGCGATTCGATCCACATCGAAGCCGTGAAGCTGCCGGCCAACACGACCTTCACCGGTGAGGCCGAGGCCGTCGTCGCCAACGTCGTGCCGCCGACCGTGCTCGGCGCCGAGGTCGAGGCCGAAGAGGCCGCGATCGCCGAGGCGCAGTCGACCGAAGCTGCCGAAGAGAAGGCCGAGGCTGAGGCCGAAGAGGCCGCCGAGGCTGAAGAAGACAAGAAGGAGGATTGAGGCCCTGGGGCTTCGCGCCCCGGTCTCGTCTTCGTCCACGGGTGCTCCGGCCGCGAGGTCGGGGCACCTTTTCGTTTGACGTCGCCTCTTCGCCGTCCGTCCTTAGAGCTGCGCCCGCCCACGTTGGGTCGGGACACATCTCTAAGCCTCT
>NZ_JAVTJA010000031.1:0-23614 GCF_031843785.1 Methylobacterium sp. WCS2018Hpa-22
CCATCCGTGAAGGCGGACGCACCGTCGGCGCAGGCGTCGTCGCAGCCATCAACGACTGAGAATGCGGAGAGCCGCGCCGTTTCGGCGACGCGGCTCGCCCCACCTGTAATGTTCGAAAGAGCCGGCTTCGCGCCGGCTCTTTTGTTTTGAGCGAACGCCACCGGGAAACAGGAGCCCGTCGTGAGCAAGGAAACCAGCAAGTTTCTCAGCTACGTGCTGCGGCATGCCCCGGATGCGATCGGGATCACCCTGGATCGTCAGGGGTGGGTCGAGATCGACACCCTGCTTGCGGCCGCCCTCCGATCCGGGACAGCCATCGATCGCGTTACCCTCGACGAGATCGTCGCCACGAGTGACAAGAAACGCTTCACCCTGTCGCCGGACGGTTCGCGGATTAGGGCGGCCCAGGGGCATTCCGTCGAGGTGACCCTGGATCTCGCTCCCTGTAAACCGCCGCCCATCCTGTTCCATGGCACCGCGATCCATGCGGTTCCGGCCATCCTGGCCGACGGCCTCAGGCCCGGCGCGAGGAACCACGTCCATCTCTCCTCCGAGGCGGAAACCGCCCGCCGCGTCGGCCGGCGGCACGGGAAACCAGCCGTCCTCACCGTCGCGGCGCAGAGCATGTGGCAGGCCGGCACGCATTTCTACCGTGCGGACAACGGTGTCTGGCTCGTCGGGCATGTGCCGCCAGCCTATCTTGGCCGGTTCGAGGAGCCGTGACAGCTGTACCATCGCAATTTCGGCGGCGGCACGCCTTGGGCTCTTGCGCCGACGGAAATGATCGGGCATTGAGCGTCCCGCGTAGGAGTGTAGCTCAACTGGTCAGAGCGCCGGTCTCCAAAACCGGAGGTTGCGGGTTCGAGTCCCTCCACTCCTGCCAGTGTTTTCCTTAAGCGCAATGCCGGATCGGCCTCCCATCGGGAATGTCGAACCGGAGCGTGTCTCCAGCTTTCTGTCGACATGTCCGCGACGGTCGACAAGACCCGGGACTTGCGCTAGAGCGTTCGCATTCCGAGATCGGTAAATGTGTTCGGTGCGGGCTTCGACCAGAGCCTCCGCACCGGTCCGCTTTCCGGTCAGGGCCGATTTTCCCTGTTGTTGGCATCAATGGCATCGAACGAAGCAACGAAGAAGGCGGATCTGGCGCGCACTCCGCAGCGCGGCGCCGCCACGCCGACGCCGCCTCGGGGCACTCCGCCCGTGCGGCCCGCGCCCAAGCGCGTCGGCCCGGCCGAGTTCCTGTCCCAGGTGCGCGACGAGGGCCGCAAGGTCACGTGGCCGAGCCGCAAGGAGACTACCGTGACGACGATCATGGTGTTCATCATGGTGGTGGCGGCGAGCATCTTCTTCACCGTCGTGGACCAGGCACTGCGCTACATCGTGACCCTGATCCTCGGGGTCGGCGCCTAGAACAACTGAGTCTTCCTGGGCGCGTCGTCGCGACCGGGCAGGCCGACGTCAGGATTTGGTGAGAACCGTGTCGAAACGCTGGTACATCGTCCACGCCTACTCGAATTTCGAGAACAAGGTCGCGCAGTCCATCAAGGATCAGGCGGCGCAGCGCGGGCTGATGGAGCTGTTCGACGAGGTCATGGTTCCGACCGAGAAGGTCGTCGAGGTTCGCCGCGGCCGCAAGGTCGATGCCGAGCGCAAGTTCTTCCCGGGCTACGTCCTGGTGAAATGCGACCTCACCGACGAAGTCTACCACCTCATCAAGAACACCCCGAAGGTCACGGGCTTCCTTGGCGCCGACAAGTCGAAGCCGGTGCCGATTCCCGATTCCGAGGCGGAGCGGATCAAGGGGCAGGTCGCCGAGGGCGTCGATCGTCCCAAGCCCTCGATCTCCTTCGAGATCGGCGAGACCGTCCGCGTCTCCGACGGTCCCTTCGCCTCCTTCAACGGCACCGTCGAGGAAATCGACGAGAGCCGTTCGCGCCTCAAGGTCGCCGTGTCGATCTTCGGTCGCGCCACTCCGGTGGAACTCGAATACGCTCAGGTCGAGAAGGTCTGATCGTCAGGCGAATGACGAAACGCGGATGGCGAAGGTAGGCAAAGCCTCCTCGCCGTCCGCGATTCGCGTTCGTCATAACCCGCGGGAGGTCCGCCCGGTTTGCCGCCGGGATCCACGGATCGCACCGCGACCTGCAACCGCTCGTATCGTCCGTGCTCGAGGCAGCCGGGCGACGGGCTACATTTGGGAGCAGTCCCTATGGCAAAGAAGATCACGGGCTACGTGAAGCTTCAGGTTCCGGCCGGCGCCGCGAACCCGTCGCCGCCCATCGGTCCCGCGCTCGGTCAGCGCGGCCTCAACATCATGGAATTCTGCAAGGCCTTCAACGCGAAGACCTCTCAGATCGAGAAGGGCACCCCGATCCCGGTCGTCATCACGGCGTATCAGGACCGCTCCTTCACCTTCGAGATGAAGCAGCCGCCGGTCACCTTCTTCCTGAAGAAGGCTGCCGGTCTGAAGATCGGCAAGAAGCCGGCTTCCGGCTCCAAGACTCCGGGCAAGGGCCCGACGGTGGGCAAGGTCACCGAAGCTCAGCTTCGCGAGATCGCCGAGAAGAAGATGCCCGACCTGAACTGCGACTCGGTTGACGCCGCCGTCGCCATGATCCGTGGCTCCGCGCGGGCCATGGGCCTCGACGTCGTCGCTTAAGGGGGAGGGCACAATGGCACATGAAGGCAAGCGCATCCGCGCCGCCCGCGAGGGCATCGACGCGCTCAAGCTCTACCCGATCGCCGAGGCGATCGCCCTGGTGAAGCAGAAGGCCAGCGCCAAGTTCGACGAGACCGTTGAGATCTCGATGAACCTCGGCGTCGACCCGCGCCACGCCGACCAGATGGTCCGCGGCGTCTGCAACCTGCCGAACGGCTCCGGCCGTACCGTGCGGGTGGCGGTGTTCGCCCGCGGCGCCAAGGCCGACGAGGCCAAGGCAGCCGGTGCCGACATCGTCGGCGCAGAGGACCTGCTCGAGATCGTCCAGAGCGGCAAGATCGAGTTCGACCGCTGCATCGCGACCCCGGACCTGATGCCACTCGTCGGTCGTCTCGGCAAGGTGCTCGGCCCGCGCGGCCTGATGCCGAACCCGAAGGTCGGCACCGTCACCATGGACGTGAAGTCCGCGGTCGCCGGCGCCAAGGGCGGCTCGGTGGAGTTCCGCGTCGAGAAGGCTGGCATCGTCCATGCCGGCATCGGCAAGGTCTCCTTCGACGAGACCAAGCTCGTCGAGAACATCAAGGCGTTCGCCGACGCGGTGGCCAAGGCCAAGCCGGCCGGCGCCAAGGGCACCTACATCCAGCGCATCGCCGTCACGTCGTCGATGGGCCCCGGTGTGAAGGTCGAGCCGTCGACCGTGCTGACCGCCTGATCGGTAGTCACCTCACGAAAATAGGAAACGCCCGGCCGTCATGGCCGGGCGTTTTTTTTGTCTAAGCGAGAAGCTTCAGACGCCGGCCAGCGAGAAGCGTCGCGGTGAGGCCGGCGAACATCGCCGCGCCGAAGACCCATCCGGATGCGGCTCCGGCCATGATTCCCGATAGCAACGTTCCGACGCTGCAGCCGAGACCGGTCATGGCGCCCCAGCCGAGGAGAAGGCCGCCGACGAGACCGCGCACGGCCTGGCCCCGCGTCGGCAGGGCGGGGCGGAACTCCCCCGCCGCCAGAGCAGCGGCCAGGGACGCCGCGACGAGCCCCGCGATGAATACCCCGTTCGGCGTCAGGATCGCATCGCGGATGGCGGTGGCGCAGCCACGAAACCCGTCGAGCCCTTCGAGGCGCGTGGGCAGGAGATCGAGCCCGGCAGCGGCCTGCCTCGCCCGTCCGCCAATCTCGGCGGTGACGCCGAGGGGGCCGACCCTGAGATACGCCAAGGTTCCGAGAGCGCCGACAGCGAGTCCGCCGAGCCAGGTCGGCCAACGCTCGACGAAGACGGCAAGCAGCGGCGCGACGCGCCTCGATGGCGCCGCATCGGCGGGCGGCAGCCACCGCAGAAGAGGCACCGCGAGAGCCGCCAGGACCGCGAGAGTGAGGACGAGGCTGCCGGCATAGCCGAGATGCCGGGGCAGCCAGATGACGGGCGCCTCCGAAATGCTGGCGAGATAGAGCGTGTTCCAGGTGAGAAAGCCGAGGACGAAGCCCAGGGCTGTTCCGACCAGGGCGAACGGTGCCGTGGGAGATCCCTCGCCGAGGCGGTAGAGATGAGCGCCGATGCAAGAGCCTGAGATCGCCATGCCTGCTCCAAAGGCGGCACCGGCAAGGGCGAGAATCGGCCCGACGGGACCGATATGGGCGTCTGGCGGCAGCCGCACCCCACTCGGATCGGGCAGCCATGCCCCCAGCACGACAGCGTAGCCGACCGTGCCGACGGCGAGCGCGGCGAGGATGCCGAGGGCGCCGCGCGGGTCTCGTCGGTCGATCAGATCGCGCCACAGGCAGAAGAAGCAGAAGCGCGAGCGCTGGAGCACGAAGCCGAACAGGGCTCCGAATGTCAGCGAGAGCGCGAGCCGGCCGCTGCCGGGATCGCCGGAGAGATTCAAGGCGGCGGCCAGGATACTCGCGCCGATCAGGGCCGCCGACGCGACCCGCAACGGCACGGGGGAACGACCGGTCGAAGGACCGGGCGCTGGAGGTTCGGATATCGGCGAGGCCGTCACTTGCCCGACCACACCGTCCCGGCGAGGTTCACCACCGGCACGCCGACGGCGTTTCCGTATTCCGTCCAGGAACCGTCGTAATTCCGCACGGGGTAGCCGAGGACGCGGCTGAGCACGAACCAGGAATGGCTCGAGCGCTCGCCGATGCGGCAGGAGGTGATGACCGGCTTGGACCCATCGATCCCCACATCGGCGTAGAGCTTCTTCAGCTCCGGCACGGATTTCAGGGTGCCGTCCGGGTTCACGGCCTTGGCCCAGGGCACGTTCACCGAACCGGGGATGTGCCCTGCCCGGATCGCGAGTTCCTGCACGCCTGCCGGCGCGATGAGCTTGCCCGAGAACTCATCCGGCGAGCGGATATCGAGGATCGTCTCGTCCCGCTCCTTGCGCGCGACGGCGAGCACGTCCGCGAGACGGGCGCGCTGGCCCGTCGAGACCGGCGTGACGGGGAAGGCCGAGGCGGCCACGTCGGGGCTGCGGGTATCGAGCTGCCGCTTCTCGGCCTCCCATTTCTTGCGGCCACCATCGAGCAGCTTCACGTTGTCGACGAGACCGTACTGCGCGAACACCCAAGCCCCCCAAGCGGCGAACCAGTTGTTGTTGTCGCCGTAGAGGATCACCGTGGTGTCGCGGTCGATGCCGAGACGCCGGATCAGGGCGGCGAACTTGTCCGGTCCCGCGATGTCGCGGCTCACCGTCTCCACGAGATCCGTGTGCCAGAGGACGTTCTGCGCATTGGGTATGTGGCCGCGCTCGTACACGCCCGGCTCCACGCTGACCTCGACGATCCGCAGCTTCGGCGAGCTTAGGTTGGCCTCGAGCCACTCGGTGGATACGAGGGGGCTGGTTTGGGCTTGTTTCTGTTCGGCGGCATGCGCCGCCACATGCCCGATCGTCGGCAACGCCAAGGCGGCCAGCGCGATACGAGCGGCAAGAAGGGTTCTGAAGGACACGGGCGCGCTCCGGCGAGGATAAGGTCGTCGCGTCGCGGTGGGCTGTGCTCGGCCGTCGACCGTGCCGCCCGGGTCGTATCGTCGACCACGAGCCATGCCCCGAAACTTGACGATATGATGGTGTTTCCGATCGACAGCGGAATCAATACAATGGTTTTTCAAATATTTGAGTGATGCTGGAATATAGGTTCCAATGCGAGCCTAAAAAGACAGGGATTATCTTCGCCATTGAACCGTCCGTGAAAGCCGATGAATCCGATGACGTCGCGGCTACCCGGAACCGGGTCCGAGATACCCGGCAGCGCCGGGAACCTGAGCGTGGATAATTCCTCGCTCGGTAGCCGAAGAGCTTTGCGACCCGTCGGCACAAGCCTGCTCCCGGATTCCGACGCTGTCTTCAGGTTCATGCACGCCAGAACGGTTTCGCGGCTTCCAGGCGCAAAGCCACGGGATCGAGATCGAGCTCTCTAATTTGCTCCGAGGTCAATTCCCGAATTGTACGCCTCCCGGTGAAGCGCCTGAGCCAGATTGATAGGATCCCGAGGGGCCCAGGTGAAAGTTGCCTCTGTGCTTGGTCGGAAGAGGTCCTTAGGCTAGGAAGGAAAGCGACCTTCGGATCGGGACTTAGGATCGGCCCTAGTGTATCGCGGTTCGGCATTTCGATGGGGCTCCATTCGCTCGCAACTCGTCATTGATCCGAAATTGAATCGAATCAATCAATACATTGCACTCGGAGCAATATGAGCTTGGCCGACTACCGGATGATTTCGGACGGGATCGCTGCGGATATCGCGCAGGGGCGCATGGCCCCGGGAAGCCGGATGCCGACGCAACGGCAATTCGCATACGAGCGCGGGATCGCCGTCTCTACCGCCAGTCGAGTCTATGCGGAGCTCACGCGGCGCGGGCTCGTCACCGGAGAAGTCGGCCGCGGTACGTTCATCCGCAACGCGGAGCCGGACGCGGCAGGCGAACGAGAGGCGGAAGGCGGCCTCGTCAATCTCGAACACGTCTTCTCCATCCTGCCCCATCAAGCGGCGGATCTCGCCGCCAGCCTCAAGCCTCTTCTCGATCCGGCTCGGATTCAGGCCACGTTCCCACCCGTCAGGCCGGGTGCGGCCGGGCCGGCGCGAGCCAAGGCGGCCGGTTTCTTCGCGCGGGGAGGGTGGTCGGCCGATCCCGAAACCGTCCTCTTCACCGGGACGGGACGTCAGGGCATCGCTGCGGCCATAGCGGCGCTGGCCCAACCCGGCGACCGGATCGGGGTGGAGGCCATGACCTATCCCATCGTCAAAGGCCTCGCGCACCGCCTCGGTATCGAGCTCGTCGCCCTACCGATGGATGCGGAGGGGGTGACCCCCGATGCCATCGAGCGAGCGCATGGGGAGAAGCCTATGCGGGCCCTCTATCTGCAGCCCGTCCTGCAAAGCCCCCTCGGCCAGAGCATGAGCGCGGAACGGCGGCGCGCCGTAGCGTCGGCCCTCCACCGGCACGACCTCATCTGTATCGAGGATTCCGTCTACGGCTTCCTGTGTGACGAGGAACCCTTGGCGGCCCTGGCACCGGACCGCGTGATCCTCATCGACAGCCTGTCGAAACGGCTGGCTCCCGGCCTGAGCCTGGGCTTCGTCGCGGCGCCCTCCGGTTTGGTGCAGCGGCTCGGCGCCGCGATCCGCACGGGAGCCTGGACGGCGAGCGGCCTTCCCCTGGCGATGGCACTCCACCTCATCGACGACGGAACCGCGAGGCGGATCGAGACCGCCAAGCGGGCGGACGCGACCGCGCGCCAGCATGCCGCCAGGGAAGCATTGGCGGGCCTCGACGTGCGGGGTGACCCGAGAGCCTTCCACCTCTGGCTCTCGTTGCCCTCCCATTGGAGCGCCGAACGCTATGCGGCTGCCGCGGCGCGCAACGGTGTCGCGGTATCCCCCGCCAGCGCCTTCGCCGTCGGGACCTCGACGCCGGAGAATGGGGTGCGCCTCGCCCTCGGCTCGCCACCTTTCGCGCGTCTGGACAGCGCTCTCCGGACATTGCGGCGCCTCGTCCTCGATGGTGACGAAGCCGTGGTGGAATAGGCTCTCCGGGCCATTCGAAGCTTACCGGCCGATGCCGGACAGTCGCATCGCACGCTTGAATCGACGCGGCCCGTTCGAGGCTGCGTCAAACGCGCGCGAACGTCACGGCTCCGGCTTGGGCACGATCAAAACCCGCCCTGGAAAGGGCAAAGAAATCAACATGCGAGGGTGACGCCTTCGCACCTGTCTGTGCTAGGTATGCCGCCATGCGATGCACCCTCTCCGTCACCTCGAAACGACGCATCCTGTGCGTCTTTCCCGCATACACGCCGTCCTTCGGGACTTTCGCCCACGCCTACCCGTTAATGGGTGGGGTAAAGGCGTTCATGCCGCCTCAGGGCCTGCTCCTCATCGCGGCTTACATGCCGGAGGAATGGGAGTACCGGTTCATCGATGAGAACATCAAACGGGCCGGGCCGGACGATTTCGCCTGGGCCGATGCGGTGTTCGTATCGGGCATGCACATCCAGGCACCCCAGATCCGGGACATCTACGCTCGGGCGCATGCGGCCGGTAAGGTGACGGCGCTCGGCGGCCCTTCAGTCTCCGGATCTCCCGAGCAATATCCGGAATTCGACTATCTCCATATCGGCGAGATCGGCGACGCCACCGACGAACTCGTGTCGATCCTCGACCGCGACGTGTCCATTCCGGCGAGCCAGGTTCGCCTCGAAACCAAGGAGCGTCTGCCGCTCTCCGATTTCCCGGCGCCTGCCTACGAGGCCGCTCCTCTCAAGCGCTACCTCATCGGTTCCCTGCAATTCTCGTCCGGCTGCCCCTATCGCTGCGAGTTCTGCGATATCCCGCAGCTCTACGGCCGTCAGCCCCGCCTGAAGACTCCCGAGCAGATGCTCGGCGAGCTCGATGCGATCATCTCCCAGCCGGGCCATCCGGCCGTCGTGTACTTCGTCGACGACAATTTCATCGGCAACCGCAAGGCGACGAAGGACATGCTGCCCCACCTCGTGGAGTGGCAGAAGAAGAACCATTACCCGCTTCAGTTCGCCTGCGAGGCGACCCTGAACATGGCCAAGCAGCCCGACATCCTCGAGCTGATGCGGCAGGCGAACTTCATGACCGTCTTCGTCGGCATCGAGACGCCGGAAGAGGACGCGCTGGCGGGCATCGACAAGAAGCACAACGCCGCCGTGCCGATGTACGAGGCCATCGAGACGCTGAACAGCTTCGGCCTCGAAGTGACATCGGGCATCATCCTCGGCCTCGACACCGAAACGGACGGCTCGGAGCAGAAGCTCATCGACTTCGTCGACAAGTCGGCGGTGCCGGTGCTGACGATGAACCTACTCCAGGCCCTGCCGAAGACGCCGCTCTGGGACCGGCTGACCCGCGAGGGACGTCTCACCCATGACGCGGCGCTGGAATCCAACGTCCTGTTCAAGCGTCCGCACGACGATGTGGTGGCGAGCTGGCGCCGGGCCATCGCCCATGCCTACGAGCCGGAGAACCTGTTCGCGCGCTTCCGCTATCAGGTGGAACGGACCTATCCGCACCGGATCAAGACGCCCACCAGGGGCAAGCTCACGCGGACCAATCTCCGCCGCGGTCTCGTGCTCGGTTTCAACATCGCCCTGCGCGTGGGCATCCTGTCCGATTACCGCGGCGTATTCTGGCGCGCGGCCGGCCATGCCTTGAAGCGCGGACAGATCGAGGCGGTCTTCAACATGGGATTCGTCGCCCATCACCTGATCCGCTTCACCCGCGAAGCCCTGCGCGGCGAACATAACGCCTCGTTCTACGCGGCCAAGGCCGAGCAGAAGCTGGAGAATGCCCGGACGCCCTGGTGGCAGGCCGCGCGTAAGTTCCTGCCGACATAGGGACTTCCGTACGCGCCCGAAGATGCTCCCGCCGAACAGGCGGGAGAAAATCCCGTCAACCAAAATCGTACATGCGAAGCGGATTTCTTCATCTCGGGCACTTGGCAGGGCGCTTGCTAGGGCCTATAGACCCCGCTCCACGTATTTCACACTTTGAAAGGATTCGACCAATCGGTCGATATCCGACATGCGAATTCGCCTGGGCAACCAGGCGATAATGGCCGGAAGGCTTTAAGGGGCGAGCAGCTCCTTCAAGCCTCGTCCGGCCATGTCCTGTCCGAGACTGCAGGCGCCGGGCAACCGGCTTAATTCCCCAGCCTGCACAGACGGGGAAGACCGAATTCAACACCCTATCGGCACCGCGATTCGCGGCGCAGGCAGGTATCGGTTTGAACCATCTCGCCCGTGCCGTCCACCGTTCCGGAGGATGTCAGGGGACAGGGCCGTGAAGCGTCGTCCAGGACGTTCCGGCTTATCGCTGAGCCGAGTTCCGTTCCGGGCGGCATGTGCAACCGGCGGACCCTCCTCGAGGGGGACCCGCCAACCGGAGAGAGCCCCAGTGGACAGGACAGCCAAAGCTGATCTCGTCTCGACGCTCAACGGCGTGTTTGCGAACACGTCCGTCGTCGTCGTGGCCCACTACAAGGGCCTCACGGTCGCCGAGATGCAGAAGCTGCGCGCGCAGATGAAGCAGGCCGGTGCCACCGTGAAGGTCACCAAGAACCGCATCGCCAACATCGCTCTCGATGGCACGGACGTCGCCTCCATCAAGCCCCTCCTGAAGGGTCCGACCCTGCTCGCTTATTCGAGCGATCCGGTCGCGGCTGCGAAGGTTGCGGTGGACTTCGCCAAGGGTAACGACAAGCTCGTGATCCTCGGCGGCGCCATGGGAACGACAGCTCTGAACCCGGACGGTGTGAAGGCGCTTGCGTCGCTCCCGTCCCTCGACGAACTGCGCGGCAAGATCGTGGGCCTCATCCAGGCTCCCGCGACCAAGATCGCCCAGGTCGTCAGCGCACCGGCTGCCAAGCTGGCTCGCGTGTTCGGAGCCTATGCCACCAAGGACGCGGCTCAGGACGAAGCGGCCTGAGGCCGCATCGCCCTTCCCTCATCACCCGTTCAAACCGACATCTAAAGGAACATCACCATGGCTGATCTTGCCAAGCTCGTCGACGACCTGTCCTCGCTGACCGTTCTCGAAGCCGCCGACCTCGCCAAGCTCCTCGAAGAGAAGTGGGGCGTCTCCGCCGCCGCTGCCGTCGCCGTTGCCGGCCCGGCCGCCGGCCCGGCCGCCGTCGTCGAGGAGCAGACCGAGTTCACGGTTCTCCTGACCGCTGCTGGCGACAAGAAGATCGAGGTCATCAAGGAGGTCCGCGCGATCACCGGCCTCGGCCTCAAGGAAGCCAAGGACCTCGTCGAGGGCGCTCCGAAGGCTGTCAAGGAGTCCGTCAACAAGGAAGAGGCCGAGAAGCTCAAGGCCCAGCTCGAGAAGGCCGGCGCCAAGGTCGAGCTCAAGTAAGTTGCCGATGGGCCAAATCAGGCCCGTCACTTCCGGTCGGTCCCATCGGGGCCGACCGGCACCGACGCCCGCGGGTCTCCGACCCGTGGGCTAAGGTCGCTTCAAGCGACCGGGCGGTCCTGGAACGGACCGGCGGCATTCATTTCGGGTGGGCTTCGTCCGGCGGGACAGGTTCATCGCCTGGTCGCGGGAGGCATAAAGCCTTCCCCGGGCACCCGGTACGCGGGACGTAGGAGCGAGGTCACCCATGGCCAACACGCTGGTCGGTCGCAAGCGCATTCGCAAGTTTTTCGGCAAGATCAAGGAAGTCGCCGAGATGCCGAACCTCATCGAGGTTCAGAAGGCGTCCTACGATCAGTTCCTGATGATGGACGAGCCGGAAGGCGGCCGGGGCGACGAAGGCCTGCAGACCGTTTTCAAGTCGGTCTTCCCGATCTCCGACTTCTCGGCGACGGCCCTCCTCGAATTCGTGAAGTACACGTTCGAGCAGCCGAAATACGACGTCGACGAGTGTCGCCAGCGTGGCATCACTTTCGCGGCCCCGCTCAAGGTGACGCTGCGCCTCATCGTGTTCGATGTGGACCCCGATACCGGCGCCAAGTCCGTCAAGGACATCAAGGAGCAGGACGTCTACATGGGCGACATGCCCCTGATGACGGAGAACGGCACCTTCATCGTCAACGGCACCGAGCGCGTCATCGTCTCCCAGATGCACCGCTCGCCAGGCGTGTTCTTCGACCACGACAAGGGCAAGACCCATTCCTCGGGCAAGCTGCTCTTCGCCGCGCGCATCATCCCCTATCGCGGCTCGTGGCTCGATGTGGAGTTCGACGCCAAGGACATCGTGCATGTGCGTATCGACCGTAAGCGCAAGCTTCCGGCGACGTCGCTACTGTTCGCCCTCGGCCTCGACGGCGAGGAGATCCTCTCCACCTTCTACAACCGCGTCATCTACGATCGCGACGGTGCCGAATGGCGCGTGCCGTTCGATGCCGATCGTCTGAAGGGCTTCAAGGCCTCCGTCGATCTCGTCGACGCGGATTCGGGCGAAGTCGTCCTCGAAGCCGGCAAGAAGCTCAACGCCCGCAACGCCCGCCAGATCAGCGAGCGCGGTGTCCAGTTCCTGAAGGCCACCGACGAAGACCTGATCGGCCAGTACATCGCAGAAGATCTGGTCAATGCGAAGACCGGCGAGATCTGGGCCGAGGCCGGCGACGAAATCTCCGACAAGCTCCTCAAGAGCCTGGAAGAGGTCGGCGTTTCCGAGCTCCCCGTCCTCGACATCGACCACGTCAATGTCGGTCCCTACATCCGCAACACCCTCGCCGTGGACAAGAACTCGTCCCGCGAAGGCGCGCTGTTCGACATCTACCGCGTCATGCGTCCCGGCGAGCCGCCGACGCTCGACACCGCCGAGGCGATGTTCCACTCGCTGTTCTTCGATTCCGAGCGCTACGACCTCTCGGCCGTCGGCCGCGTAAAGATGAACATGCGTCTCGACCTCGACGCCGAGGATACCGTGCGCACCCTGCGCCGCGAGGACATGCTCGCGGTCGTCAAGGCGCTGGTGGACCTGCGCGACGGCAAGGGCGAGATCGACGACATCGATCACCTCGGCAACCGCCGTGTGCGTTCGGTGGGCGAGCTCATGGAGAACCAGTACCGCCTGGGCCTTCTCCGCATGGAGCGCGCCATCAAGGAGCGCATGTCTTCCGTCGATATCGACACGGTGATGCCGCAGGACCTCATCAACGCGAAGCCGGCAGCGGCCGCGGTGCGTGAGTTCTTCGGCTCGTCGCAGCTGTCGCAGTTCATGGATCAGACCAATCCGCTCTCAGAAGTGACGCATAAGCGTCGCCTCTCGGCGCTTGGCCCGGGCGGTCTCACCCGTGAGCGCGCCGGCTTCGAGGTGCGCGACGTGCACCCGACCCATTACGGTCGTATCTGCCCGATCGAGACGCCGGAAGGCCCGAACATCGGTCTCATCAACTCGCTCGCCACCTTCGCGCGGGTGAACAAGTACGGCTTCATCGAGACCCCGTTCCGTCGCGTGAAGGATGGCGTGGTGACGAAGGAGGTCTCCTACCTCTCTGCGATGGAAGAGGCGAAGTACTACGTCGCCCAGGCCAACGCCCAGATGGACGAGAGCTTCAAGCTGACGGAAGACCTCGTGGTCTGCCGTCGGGCCGGCGACGTCATCGTCGTGCCGCCGGACCGCGTCGACCTCATGGACGTGTCGCCGAAGCAGCTCGTCTCGGTAGCTGCCGCACTCATCCCGTTCCTCGAGAACGACGATGCGAACCGCGCTCTGATGGGTTCGAACATGCAGCGCCAGGCGGTGCCGCTGGTCCGCGCCGACGCGCCGTTCGTCGGCACCGGCATGGAAGCCGTGGTCGCCCGCGATTCGGGTGCCGCCATCGCGGCTCGCCGCTCCGGCATCGTCGATCAGGTCGATGCGACCCGTATCGTCATCCGCGCCACCGAAGAGGCCGATGCCAACAAGCCTGGCGTCGACATCTACCGCCTGCAGAAGTTCCAGCGCTCCAACCAGTCGACCTGCATCACGCAGAAGCCGCTGGTCCGCGTGGGCGAGCAGGTGAAGAAGGGCGAGATCATCGCCGATGGTCCGTCGACGGAGTTCGGCGAGCTGGCACTCGGCCGGAACGTGCTCGTCGCGTTCATGCCGTGGAACGGCTACAACTTCGAGGACTCGATCCTGCTCTCCGAGCGGATCGTGAAGGATGACGTGTTCACCTCGATCCATATCGAGGAGTTCGAGGTGATGGCCCGAGACACCAAGCTCGGTCCGGAGGAAATCACTCGCGACATCCCCAACGTCTCGGAAGAGGCGCTGAAGAACCTCGACGAAGCCGGCATCGTCTATATCGGCGCCGAGGTCCATGCGGGCGACATCCTGTGCGGCAAGATCACCCCGAAGGGCGAGAGCCCGATGACGCCGGAGGAGAAGCTCCTCCGCGCCATCTTCGGCGAGAAGGCCTCCGACGTGCGCGACACCTCGCTCCGGGTTCCCCCGGGCGTGACCGGCACGATCGTCGAAGTCCGGGTGTTCAACCGCCACGGCGTCGACAAGGACGAGCGCGCCCAGGCCATCGAGCGCGAAGAGATCGAGCGTCTCGCCAAGGATCGTGACGACGAGCAGGCGATCCTCGACCGCAACACCTACGCCCGTCTCGCCGGCGTCCTGATCGGCCAGTCGCCGATCGCGGGTCCGAAGGGTTTCAAGAAGGAGACCACGCTCAGCCGTGAGCTCCTGAACGAGTACCCGCGCTCGCAATGGTGGCAGTTCGCCGTCGTCGACGACCGTCTCATGACCGAGATGGAAGCGATGCAGAAGCAGTACGACGAATCGAAGAAGCGCCTCGAACAGCGCTTCCTTGACAAGGTCGAGAAGCTGCAGCGCGGCGACGAGTTGCCCCCCGGCGTGATGAAGATGGTCAAGGTCTTCGTTGCGGTGAAGCGCAAGATCCAACCGGGCGACAAGATGGCCGGCCGTCACGGCAACAAGGGTGTCGTGTCGCGGATCGTGCCAATCGAGGACATGCCGTTCCTCGAAGACGGAACGCATGCCGACATCGTGCTCAACCCGCTCGGCGTGCCGTCGCGCATGAACGTCGGTCAGATCCTGGAGACCCATCTGGGCTGGGCTGCCGCCGGTCTCGGCCGCAAGGTCGGGCTCGCTGTGGACGCCTACCTCCGCAGCAACGACATCGCGCCCCTCAAGGCGGAGATGGAGGCGATCTACTCGCCGTCCGAGCTCGAAGGTTTGTCGGACGAGGACATGGCGGAGGCGGCCAACAACGTACGCCGCGGCGTGCCGATGGCCACTCCGGTGTTCAACGGCGCCAAGGAAGCCGACATCGAGACGATGCTGGAGATGGCCGGGCTCGACCGCTCGGCGCAGTCGACGCTCTATGACGGGCGTACGGGTGAGCCTTTCGACCGCAAGGTGACGATGGGCTACATCTACATGCTGAAGCTCCACCACCTCGTGGACGACAAGATCCACGCTCGGTCGATCGGTCCGTACTCCCTCGTCACCCAGCAGCCGCTGGGCGGTAAGGCGCAGTTCGGCGGCCAGCGCTTCGGCGAGATGGAGGTCTGGGCTCTGGAGGCCTATGGCGCGGCTTACACGCTGCAGGAGATGCTCACGGTGAAGTCGGACGATGTCGCCGGCCGCACCAAGGTCTACGAGGCCATCGTCCGTGGCGACGATACCTTCGAGGCCGGCATCCCCGAGTCCTTCAACGTGCTCGTCAAGGAAATGCGTTCGCTCGGCCTCAACGTGGAGCTCACCTCCTCCAAGAAGCTCGCGAACGACCAGCTCGACCCGCCCGCCGAGGCAGCCGAGTAAGACCCACGATACGCTCCCGCGCCGGCTCACCGTGAGCCGGCGCGGTTCGAGCGGGGAGGGGAAGCGCCTCTCGACGGACGAAGGCCAGCGGCGACCCGGCCGGTCGCAGCGCCTCATCGATTTCAGCACGTGGTCATCCCCTCGGCGGAGGGTGCAGCCCGTCAGCTCAGGAGCAGATCATGAACCAAGAGGTCATGAATCTTTTCAACCAGCAGGCTCAGCCTCAGAGCTTCGACCAGATCAAGATTTCGATCTCCTCACCCGAAAAGATCCTTTCGTGGTCCTTCGGCGAGATCAAGAAGCCCGAGACGATCAACTACCGTACGTTCAAGCCCGAGCGTGACGGCCTGTTCTGCGCGCGCATCTTTGGACCGATCAAGGATTACGAGTGCTTGTGCGGCAAGTACAAGCGCATGAAGTACAAGGGCGTCATCTGTGAGAAGTGCGGCGTCGAGGTCACCCTCGCGCGCGTCCGGCGTGACCGCATGGGCCATATCGAGCTGGCCGCGCCCGTCGCCCATATCTGGTTCCTGAAGTCACTGCCGAGCCGCATCGGCCTGCTGCTCGACATGGCGCTCAAGGACCTCGAGCGCATCCTCTACTTCGAATCCTACTGCGTCATCGAGCCGGGCCTCACCCCCCTCAAGGAGCGTCAGCTCCTCTCCGAGGAAGAGTACCTGCGCGCCCAGGAAGAGTACGGCGAGGACAGCTTCACCGCCATGATCGGCGCTGAGGCCATCCGGCGCATTCTCCAAGAGCTCGACCTCGACGGAATCGCGAACTCGCTGCGCGAAGAGATCGCCACCACGACCTCCGAGCTGAAGCCCAAGAAGCTTCTCAAGCGCCTGAAGATCATCGAGGCCTTCCAGATGTCGGGCAACAAGCCCGAATGGATGATCCTCACCGTCGTTCCGGTGATCCCGCCGGACCTGCGCCCGCTCGTCCCCCTGGATGGCGGCCGCTTCGCCACGTCCGATCTCAACGACCTCTACCGTCGCGTCATCAACCGCAACAACCGCCTGAAACGGCTGATCGAACTGCGTGCGCCCGACATCATCATCCGCAACGAGAAGCGCATGCTTCAGGAAGCGGTGGATGCGCTGTTCGACAACGGCCGCCGCGGCCGCGTCATCACGGGTGCCAACAAGCGTCCGCTGAAGTCGCTCGCCGACATGCTCAAGGGCAAGCAGGGCCGCTTCCGCCAGAACCTGCTCGGCAAGCGCGTCGACTATTCCGGCCGATCGGTCATCGTGGTGGGCCCGGAGCTCAAGCTGCACCAGTGCGGCCTGCCGAAGAAGATGGCCTTGGAGCTGTTCAAGCCCTTCATCTACGCGCGCCTCGACGCCAAGGGTTTCTCGGCCACCGTCAAGCAGGCCAAGAAGCTCGTCGAAAAGGAGAAGCCGGAGGTCTGGGATATCCTCGATGAGGTTATCCGCGAACACCCGGTGATGCTGAACCGCGCGCCGACGCTTCACCGCCTCGGCATCCAGGCGTTCGAGCCCAAGCTGATCGAGGGTAAAGCAATCCAGCTTCACCCGCTCGTCTGCGCCGCCTTCAACGCCGATTTCGACGGCGACCAGATGGCCGTCCACGTCCCGCTCTCGCTGGAAGCCCAGCTCGAAGCGCGCGTGCTGATGATGTCGACCAACAACATCCTGCACCCGGCCAACGGTCAGCCGATCATCGTGCCGTCGCAGGATATCGTGCTCGGCCTGTACTACCTGTCGATCGTGGCCGAGGGCGCCATCGGCGCCTTCGACCCGACCAACAAGAAGAACCCGATGCAGGGTGTCTTCGGCACGATCGGCGAACTCGAGCACGCCCTCGCGGCCAACACCGTGAAGCTGCACTCGAAGATCCGCTGGCGGTGGAACGGCATCGGCCCCGATGGCGAGCCGCTGACCCAGACCTACGACACGACACCCGGTCGCGTGATCCTGTCCACGGCCCTGCCGCTGCACAAGAAGGTCCCCTACGACGTCGTCAACAAGCTGATGACGAAGAAGGAGATCTCCGCGATGATCGACACCGTCTACCGCCACTGCGGTCAGAAGGAGTCGGTGATCTTCTGTGATCGCATCATGGCGCTCGGCTTCAACCACGCGTTCAAGGCCGGCATCTCGTTCGGCAAGGACGACATGGTCGTGCCGGACAACAAGTGGCCGATCGTGGACGACACCCGCGCGCTGGTGAAGGACTACGAGCAGCAGTACAATGACGGCCTGATCACTCAGGGCGAGAAGTACAACAAGGTGGTGGATGCCTGGGCCAAGTGCTCGGACAAGCTCGCCGCCGAGATGATGCTGCGCATCTCCACGGTGCAGAAGGACGAGAACGGCGCCGACAAGCAGATCAACTCGATCTACATGATGAGCCATTCCGGTGCCCGTGGTTCGCCGGCGCAGATGAAGCAGCTCGCCGCGATGCGCGGACTCATGGCCAAGCCCTCGGGCGAGATCATCGAGACCCCGATCATCTCGAACTTCAAGGAAGGCCTGGACGTTCTCGAGTACTTCAACTCGACGCACGGAGCCCGTAAGGGCCTCGCCGACACCGCCTTGAAGACCGCGAACTCCGGCTACCTGACCCGCCGCCTCGTCGATGTGGCCCAGGACGCCGTGATTCGTGAGGTCGATTGCGGCACCACCAACGGCATCAAGATGCGCGCCATCGTCGATGCCGGCCAAGTCGTGGCTCCGCTCTCGATCCGCATCCTCGGCCGCGCCACGGCCGAAGATCTCGTGGCTCAGGACGGCACGGTCATCGTCAAGACCAACGAGACGATCGAGGAGAAGCACCTGCCCGCCATCCAGGCGGCCGGTATCCAGGAGGTAAAGATCCGCTCGGTGCTCGTTTGCGCCACCAAGAGCGGCGTCTGCGCCACCTGCTACGGACGCGATCTCGCCCGTGGAACGCCCGTCAACATGGGCGAGGCCGTCGGCGTCATTGCGGCGCAGTCCATCGGCGAGCCGGGCACCCAGCTCACCATGCGTACCTTCCACATCGGCGGTGCGGCGCAGATCGCGGATTCGTCCTTCATCGAGTCGAGCTTCGAAGGCACGATCAAGATCCGCAACCGTGCCCTCGCCCGCAACACCGATGGCGATCTCATCGCCACCGGTCGTAACGTGGCTGTGGTCATCGTCGGAACCGATGGAGCGGAACGCGCGGTCCACCGCCTGCAATACGGCGCACGTCTGCGGGTCGACGAGGGCGACAAGGTCAAGCGTGGCCAGCGCATCGCCGAATGGGACCCCTATACCCGTCCGATCATCACCGAGACCGACGGTATCGTGGCCTACGAGGATCTGATCGACGGCCAATCGATCACCGAGACCACCGACGAATCGACCGGCATCGCCAAGCGCGTCGTCATCGACTGGCGTGGTACGGCCCGTACGGCAGACCTCAAGCCGGCCATGCTGGTCCTCGACCAGGACGGCAAGCCGATGAAGCTGCCGCGCGGCTCGGATGCCCGCTACTTCCTCCCGGTCGACGCCATCATCGGCTACGACCCGGGCGGCACGGTGAAGGCCGGCGACATCCTCGCTCGTGTCTCCACCGACTCGGCCAAGACCCGCGACATCACCGGCGGTCTGCCGCGGGTGGCGGAGCTGTTCGAGGCCCGTCGTCCGAAGGACGCGGCGATCATTGCGGAGAAGTCGGGCACGATTCAGTTCGGGCGCGACTACAAGAACAAGCGTCGCCTGACGCTGACTCCGCATGACGGTTCGGATGCGGTCGAGTACCTGATCCCGAAGGGCAAGCACATCCACCTCCAAGACGGCGACGTCGTGGAGCTCGGCGACTACATCGTCGACGGCAACCCGGCGCCGCACGACATCCTGGCGATCAAGGGCGTGGAGGAGCTCGCTGCCTACCTCGTCAACGAGATCCAGGAGGTCTACCGGCTCCAGGGCGTGTCCATCAACGACAAGCACATCGAGGTGATCGTCCGTCAGATGCTGCAGAAGGTGGAAATCACCGATGGCGGCGATTCGGAGATCCTGACGGGCGACCAGATCGACCGGACGGAACTCGCGGACATCAACGAGAAGTTGCTTGCCGAGAACAAGAAGCCTGTCGTGGGTGTGCCGGTGTTGCTCGGCATCACCAAGGCGTCCCTGCAGACGAAGTCGTTCATCTCGGCGGCGTCGTTCCAGGAAACCACCCGCGTGCTCACCGAGGCGGCCGTCAACGGCAAGATCGACCATCTCGAGGGTCTGAAGGAGAACGTCATTGTCGGCTCGCTCATTCCGGCCGGTACGGGCTCCATGGCAGCCGACATCCGCGCCGTGGCGCGGCGTCGCGATGCCATGATCCTTCAGCAGAAGGCCGCCGAGAGTGGCGCCCAGCCCCTCAGCGAGCTGCCGCCGGCCGCTGAGTGATCTCCGCGTAGCCTTCAAACGAGACAAGGGGCGGCCAGCGATGGCCGCCCCTTCTTATTTCGCAACACCGCCTTCGGACCGGAGAGAGCTCCCCGGTACCGGCCGCACCTCAACGAATCGCAGCATCTGTGCGGCCTCATCCGACAGCCCACCAGGACCCATCCACCGCACGTGAACCGCCATCCAGGACTCCGCCAAGCTGATCGGCAGGTTGATCCGAGACCGTGACACCGCCCTGGATCGCCTCGTCCTGGCGCAGAACTCCAAAACCATATAATAATCGGGCGTTAACCGCCGGTCAGACCAAACTTTATCGCGCTTCGGGATTGACGTTCCGCCGTCCCCCGCATAGAAGCACGCCACTCCGGCACAACAGCAGGACATAGCGAGTCGCGGCCCTCGGGCCGAAAGACAATCGCTAATCCGGTTCCGGCACTCACATCGACTGACGTCCTTGTCAGATCAGTAGGTACGAGCGCGTCGTAAGGCGTGATCCTCTGCCGAACACGCGCCGCGGGTCCTCACCGATCCATGGCGCATATTCGTTTTGCGGATCTTCTTATCGAGATCCGCGACAGCTCGGAAACGGGCTGCATCGTGAAGCCGAACATGGGATCGCGCCTAAGCGGTCCGAATGAAGAGGGCAGAGTATGCCGACGATCAACCAGCTGATCGCTCAGCCGCGTAAAGCGCAGAAGAGCCGCAACAAGGTGCCGGCGCTCGACGCTTGCCCGCAGAAGCGTGGCGTTTGCACCCGCGTCTACACGACGACGCCGAAGAAGCCGAACTCGGCTCTCCGTAAGGTCGCCAAGGTCCGTCTGACCAACGGTTTCGAAGTCATCGGGTACATCCCCGGCGAAGGTCACAACCTTCAAGAGCACTCCGTGGTCATGATCCGCGGCGGCCGCGTGAAGGATCTTCCCGGCGTTCGCTACCACATCCTGCGCGGCGTGCTCGACACGCAGGGCGTCAAGGGTCGTAAGCAGCGCCGCTCCAAGTACGGCGCCAAGCGTCCGAAGTAAGAATTTCGCTCATCCCGTAAGGATGTCGCCGACCTCGACGAGGTTCAGGCGGCCTGCGCGGGGTGGTTTCAAGACCTTGATTTATAGACGGAGCGAGCGATGTCCCGCCGCCATTCTGCTGAAAAGCGTGAGATCATCCCGGACGCCAAGTACGGCGACATCGTGCTCACCAAGTTCATGAATTCCATCATGTACGAGGGCAAGAAGTCGATCGCCGAAGGTATCGTCTACGGCGCGTTCGACATCGTCGAGAACCGCGCCCGTGCGAACCCGATCGAGGTGTTCCGCGCCGCTCTCGAGAACGTCGCTCCGGCGATCGAAGTGCGGTCCCGTCGCGTCGGCGGCGCGACCTACCAGGTCCCCGTCGAAGTCCGCACCGAGCGTCGTCAGGCTCTGGCGATCCGTTGGCTTATCCAGGCCGCCCGTGGCCGCAACGACCGCACCATGGTCGAGCGCCTCTCGGCCGAACTCCTCGATGCCGCGAACAACCGTGGCAACGCGGTCAAGAAGCGGGAAGACACGCACCGGATGGCTGAAGCCAACCGCGCCTTCTCGCACTACCGCTGGTAAGCGGCCCCGGACCCTTTCAGGAGCAATCCGATGCCCCGCACGCATGCGATCGAGGACTACCGTAATTTCGGCATCATGGCTCACATTGATGCTGGAAAAACCACGACCACTGAGCGGATCCTCTACTACACCGGTAAGTCCCATAAGATCGGCGAAGTCCATGACGGCGCCGCGACGATGGATTGGATGACGCAGGAGCAGGAGCGTGGCATCACGATCACCTCCGCTGCGACCACCTGCTTCTGGCGCGACAAGCGCCTGAACATCATCGACACCCCCGGCCACGTGGACTTCACCATCGAAGTGGAGCGCTCGCTGCGCGTCCTCGACGGCGCCGTTTGCGTGCTCGACGGCAACCAGGGCGTCGAGCCCCAGACAGAGACCGTCTGGCGTCAGGCTGACAAGTACGACGTTCCGCGTGTCGTGTTCGTCAACAAGATGGACAAGATCGGCGCCGACTTCTTCAAATGCGTCGCCGACATCATCGACCGCGTCGCCGGCAAGCCCGTTTGCCTCCAGCTTCCGATCGGCGCCGAGACGACCTTCAAGGGCGTCATAGACCTGATCAAGATGAAGGCCATCGTCTGGACGTCCGAGAAGCTCGGTGCGGATTTCTCGGAGACCGAGATCCCGGCCGACCTCGCCGATCAGGCTGTCGAATACCGGATCAAGCTCGTCGAAGCCTGCGTCGAGATGGATGACGATGCCATGTCGGCCTATCTCGACGGTGTCGAGCCGGATGCCGAGACGATGCATCGCCTCGTGCGCACCGCAGTCCAGCGTCGCGCCTTCCACCCCGTGCTCTGTGGCTCGGCCTTCAAGAACAAGGGCGTTCAGCCCCTGCTCGACGCCGTCGTCGACTACCTTCCGTCTCCCGCCGATCGCGGCGAGATCAAGGGCCTCGACTTCAAGACCGAAGAAGAGACCGTTCGTCATCCGTCCGACAGCGATCCTTTCTCGATGCTGGCGTTCAAGATCATGGACGACCCGCATGTCGGCACGATCACGTTCTGCCGTGTCTATTCGGGCAAGGTCGAGTCTGGCGCCAACGTCATCAACTCGTCGCGCGACAAGAAGGAGCGTGTCGGCCGCATGCTTCTCATGCACGCCAACAACCGCGAAGACGTGAAGGAAGCCTTCACCGGTGACATCGTGGCTCTGGCTGGTCTCAAGGAAACTCGTACCGGCGATACGCTGTGCGACCCGAAGGACGCCGTCATCCTCGAGAAGATGGAGTTCCCTGAGCCCGTCATCGAGATCGCGGTGGAGCCGAAGTCCAAGGCCGATCAGGAGAAGCTGGGCATCGCTCTTGCCAAGCTCGCTGCTGAGGATCCGTCCTTCCGCGTTTCCACGGACCAGGAATCGGGACAGACCATCCTTCGCGGGATGGGCGAGCTCCACCTCGACATCAAGGTCGACATCCTGCGCCGTACCTACATGGTCGACGCGAACATCGGCCAGCCGCAGGTGGCGTATCGTGAGAAGCTCACGAAGCGCACCGAGATCGACTACACCCACAAGAAGCAGACCGGTGGTACCGGTCAGTTCGCTCGGGTGAAGTTTGTGGTCGAGCCGAACGAGCCGGGTAAGGGCTTCGAGTTCTCCTCGAAGATCATCGGAGGCACGGTGCCCAAGGAATACATCCCGGGCGTCGAAAAGGGTCTCAACTCGGTGCTCGGCGCCGGCATCCTCGCCGGCTTCCCGGTCGTGGACATCAAGGTCGAGCTGATCGACGGCGCCTATCACGATGTCGACTCGTCGGCTCTGGCCTTCGAAATCGCCTCTCGTGCGGCGCTCCGTGAAGCTCTCCAGAAGGGCGGATCGGTCCTGCTCGAGCCGGTCATGAAGGTCGAGGTCGTCTCGCCGGAAGAATATACCGGTTCGGTGATCGGCGATCTGAATTCCCGCCGTGGCCAGATCCAGGGCCAGGACATGCGCGGCAACGCGAACGTCATCAACGCGATGGTGCCGCTCGCCAACATGTTCGGCTACGTGAACCAGCTGCGCTCCTTCTCCCAGGGCCGCGCGAACTTCACGATGCAGTTTGACCATTACGAAGAGGTGCCGCGCGGCGAGGCCGAGAAGGTCGTCGCGAAGTACGCTTAAGGCTTCCCGCCTTTTCCGGACCGCAGCAGCATCACCTGAAACACTGAGATTACGGAGGCTACGATGGCCAAAGAGAAATTTGCCCGCACCAAGCCGCACTGCAACATTGGCACGA
>NZ_JAVTJA010000032.1:0-20246 GCF_031843785.1 Methylobacterium sp. WCS2018Hpa-22
TTCGCTGACGGCGATCCTGTTCCTTGCCAGTGCGGTGGCCTCGTATCTCTCGATGCGCCTCGATGAAGACCGTCCCCTCGCTCTCCGGCTAGAGCGAGTCGCCGACATCTGCTTCATCATCGGCCTCTTCAGCCTTTCTACGATCACGCTTTTCTTCGCCTACGAGACGATCTGACTCGAAAGGCGCTTAGGACTATTCCCCGCTGCGGATCCGGTCGATAAGCGACTGCCAGATCGCGAACAGCTTCTCTTGCGCCGCTGCTTCTTGGAGTAGTGCTAGAGGCACATAAGGTTCGCCATCGACTGCTCGCTCCCCGTAGCGCTGGCCGAATGTTTCTTCGAGCGTCGCAAGCACCTCACGACGAACCTCAACGTTGTCGAAGGGCGGGCTCTTCATGACGTAGCATAGGGCTGTCGTTACCCGGCCGTTCATCCTCATGACCGAGGGCCAGCAATGCCCGCGGTCGTGAACGAATTTGACGATCAGCGACGGTTTCTGCGCGCTGGTCACCTCATACACACCGCCCTGAGCCACCCACCAATCGTAGATCGCGCGAGCGGCCATCGTCTCACCAGGTCCGCGCTGCTCGGCAAACAGGGTGAACCACTCTTCATATGATACCGCAGGCCGGGGAGGGGCCTTAGTGGACGTCGAACTTGTGCCCTTGCGCCGTTCAGCTTCTGCTGTGCGTCCAATGAGGCGTGGGACCAACGTGCGTAGCCCCTGCCCGGCATAGTGCTTAATCTCGAGGGCAATGACCTCAGCTGGGCTCATCTGAGCGTTCAGAAATTCGACGATCCGCTTGAGCTCGGGATAGATGACGTCCGCAACGAACACCATCCGGATGCGGCCCGCTCGCAGGTTCACATCTACGACACGCCAAAACTCTTCAAGGTCGGCCTCAGGGCGTCCTAGATGCTCACGGAGCGCTTCGTCTGCATCACGCTCAGCCGCCGCACATGTGCGTTCGAACTGCTGCCGGATCGCCTCAAGGGGCCAGTAAACAACACCGTTTGCGGCATAGTCGAGCATCTGGGCCACGACCTCGCGCCGTCCCCGCGTGTCACTGGCACGCTTGACCTCAATGAGGGTCGGAACACCATCCTGGTCAACGAAGAGATGATCGAGCGACCAGCGGCCAGATCCACCTTCTTCACCCGGCACAGTCTGCTCGCGCGCAATGAGCAGCCAGCGACGTGGGTTCGTTGGATCAACGGCATCACCGGCGATCAAACTTGGGTGGTTCGCCAGAAGCCTCTGAAGCAGGTCCTCACTCTCGAAAGGACTCGAACGCATTTCGACAAGCGTGTTGTCATCGCGGATCATGTAGACGCCGTCTGTCACGCCTGCGGCCTTTTCCTAAAACGAAGAGTTCAATCAGCTTCCGCCGGCGACATATGCCTTGATCGCCCTAGGCATCAACCGGTTCTTCGTCGGCTCGCGCCCGCAGCGCTTCATAGAGCTGCGCCGGTCCGAGAAGCACATCCTTCAGGCCCTCTCTCACCTTCTCCGAGCCGATGGCCTGCTTGCTCAGCGACGCGTGGGCCTCGAAGGCGTCAATGATGGCGTTCATTAGCTCGCTTCGCAGCGTAGGAGAATTGTCGAACTGCGCCTTCGTGTTGTTCGCGGCTTGCGTGACCAGCGCGTCCGACTCAAGCATTTTGTCGCGTAGCGTCGTCACATAGCTGAGCTGATCGCCGTCTGTGGTGTCGCCCCCGAAGAGGTCGTTCACGCGCTCGATAATCTCGGCAAGGAGCGCCTTCTCTTTCTCCTGCACTGAACCCGAGCCCATGCCGGTCATCGGAGTGAGCTTGGTCTCGTCGCGCCCGGAAACGTCAAGCCGACGCTGGCCTTCGTTCTTGAGGCTGTGGTGCGTGAGCGTCACTTTCGAGAGGTCAACGCCCTGACGTTCGCGTCCGAACTCGAGTAGCGGCACGAGGCGCTTGTAGAACAGAAAGCGCTTCTCGACCGCGGTGTTGGCGTAGTCGAAAATCTGCGACAGGAAGCTGTAGGCGCTCTGATATGCGACCATGTCGCTCCTGAAGAGGAGGAGCGCGTCGAGCTCGTCCTTGGCCTCGCCTGCGCTGTCGCCGTCCTCCCGCTCTGTCGCACGCAGTAGGCGCTCCTGGGCGGCCTTGAAGCGCTTCAGCAGGCGATCGGCCACTGGTTCAATCGCCGCGATCAAGTCGCCCTGCTTTGCCTTCGGGTTCATCTCCACCGCGGCGACCCGGTCCACCTCGAACTCATCGTAGTGGCCGCTTGCGTCGAGCTTGGCTTTCAGGTCGAGAACGATGTTCGGGTCCGTGACGCCCTCGAGCTCCGCTGTGTCGTAGTAGGTGCGAAAGGCAGTTAGGATCTCCTCAGACGAGTTTACGAAGTCGAGGACGTAGGTGGTGTCCTTGCCTGGGTGCGCACGGTTGAGACGCGAGAGCGTCTGCACCGCCTGAATGCCTCCAAGGCGTCGATCCACATACATCCCGCAGAGCAGGGGCTGATCGAAGCCGGTCTGAAATTTGTTGGCGACGAGCAGCAGGTGAAAATCAGCGCCAGCGAAGGCCTCGCGGATGTCCCGGCCCTTGAGGCCGGGGTTCAGCGTGGCGCTCCCCTCCGTAAACGGTTCCTCGTTCGACTCCGGATCGTCCACCTCGCCTGAAAATGCCGCAAGCGTGCCTAGCGCGTAACCCTTGGATTTAATGTAGCCGTCGATCGCGAGCTTCCAGCGCACCGCCTCGACACGGCTCCCGAGCACAACCATCGCCTTAGCCTTGCCCTCAAGCAGCGGCTGGACGTTCTCGCGGAAGTGCTCGACGACGATCTGCACCTTCTGCGCGATGTTGTAAGGGTGGAGCCGCACCCAGCGCATAATGCCTTTAAGAGCGACGCTGCGCTCGACCTCCTGTTCGTCCCACTCCTGTCCTTCGTTCGCGAGGCGGAAAGCGAGGCGGTAGGGCGTGTAGTTCTTCAGCACATCGAGGATGAAGCCCTCCTCGA
The DNA here is from genome assembly GCF_031843785.1 of Methylobacterium sp. WCS2018Hpa-22. Lineage (NCBI taxonomy): Bacteria > Pseudomonadati > Pseudomonadota > Alphaproteobacteria > Hyphomicrobiales > Methylobacteriaceae > Methylobacterium > Methylobacterium sp. WCS2018Hpa-22. The sequence goes on from NZ_JAVTJA010000032.1 coordinate 2,993, forward strand.
TCGCCTGACGCATCGAGTAGACGTGGAAGGCGGCCGGCAGATTGGTAGGGCCAGGCGGCTGATCCAGATGCGGTCTGCGGCCGAACAGCTCGAGCGTCTTAGCCTTCGGAGTCGCTGTGAAGGCGACGTAGGTGACGCCGCTCTCTCCGGCGCGGCCGGCCATCTGGGCAGCGAGGATGTCCTCAGCGCTCATCTCGCCGCCATCCTGCAGGTCGGCAATCTCCTGTGGGGAGAGTAACTGCTTGAGCTTTTTAGCGGCCTCACCGGTCTGTGAGCTGTGCGCCTCGTCGGCGATCACCGCGAAGCGCTTGCCTTCCGTCGCTGCGAGGTCGCGCACCGCCTCGAGAGCGAAGGGGAAAGTCTGGATGGTGCAGACGATGATCTTTTTGCCTTGAGCCAGCGCCTCAGCGAGCTGGCCGCTCTTGGCACCGCCTTCGCTGCGAATGGTCGCCACGACGCCAGTGGTGCGCTCAAAGCCGAACAGCGCGTCCTGCAGCTGGGAGTCGATGACGTTGCGATCGGAGACTACGATCACCGTCGAGAACAGCTTCTTGTCCGCCGCGTCGTGTAGGTCTGCGAGAAAGTGCGCCGCCCACGCGATCGAGTTCGTCTTACCGGAGCCGGCCGAGTGCTGGATCAGGTATTTGCCACCTGCCCCCTCAACGCGCACCGCGGCCGAGAGCTTCCGCGTCGCGTCGAGCTGATGGTAGCGCGGGAAGATCAGGCCGGTGATCGTGCGCTTGGAGTCACGCTGGGCGACGAGGTAGCGGCCGAGGATCTCAAGCCAGCTCTCGCGTGCGAGCACCTCCTCCCACAGATAGGACGTGCGGTGCCCATTCGGGTTCGCCGGGTTGCCGGCGCCGCCTTGGTCACCCTTGTTGAACGGTAGGAAGCGCGTCGCTGGACCAGCGAGTTTGGTCGTCATGTGCACTTCGCTGTTGCTCACCGCGAAGTGCACCAGCGCGCCGCCAGGGAACGACAGCAGCGGCTCACGCGCCTGCCCCTTCGCCTGCGGCAGCCGGTCGAAGCGATACTGGTCGATCGCGTCGGTGATCGACTGCGTGAAGTCCGTCTTGAGCTCGAGGGTAGCGACGGGCACGCCGTTTAAAAACAGCGCGACGTCGATCGAGTTCTCGTTCGCCGAGGAGTAGCGCAGCTGCCGGACGACACGCAGCCGGTTCGCCTGATAGGCCGCGATGATGACCGGGTTCGTGCCGAAGGCCGGTCGGAACTGCGCGAGCTCGATGCGCCCCTTCACGCCCAACATGTCGACACCGTGCCGGATGACATCGAGCGCACCGCGATCGTCAATCTGCTTGCGCACTCGGTCGAGCAACGCTGCTGCTGCGGCTACGCCCTGGCTGCGGCTGAGTGCCTCCCAAGCCTTCGGCTGCGTCTGCTGCACCCATGTGATGAGATCGGCCGGAAACAGCGCGCGTTGGCGATCATAGTGCGCAGCACTGCCCGTCTCGTAGACCCAGCCATGCGCCGCGAGGTGCTCGCAAATCTCGTCCTCGAAGCTAATCTCTTTGTGCAGGCTCATGCGAACAGCCTGCCAGTCGACGTCTTCGATCCAGCACCGGTGGGCACGAGGCCGTGACGACGCATCCAGTCGAGCCAGATCTGTAGCTCGTCGATCCGAAACTTTCGTGCCTTCTCAGGGTGCCATTCGGACAGGAAAGCTAGGGCAATCTCCATATCGGCGGGTGTCTCGCCGTCGATTAGAGCATCGTTCCAGACAGCGTAAAGCGTCGCAATGGCCTCGGCAGCGCGAGTGTCGAGGTCGGCGAAGTCGGTGATGAGCTTGTCGAGCTTGGCGATGCGTTCATCGCCAAGCCATTGGGCTAACTTGGCACGAAAGCGCCCTTTTGTAGGGCAGGGATGATACCGCACCATCTTGCGATCACCTGGATCATCGACGACGAACCCTGCCTCAAGAGCCCCATCTTCCACCTCCTTGATCATCATCTGGTCCAAAGGACCGTAGGGCATGCGGATGTAGCGTCCAGCGAGTTCGTTGATGTTGGCGTGGGTCTCGGCCAAGTAGAGGACTTTCTGAAGCTTGGTCCGCCCAAAAGTTGGCTGAGACGCCGACTGCTCAATGATCTCGGTCGCGACAAGGCGTCGGGCACGCACCCGATCAATGGGGAAAGTTAGAACCGCAGCCGACGGGCGGACGTCGATCTTACCTGTGACAGCGGCAGAGATCAGCGCGGCACGACGCTCATTGAAAAGCACGACCATTTGTTCGGCGGCAGCCGTTATTTCTGATATTTGGCGCAGGACGGGGGCTAGCCACCTCACTACATGCTGTTGCTCTTCTAGAGGCGGTAGAGGAAGTTGAAAAGCACTAAGATGCTCTAAGTTTAGTCCGGGTTGAGCGGCTCCTTTCTGATAAAGCGACACCTGAATAGAACCTATATTAGATCCAAGAGCCAATGCTAAATAATCACTACTTATTATACCGGTTGCTGGAGCTAATCGAGCTGTGGTCTGGGTTATGTTTCCGCCATCCAAAAATGCAGGAATTACAGCAGTATTGCCTAGTCCTGCTCCAACAATGGTGATGACTACATCTCCGGGCTTAAGCCTTGCTCTCCGATAAGGAAGCTCAACAACGTCAGAGACACGAAATATTTCCTCTGGCATAACCCAGCCGCGTGAGTAATCTTGCCCCCTCACCATGAAGCGGCCTTCTGGGTCTCCCTCCCCTGGCTGAACGATCCCGTAAGTGATTGGCCGTTCTTGATCGATGAGACGGCGCAATGCCATAATTTTCCAATGCGCTGGCACCTCGCCGAGCCAACCGATGCCGCTGTCCTTCATAATGGCATCAGGGGCGAGGCCCTTGGTGACAGCATGGAAGATGATGGCCCGTCGTTTCTCCCTCAGCAGCGCGATCAGACGCCGTTGCTCCTCTACCAGCGCATCGATCTTGGCCGTCTCACGATTAAGGAAGTCAGCAATTGCCCGCTGTTCCTCTGTGGGAGGAAAAGGGAATAAGTGCCGTCGAAGAGTCTCAGCAGGAAGATGGGCTATAGTTGCTTTGGCTTCACCACCCGAGAAAGCGCCGAATTTAGCCGCGCACGTTAATACATAGAATAAATATCGAACATCATCGCGCTCGTGATATCTAGGTCGCAGTCGATGCAAAGCTTTTTGATAATAACAGGGATCAACACCGCCATTCCAAATAGCCGCACGACCAACCTCTCCACCTTCGCATACCAATAGGTCTCCGGGACGCAAGGAGTATCGCGAAACGTCAGAGCCATTAAAATCCATTAGGGGGAGGTCTATTATATTTATTTTACCCCACTGAACATCTGTATTTCTTAAGTAATAACCTGGAAAATTACCTGTTATACGACTCTCGTCTAGCATCTTCCCAAGTTCGACTATATACCGATAATTAAGGGCGCATACAGCCCAATGGTTTGGCGTCGCGCCAATCCATTCGACCTTGCGTTCGACATACTTTTGATACGCTGGAAAGCTCATGCCGCCAGTCCTTCGAGCATCGCCTTGATGCGCGTCGTTACGGCCTCAAGCTCCGCGTCGATCTCGGCAAGGGGCCGTGGTTGCTCGAACACATGGAAGTGCCGCGTGAACGGGATTTCGTAGCCGATCCTTGTCTTCTCATGGTCGATCCATGCGTCGCTCACGTGCGGCAGCACCTCGCGCCGGAAGTAGGTCTCGACGTCCTCGTCGAGCTGCACGTTCTCCGTGTCGCGCAGGCTTGAGTCCGTCTGAGGTTTGCCCTTGGCCTTGCCGCGCTGGCTGAGCAAGACGTTGCCAGCCTCGTCGCGCAGCGGACGTTCGATCGTGATGGCACGATAGCCGAAGGCGCTGTTGTGGAGGATGCGGGAGAGCGGCGTAAGTTTAACCTTGCCGCCCTCGGGTGCCGTGGGCTCAGCCTCGCCAGCGAGCAGGACCTTACGCCCGACCTCCTTGCCTGCGTCGTCGAAGAACGTCACGAGACGGGCCTCAACGAACCCGCCAAACAGCCGCGTCACCGTATCAATCTGATCGGCCGACATCTCCTTGCGCTTGGAGCCCAACGTCTTCCGCATCTTACGCCAGAAGGAGCTGGCATCGATCAGCTGAAGCTTGCCGCGGCGCGCCTCGGGCTTCTTGTTGCTGAGGATCCAGACGTAGGTCGAGATGCCGGTGTTGTAAAACATGTCGGTGGGCAAGGCGACGATCGCCTCGACTAGATCGTTCTCGATCACGTAGCGGCGGATCTCGCTCTCTCCGCTGCCGGCGCCGCCCGTGAATAAGGGCGAGCCGTTGAGCACGATACCAAAGCGGCAACCTCCTTCCTCGCGCGGGCGCATCTTCGACAGAAGGTGCATGAGGAACAGCAACGACCCGTCCGACACGCGCGGCAGTCCGGGTCCAAAGCGCCCATCGTAACCTTTCTGTTCGTGCTCGGCGCGGACCTGCTTCTCAACCTTCTTCCAGTCGACGCCAAAGGGCGGGTTGCTCAGCATGTAGTCGAAGCGGCGCCCAGTATGGCCGTCCTCCGACAGCGTGTTGCCGGGAGCGATGTTGCCGATGTCCTGCCCCTTAATGAGCATGTCGGCCTTGCAGATCGCATAGGACTCCGGGTTCAGCTCCTGGCCGAACATGGTCAGGTGCCCCTTTGGATTGTGCTCAGCGAGATATTCACCCGCGATCGACAACATGCCGCCGGTGCCAGCTGTAGGGTCGTAGATCGTGCGCACGATGCCTGGTTTGGTCAGCCCCTCATCATCCTCGAAGAACAGCAGGTTAACCATCAGCCTGATCACTTCGCGAGGGGTGAAGTGCTCACCGGCTGTCTCGTTCGAGATTTCGGCGAACTTCCTTATGAGCTCTTCGAAGGCGAGGCCCATCGCTGTGTTGTCGACTTTCGACGGGTGCAGGTCGATGCGAGCAAATTTTTCCGTCACTTGATAGAGCAGCCCAATCTTGGCGAGCCGGTCGATCTGGGCGTGGAACTCGAACTGCTCGAAGATGTCACGCACTGCCGGTGAGAAGCCCTCGACGTAGCGGATGAGATTGGCTCGGATGTTGTCCTGGTCCCCCATCAGTTTTGCGAGATCGAGAGGATCAGTGTTGTAGAAGCCCTGCTTGGCTGCACGGAGCAGGAAGGGTTCCGGATTGAGGCCCAGGTTGGTCTTCGCTTGCAACTCAGCAAGGACGGCTGCCTTGGTGCCCTCTAGCACGCAGTCAAGGCGCCGCAGGACCGTGAACGGCAGGATCACCCGGCCATACTCTGACTGCCTGTAGTCCCCCCTTAGCAGGTCTGCGACCGACCAGATGAACGATGCAAGCGCCTGATGATTCATGAACGGCCGGCCCTCCTGAAACAGGCTTGTGTCATGTGGCCATGAGGAGCAGCAACTGGGCAGACATCTAATCTCCCGCTTCTGGCCTCAGATCACCCGAGCCAACACCCGCTGCACCTGAGTGGCCGACCACGATGTTCCTCCCCGTGCGGTCGGAATTCCACGGGAGTTGAGACCTGTCGCGATCTCTCGGAGCGATGATGCCCCTAAAGCGCGAACGTCCTTGATGGTCTCGGCGAGATCGAGCGCCCGTGCGTCAGCGATGCGGGTGCGTGCTGCCCGGCCTCGATCGCGCCCAACATCCTGACGCTGCAGATTTTCTGGGGTGCCGAGCTTCTTACCTCGCGCCTTGGCCGCGGCCAGCGCCTTGCGCGTGCGATCCCCGATGAGGCCCGCCTCCAACTCGGCCACAGCGACCATCTGCTGGAGCATGAACCGCCCGGTCGGCCCCTCGATCTGCGGTAGGTCGCAGAACCTAACCTCGACTCCAGCCTCGAGAAGGCGCGAGAGGAACGCCACCGACCGAGTGAGGCGCGAGACGTTCGCGACGATCAGTATGGCGCCTCTGATCCGGCACTGGGTCAGTGCCTTGGCAAGCTCGGGCCGTTCTGATGAGCGTCCGCTCTCCACCTCGGTGAACTCGCCCACGAGGCTCCAGGAGCCGCCGTTCAGGAAGGAGCGGACTGTCTCCTGTTGGGCCTCAAGGCCCAGCCCTGAGCGGCCCTGCCGGTCGGTGGAGACCCGGTAATAGGCGACGAACTTGCCCTGGGTCACGTGCCGGCCCCTCTTCCACCCGATGTCACGTTCTATCGAACGAACGTTTAACAGAACGATACGAGTCGGTTCGTGATAATCAATTGCAGCTTTGCTCGTGCAAATCGCACGAACCTCCCCAGATGACCGTTAAGGGAGCGACTATCAACAAGGAGAGCAAATCTTCTGATAGAACTGTAAGACAATGATCAAATCCGTTAGAGCATCTGAATTTTACTCACTTATAGAATATAAATGATGCTGAAAAGGGCTTAAATTGAGGTGGTCGAGAGATTTATATTTATATAATAAAACAAATTTAAAATAACATAAATAAAATTTATAAGTCAAACTCCTCTCTTACATGACTAAAATTAATTACTTCGTATCCAAGATTTACACTTGCTTGATATAGCGGAAAATCATCAGTTAAAAGTATTATTCCTTTAGTCTGTATTTCTAAAAGAACAGCATCAGCCAGACCTAAAAAAACAAAATTTGCATTTGATGTAGCAACTGTGCTTTTAATAAATCTCTCGCTTGTCATGTCCACTATAGATTTGAATGAAATTGCTATATCATTCTTTGCTTGTTTATCACTAATATAATACATTAAATTAGATGTTTCGCTTAATACGTTTGGAGTAAGTAGTAGTCCTGAAGACTGAGATATGATTAGTTGCAAAAGTTCGAATAATTCCTTATTGTAAACTTGAGTCCTTTTGTGTTTTTCTAAATACGGTTTTGATGCCGCTTCCGATGCGAGGCCAACTACAAGCAAAAGAAGCATGTTAGTATCGATTGCAAGAAGTTTAGGCATTATTAGTCATCGCTTGATCTATTGGTGACAGATTGCACTTCTCCCGTAGAGTCTTTGATCGTTACGACCTTAAATGATCTTTTCAAATTTTTTTCTCCACTAAAAGCGGTTACTACAGTTCTTTCTGAGTTCCACGGTCTCGAAAAACCAACAGTTATAAGCCAGTTTTCGTTTCTATCGTCGAATTTTACTTCCTCAAGACCAATGTTTGATGGGTGCTCTGGTCCAAATACATCTTCTATCCATCCTTTTGCTATGGATATAGCTTCTTTTGCCTTTAGCATTGTCATTATGTTCGCCTTATCTCTGAGAACTTTTTGCGCGGTTGGCTTGCGGTGGAGTTTGTGATCGGCTCACAAAGAAAACGTATCTGAACCGAGTTGGGTATCAAGTCCGCACGGCAGCTGCGATGCTCTCTCATTGAGCTGAACCTCAGTCAGTGCGTCGAAATCCGGGCGTCTCCATCGCTTGGGGCTCATCAGGCTGAAACTCGCGCAGGAGGACGGAAGCGTTCTGCCTCGGATCGCCAAGCGTCTCGCTGCTCGGCGAGCTCAGCAAGCTGTGCTCGTAAGGCTAGGACCTCTGCGTGAAGTTCTCCGCTGTCGACAGCGAGCTCAATGCACTGATCCTGGATCTGGGCTAGCTCGAGTCGTAGCTCGTTGTTCTCGATCGCGAGAGCGAGCAGCTCAGCCTCGTAGGGCATGGTGTCCGTCATCATCATCCGTAGGAAGAGTCATAAGCCCCACCTTCGGCACCAGGGGCCCGAGTAGGGCAACAAGCACGTCCTCGAGCGTAGCTAGCTGACGGAATTGGTCGCGGGGCACCTCCCGATGGTTTTGCCGGATCGGCCGGACACCCTCCTTGTTTCGGGTTGGACGTCGCGGATTCGCGTAACCGTCAAGCTGCGGGAGTGGCTCACCTGGCTCCCCTCCGAACCAGAAAAAGGGTCCCATCTCCAGATCAGCCTGCACTCTGATCCAGATCACGCACCCGCTTGGCTTCTCGGCGAGTGAGGCTGCAATCGAAACAGCATCGGGCTTGGCCTTTGAGCCGGTTTTGAACTGGATGTGTCGAACGACGCGACCGCGTGCAAGAACCAGATCATACCCGTGAGCATCGAACTCGGAGCGGAGGACCTCCACGTCGTAGATCCCGAGACGCCAGAGGGACCGCAGTGTGTCGCCGACAAACACGTGTTCGACGATCCGCTCGCGGAGCGTCGAGTGGCGGAAGTGAGCTGTCGCATCCATCATCTTGTGCGCCCTCACCCAACCAGCCGGCGCCACCAGGATCGTGCGTGCATCGCTGCGAGGCTTCCCTCTGCCTCATCAAGCCGGGCCTGCAATTCGCGCTCACGCACCTTGGCATCCTCGACGGTTCTGCCGGCCTGATCCGTCTCAGCTGCCATCCGCTCACGTAAATCCATCAGCTCAGTCAGATGCTGCTCCTGGAGGGTAGCAAGACGCTCCTCTATGGCCCTCAGCTCGGTCTGGGCGATTGCAGTGTCCCTTTGGGCCTCGGCCCGCGTCCGCTCAGCCTCGATCAGCCGATCGGTCATCGCCTGCGACTGCAATGTGAGCTGAGAGATCACAGCAACCAACGCTTCTAAGTCGTTGGTATCCTTGCGTTGGGTCTCATGTTGGGGTGGGAGCGTTGGGTCCCTATCGGCAGGATTGTTGGGAGGAGAGCGTTGGGGTTTGATGGGACCCGCACGGAGCTCTTCAGCGGGCATCTCGACCCGGACGATATCTTGAGGATGGTTGCCCGGGATGAGACGCCACTCGCCCTTTGCGGCACGACGCTTCGCCTTGATGCGGGCACCTTCGATGCCGATCCCGAAACTCTCGGCAATCTCACGATATGTGACTTGAATGAGCTCCGCCGCAGCCATCCCAACGTCCTCGATGTGATCGGAGGCCAACGTTGGTAGGTGAGGGGTAGCCCACGCTGGGAGGGGCCTGCTGGCACCGCTAACGTGAAGGGAGCCCCTCAACAGATGCGTGCCCCTCCTGACGTTGGGGGGGGTTGGTTGACGGAACGTTAACAAAGACTTCGTTGACCCAGGCGGAAGGGCTTCAATCCAGTTGTCGCGCCGCACGACAGCTTCCCATCATGTGTTGATGGGGAGGAGCTTGAAGCCGCCTTCCGACGTGTGGCCCGGACGAGGCAAAACTGCCTCAGGCCGCCATAAGACTTTTGCTTGACGTAAGGGTAGCGTGCCTGAGGTTGACCGACTCGATGGCAACCTTCACGGTTAACAATTCGGCGCAGGTGCGCCCGGAGATATCTGCAACGAGCCGCTGACGTCCAGAACGAGAGAAGCCCCCTAACCCGCTTGCCGGCGGATCGGAGGGCTTCTGAAATCGGTGCGGTTTTGAAGGAACCTAGACAGTCCTCAAAATCTCACGCACGGCCCCGGCCGTCAAGGGAGAAGGTGACTTCTCCCAACGAGATCGTTTGTCCTGACGCGGCCCCATGATGGGGCGAGACGTGTTTGTGAACCAGATCGAGGCCGCGATTGCGGTGGCCTCTTCGACGGCGCTCGTCGAACTCAACCGGGTCATATGGTCCGGCCTGTCCTCTGGCGCCTTAAGCGAGGACGACGCGCAACGCCTGGCCGAGGCCATCCACATGCGCCAGACCGTCGCCAAGACCCTACGGGAACCCGTAGGTGGTGCGACCAGGCCGGCGACGCTCTTCTCTCCCCGTCGCACCCAACGCCCGCCTGTGCGCTCCGTCGCGATCGAGCGGCGCCGACGCCTGGCCGCTTCCGGTCCCCTCCCGCCCGCGCTCGCGGCCAGGTTCACGACGGGCGAGGCCGCGGTGCTCCGCATCGTGGGCGACGAGTGCCGGGACAAGGGCCGCTGTGTCCTCCCGCTTGACGCCATCGCGGCGCGTGCTGGCGTCGGCCGCACAACGGCACAGAAGGCCATGCGCGAGGCCAAGCGCCTCGGCCTCGTCAACATCGAGGAACGCCGTCAGACGGGCGCGAAGAACCTCCCGAACCGTGTGACGGTTGTCGACCGCGAGTGGTCCTCGTGGCTCGCCCGGTCCCCGAAGCGAGGCATAGGGTTCGGAAAAGTGAGCACCACGGAAACTCAGGTTCTATCGGGATCAGAGAAGGCGGCTTCATTGCGCCAAAATCGATCAACGCAACCTAGATTCGTGCCTTACAAAGGCACATATCAAAAACCCCGAAGTCATGTGCGCAATGCAGACTAGCGTTCGCAATACAGAACAGGTGATAGCGACATGGATGATAAATCGGTCAATAAGATTGTTGCCGCGATTCTTGCAGGACATGCAGCTTCTGCTACTGGCAAGAATACCTCAGCCACCACATACGTTCAGAGATACATTTCTGTTCTTACTGAACTAAATGCTTATGAGAAAGAAGAAAGCGATAAAGTCGCCAAAGACCTGGCAGATACTATGAGGAATATAAATCGTTAGTCATCAAGTTTAAATGCCTTCATGAGCACGGCCGCGTCGTCGACTTCTGGCGCGAGCCGTAGCTCCTCCCGCGTCCTGGCGATCAGGTGCGCCTTGTAGAATCGAATGGCCCGCTCGACGGCCTCGCCCTGTTGCTTGAGACGTAGTCCGAGGTTCACTGCTTGAATGTCTTCAATCGCCTCCTCCCGGAGACGAGTGGCGAACGCCTTGCGCGGCGCCCCGCGAGGACGGCCAACGCCGCGCTTCTCCGTCTCCTCGGCCGGCGCGGGATCGAACGTCTCTGGCCGTGTGGAGAAGTCGACGATTACCTCGGCCGAGGGCGGCTTCACGTCGGCTTGGGAACCCGGCTTCAGCTTTTTGAATCCAGCCATGATTTCGCTCGCTAGTTTCGACTAATTTCGGCTTACAACCCGGCCCGATCGATGATGGCCTGAACGAGTGCGTCGGCTCGCTCGGACAGTCCCTTGAACCGCACCTCAGTCACCGCCTGGCCTTCGTTCTGCGCGATTCGATACGCCGGTCGTTCGAGGAGCGCACCTGGCAACACGTCGAAGCCGGCCTCGGCCAGGTAGGCGCGGGCGAACGCCTCCTCGGCTTCCGTCCCGACGCGGACTAGGGCGACCGCGAGCTTGGATCGAGGGACGCCGGCCCTGACTAGGGAGTTGAAGACGATCGTCGCCGGTTCAAGATCGTCCACTGACGTGCTGGACGGCTGCACGACGAGGGCTGACCCCTTCGCGATTTCAAGCGTTCCGGCTGAGGCCCGTGCTGGTCCGTCAACAATGAGCAGGTCGACATGTGCAGCTGCCTTGAAGGCGTCAGCTGCCGTTCTGAAGGGCTCGACGGGCACGACAGGCTCAAGACCTGCTGCCATTCGCCGTCGTGCCCAGTTCGTCGAGGTGCCTTGCTCAACATCGAGATCGGCGATCTTCACAGCGAGCCCGCTTGCCGCGGCCTCCCGCGCTAGCGCTCGTGCGAGTGTCGACTTCCCGACCCCACCCTTCTGCGAGATGAAGCCTATCACCGTCATCCACGTTAGCCCTTATAAACCGCTGATAGTTTTTGCTTACAGAAAATCATGCGAAGGCGATAGCACTTGCGCATCTCAACCACTTTATGACGTGCACATTGCTAAAGGGTAGGAATCGTGTATATCTAAAAGGGGTCATTTAGATATGAGTAAAGATAGACACCCCTATGAACGACCAGACGCCTACGAGAAAGAAGCTCAAGCCGGCGATCGCATACATCCGCGTATCGACCGAGAAGCAGGGGCGGAGCGGGCACGGCGAGGAGCTCCAGATGGTAACGATCCGGGAGTTCGCTCGTTATGAGGGCTACGAGATTGTAAGAACATTTAGTGATGTAGAGACCGGTATGGGTGAGCAGAGCATGCACAGCCGACCCCATGTGAGGGAAGCAGTCATGCTTGCTCGCGAGAAGGGATGGACAATCCTTGTGGATGGGCTCGATCGCTTCAGCAGGAACACCAGCGCTATCGAGAAGATCATCACCGAGGGCGGTGTGAAGCTCATCAGCTGCCGGTCCGGTGAGGGTGCCTCACATGCCGTCATCATGAGTGAAGCTGCTCGCGCTCAGCGTGAGGGCGAGCTCATCAGCATCAACACCAAGAGCGCTCTCCAGAAGCTCAAGGACCAAGGAGTGCCGCTCGGAAATCGCACGAACCTGCCTGAGGCTCGCTCCCTCGCTGTCGCTGCTACTAAGGCCCGGGTCGACAAGCAGGTGCGTGAGCTGACTCCGGTGATCGAGGAGCTCCGCGACAGCGGGTGCACAACCGCGAGGACCATCGCCGAGGGCTTGAACGCGAAGGGCTACCGGACCTCTCGCGGCATCGAGTGGACGGAGAGAAACATCCGGCGCCTTCTCACCCAGATCGATGAGCGGAAGCAGGTGCTACAGGGCGAGCCCTATGCCGAGAATGAGCTCTGGGGCCGGTTCTGATGAGTCTCGTTGCCGAGCGGAAGTCCTAGAAGCCGGCGCAGCCCGTGAGGGCTGTGCCTTCTGTGCTCACCACGTTTCCAGCGCCGTCCTTGGCGCCAAGTTCCCTATCCCCGGCTCCCCTATTCCGGAGCCCGTTCAGCGAGGACGTCGTATTCCAGGACGACCGAGGTCTCCTCAGGCGTATCTCCGAGTTTCGTCATGATCCTCGTCACCCTGCCCGTGATCGACTGGGCGATACCGCGCTGACCTGTGAAGCTCGGAAAGTGCCCATCGATGAGAATCTGCTCACCGACGGGCGGCACGCGCTCGACCCAGTGATCCTCCTGGTTCGGCTGCCATCCGGGCGGGGTTGGACCGTTGCGAAGGGCGTTGACCTTGATTGCCATGGTTGAATCTCCTCAAACGGAGACGCAACGACGATCAAGCTCGACAGTTCCTGAGCGATTCCCTAGTGCCGGATCAGCTTCTCGTTGGGGAAGAACACGCGGATGCACGCATCCTCCGGTTTCACCGCGGCGATGTGAGTGATGCTTGTGATCCGCCCTTCAACACTCTCGCTATGCCCATCGCGCATGCCGGGAAGTCGAACGCTCTCGCCGATCCGTGGCAGCTCGGTGAGATAGAAGAACTCTGCCTCAGGAAGCCACCCGCGCAGGTCACCTGCTGGGAAAAAGTAGGCTTTGATCGCCATGGCCTCATCTCCCTCATAGGAATGTGTAACAGCACCCAAGCTTGACTGCTCTTGGCCCTCTAGCCGTCTGCGCTGCCGTCACACTCGATAAGCGCCTGCACGTCGTTCACATTGCCGGCCGGAATGTGGGTGACGCGGGTGATGAGGGCATCGACGCTGCACCCCACACCGTTTCGCAATGTTCCCTCGACCCTGATGAAGTCGCCGCTACGGGGCGCTTCCCCTAGGACAACGGGCGTATGATCTTGGGTCCAGCTCTGGGGCGGGTTGTCTACCAGGATTTCCAGCTTGATCGCCACGGTTGCATCTCCTCAAACTGAGCCAGAACGATGCTCAGGCGGGACTGTTCCTCATCCTTGGTGTGATCGGATCCTCGTCATCCGAGCTTCACGTTCTTGCCGTTTCTCGCGACGCAGGCGCATCTGCTCGGCGCTCGGCCTTCGGATCTCCACCGTCTCGTCTCCTAAGGGGAACACGCGGGTGTAGAGCTCGAACGCACGCTCCAGCAGCTCCTTACCGGTCATGCTCTGGGACGCCGCGTAGACCTTAAAGGCGTGTCGTAGCTCAGGCTGGACCTTGAAATTTAGGTCGACGAAGCCCTCAGACGGGAGATGCAGGTTCGGCGTCGTCTCCTTGTTGCTGGGAGGGGCCGCCAGGCGCTTTTTCGCGACCGAAGCAGGCCAGACAGGGGAGGGCGCCTCGACGGGCTCTACGGGGCTCTCAAGCGCTCCCCTGACGGTAACTTTTCCCTGGGCCTTCTCGGGGTTCGGCCGTTTCGAGAAAGCCTGTTTCATGCTGGCACCTTCTAAGATCCGACGGGCGGGGGGGGGGGGAGTTTGTTGGCGATCTCACATCCGATCGCCTGCCTATCAGTCTGGCCAACGAACACCATCAGTTCGCATTAAAGGGTCTGTTGGAGAGCGACCTTCAACTCGTTAGGGGCCTCGGCCAGCACGGCCAACTGCCCCTTCCCATGTTCGCACAGCGAAGGATGGTGTCTCCTAGCTCCACCTAAAGCCCTGCTTCGTGCAGGGTTTTTTTGAGTTTTGCCCGTGAGCGCTTCAGCGACTACGCGGCAGTGATGCTCGGATGATCTTCACTGCGGGCGGCACACGTCGAGCCGTCTCCACGTCCATCTGGCTCATGTGACAAGCATCACGCTCAATGCCGAGCTCCTGAGCGAGCCGGTCGTAGGCAGCCTCCCGGTCCATGAGGCCTCCCTTCCAGAGCTGGTCGAAGGCGGTGTGGGCATTCCGACGAGTGACTATGCGTGCCCGCATAGCTCTGTGGCTCGTCTCATCGCGCAAGGGCTTGCTGCCCCTCGACCAGAGCCCGCACGGCACGCACCGGTTCTTGATACCGTGAGCCGTCACCAGCTGGGTCGCTGGCTGACCGCAGTGAGGACAGAGCAGATCGCTGCCGGACATCTGTGGCTGAAGATCCTTGCTGAACGAGGACAACTTGTCCGAAATCGTCCCCAAAGGATCAATGCAAACATGCTCAAGGGGACATTTGTGCGACCAGGATGTCCCGAAATGTCCCCTGAATGTCCCCTCGTTGTCCGCAAAATATGTCCCAAACGGTCAATGCGAACGCGATTTGCCGAAATTGTCCCATTAGGTGAGGGGATAAGCTGTCTGTGAACTCCAAGATCATCGTTACGGTTGCGAAATAGCGTTCCCTGCTGCTTGTTACTCGCGCAAACGTTGCTTCCGCGCGTTCTTCCTTGGAATGTCCACCTAATCTCTCATGACAAATTATCTCTGCACGTAGAATACTATATCCAGTAAACCTAAATGTAATATTTCATAATGTATTTATATCCTGCCATCATAGAGAATTCACCCCTTGCTCTCCTCCTTTATTTTTCGAGCTCTCTCCAGTCTTTCCCGCTCATTTCGCTCACGCATCCCAGCAATTTTCTCTTTGCACTTGTCGCGAGCCGCAATGGACGAAGGAGACTTGAAGCCGGTAAAGCTGGCAACCAACCGTTTATTTTTATCGGTCACTTCAACAGCAAGTTCTTGGAAATCAGCACTAAGCAACCAATCTGTCGGATCTTCCATCAATATACTTCTTGTTGGAGAATCACGATGACCAAAAAAGGTTAGAACATCTTCAGTAGAGCCCTTATTTTTTCGGAAGCGCGTCTTGTTTAGAAATTCGACAGGCGATGAAATCTGGAGATAAGCAGCACCATAACCCTCCGTGTCCTGCTTCCTGTAGACGCAGTTAATCTCCAGGATCATGGTGCCGTTTTGATCGCGCTGCGTTATGCGCTGATCGTGATGGTCATCAATCGGGTCAATCTTATCAACGACGACCCAGTCGTCCTTCACAGGTTCGGCGTTACATCCGCCAACTCCCACTGCCATAATGGTCGCGCAGATCAGGGCAACACAACTGGTTCGGCTGTTCACTGCATGCGTCTCCGTCGCATCGAAAGGATCTCAGCCTCTACCCCATAGCGCCCTTCAGCCGTCAACGGGGACTAATGAGATTGAGGTCAGGGGGTCATGTGGCCCTCGCCGAAGTAGCGAAACATACCCTCAGGCGACCAACCGTCAGCGTAACTGTGCTGCTCGCCACTGGAGCCGGTGAGCCGGATGATAACGGGATGCTGGCCGCTGTCGACCGCCTGGGTGTCTCGTCGACAGTGGTAGAGCTTCTCATCAAAGGGCCCCACGCCATCAGTTCATGGCCCTCCCAAAGGCAGTTTGTTACCACGTTGACGTAGTGAGCCGTTGTAGTATTTTAAGATGATGAAGGTGGTTCGGTTGAAGCCCTACATCCGGGCGATGAGAGGAATGGGCCTTGATGAGACGGTGGTAGCCGAGATCGAGGCGATGATCGTCAGGGCACCTGATGCTCACCCCATGATCAAGGGACTGCGTGGAGCTCGTAAAGCCCGCTTTCCGCTACCAGGTCGGGGCAAAAGCGGAGGAGGCCGCACGATCTACTACGTCGCGATCGCGCCTGGTGTGCTGTTCATGATGACGGCCTATCCGAAGAACGAGCGGGACGATCTGTCACCAGAACAGCGCAAGGCGATCCTCGAGGCGATCGCGAGCATCAAGGGAGTCGAGCCATGACGCAGAGCACTCAGCAGCCCACTGGCTCCCGGGTCGGCGACGATCTGGTAGAGGCCTTTCAGGAGATGGCCGCCTACCTGCGTGGTGAGGTTGAAGCCCAGAGCTATGAGGCGCCGGACGATCTCATCACCCCTGAGCGGGTGAAGGCGATCCGGCGAACGGTAGCCGCATCGACCAAAGAGTTTGAGCAGCGGTTCCGGATCTCGGCGAGGACGATGGAGTCCTATGAGCAAGGACGTCGCCGACCCGATGCGGCGATGCAAGCGCTCCTGCGTGTCATCGAGCGTGAGCCAGACGCTGTGCGTCGAGCACTCGGATCTTAGATCGTTGTTGGTGTTGCGCCACCTTCCGCACCATCTCTGTCGATGATGACGACCCGAGAAAATTCAGCGATGAGCCTCCGTGATCTTCTTGCGCCTTTGGTCGCTTTTCAGGAGCTCGAGCACCTCACGGGCCAGCGCTTCTCCGAGCCGGAGCTTGCGAAGATGCAAGAGTTTGCGAGGGCTAAGGGGCAGACGTTGGAGGAGGCGCTCGATGGCTTCCTCACTGCCTTGCGCAACATCAGCCAGGACGACCTGACGAAGGTGGTAGAGCGCCTCGAGGCTGACCGCCGGGGTTCTCTTCACTGAGAGGAAGGTCCCACGATGCGACTAAGGATGCCTGCTCCTGCATGGGACGCTCAAGGCAGACTGAGGATCGCTACAGGGCAGCGCTGAGAGGCGAAAGCGATTTCGGCGACAACGACTGCTACGAACACCACGGATGCCGCCATGCGCCAACGTTGCGTATTTTCCAGTGCACTCACTGCGCTGCACATCTCAATCGAATAGATCTCGATGGAGTTCGAGGGCAGGCAGGCGCTGAAGCCTCGAAGACCAGGTTTACCCCTAATGCAGTGGTCGATCTGGCCTGACCCCTCCAAGCGCCGGAGCTCCGCATGAAGAGACGAGGCCCAAACCGCGGGCATGGCCCCCGTGCCTTATCCCAGCACATCCTACCCGCCGCGGGAACGATGATCGGGGTCTGCACGACGCTGGTTGGGTTGGTGAAGATCGCCGAGGCCCAGATCGGCCCGACTCATGTGGATGAGGCCGTTTCGCTGACGGCGATCCTGTTCCTTGCCAGTGCGGTGGCCTCGTATCTCTCGATG
>NZ_JAVTJA010000033.1:0-12451 GCF_031843785.1 Methylobacterium sp. WCS2018Hpa-22
CTCATGAAACTACGAATCTGGGGGTCAGAGGTTCGAATCCTTTCGGGCGCGCCAACACTTAGCTAGGTTTCCAGTCTAGCTGAAACTTCCAGGAGCCATGCCACGGGTAACACCGCGAGCGCCCTGGGGAATTCACCCTACCCTATCTCATTCTTATCCTGCTTCATCGTTCAAGCGACTGACTCGCTGTCTGATCGATTCGGGCGTGCCTTTCCGTGCTGCGCCGTTCGGGACGGATGAAACCAAGGCTATTCTGACGCTTTGATCGATTGCGATCCGCCACCGGTAGGCGATCGTTGGCGAACGAAGCCGAAGGAGGGAAGGGTGCCGAGACGTGTCGCGGAGCTGAGGGGAGATCCGGCATTCGGTCAGGCCGTGCATGCGGTGCGGGGAGCCGCGAGTGTCTTAAGCGGACGTGCCGTTACGCAGCAGGAAGCGGAGCTGCTGGTGAGCTTCGCACTTGCCGCCTATGCGAATGCGGGCGGTCTGACCGAGCCCAGCCTGAGCCGCCTTTCGCAATTCTCGAACACGCTGCCGTCCGAGGAGAAGTTCGAGACCCTGCTGAAACACTGATGTGGTTTCGAGACTTGTCGAGCCAAGCGACAGAGGCCGGCTCTCGTCAAAGAGCCACCTCGCAAGATCCGATCTCCAACATCAGGACGCTTTCCGTGCAGGATACACCCGAAGCCGATAAGGCCGCGCGCGACATCGCGGAGAACGTTCTGGCTGCCTATGTCAGGCAGGTGAATTCGCGGATTCACCCGGGCGTCGAGCAGACCCTCGTCACGCGTCTGGCCGAGGCCATCCGTCCCCGGCTGGATGCTTCGGCGGAAGACCTTGTTGCGATCGCCAATGCGGTACTCGACGATGTCGAGTTGACCGCCCCCGAGATGCGCGGACCCAGGATGACATCCCTGAACCCGATCGACAGATCCTTCACTGCGGCTTTGCGCTGACGGTCGGCGAAGCCGGCGAGAAGCGTCCCGCGCGTGGGGGCATGGTCCGAGCACCTGACGGGGGAGACCATCTGCCATGAACCGGAGCCGGGATACCTCCTCCACCGCTCTGGATGTGGTTGGCCGGCTGTCGGAGGTCTCGCGGCTCGCGGGCCAGCTGGCAGACCGTGTCCTCGGCGCCCAGATCGCCAGTCAACCCATTCCCGAAGCGCAGATCCATGCGCTGCTCGATGCCGCCATCATCCTCGATGCCTCTGCGATGAAGCTGCCACCGCTGCTCGAGCAGATGATCGGCAAGGTCGAGGATGACGAGAGGGACAATCCGGCGGCGGGTTGCAAGGCCGATGGTGCGGGGGTGGACGCCGAGCGCCAGGCTTGGCCGTCGCCCCACTCCGAGGGGACAAAGGGCTGAGAGAACCCTTTGGTCGCGGGATCATCGACCGGTTTGTCCGAGTTGACCGATCACACCCATAGCACGGAGGCAGTTCCATGGCCGACATCCGTCATTCGCGCCCCGACCCTATCGAGCAGGGCGCGCAGGCCCGCATCCATGGCCATCCCAAGGATGCATGTCCCTATCCTCGCGATAGCGAGGAGCGTTTATCCTGGATGGAAGGGTATGACGGCACGCCGCGCGAGGAAGAGTCGGCCCGACCATCGTACGAAAGGCGTCTTTGAGCGGAAGCCAGTAACAAAGCGCGACGGACGGTCAGGCTGCCGTCCGCGCCTCGTAATAGAACGCGGCAATTTCATCGATCAAATCGCGCTTCTGCTCATCGATCAAATCCGAAAGGATGTCGTCACCTTCCCGGTCGATGGCCGATAACAGGCGGATGTCGGGGAAAACTCCCTCGAACGTCACCAGTACTTCCGCCTGGGCGTAGGGATCATGGGGGTCGAGACAGTGATGGCTCATCATTGGGCAAACGGCGCTCACTTCGGTCAAGAACGAAAATGCCATACACGCGGTCAGCCCAAGATAATATATAGCATGATAATGCTTATTCGCGCATCGGGGCGGCACGCCGCCACGCTCTGACCCATTTTGGAGGGGAGCGGCGGCGCGTCGGATACCGCAACGCTGCCCCCGTTTCGACCGCAACGCGACCCCCCCTTCGACCGCCATCCATCGGTCCTTGGCCTCGGTCCGGCGGAACGGCGCATCCTCCCGATGGTTGTCGGCGCGGAGGGCCACCAATGCGCGCAGTGATTTTCGATATCGACGGGACGCTGCTCGACAGTGTCGATCTGCATGCCCAGGCCTGGGTCGATGCCTTCGCCCATTTCGGGGTGGAGACCGATCCCGCTCTGGTCCGGCGCCAGATCGGCAAGGGCGGCGACGAGCTGATGCCGGTCTTCCTGCCGCCGGATCGCGTCGCTCGCGAGGGCGAGACGATCGAGGCTTACCGCTCCGACCTGTTCAAGCGCGAGTACCTGGATCGGGTGCGGCCGTTTCCCGGGGTGAGAGCTCTGTTCGAGCGGATCAGGGCAGCGGATCTACGGATCGCCCTGGGGTCTTCGGGCAAGCAGGACGAAGTCGAGCATTATCAGGAGTTGCTTGGCATCGCCGACCTCGTCGACGTCGTTACGTCTTCGGATGATGTGGAGCGCTCCAAGCCCCATCCCGACATCTTCGAATCGGCCCTGAAGAAACTCGCGCCCCTCGAACCTCGATCGATCGTCGTGGTCGGCGATACGCCCTACGATGCGGAGGCCGCGGCCAAAGCCGGTCTCTCGACGATCGGCGTCCTCTGTGGTGGCTTCCCCGCTGCGGACCTGTCGAAGGCCGGCTGCATCGCGATCTATCGAGACCCGCAGGATCTGCTCGCCGGTTTCGATCGCTCTCCCCTCGTCGCCTGACATCGCCCCATCGGTCCGACACTCCGTCTGAGCGCAGGTCAGGGGCTCGCTTCGTCGCAGCCTGGAACAGGGGCGAGTGGTCGTTCTTATCAGAATGACGCTGCGCGCCGCCTGGATGCGAAGTAACGGAGCCAATAAAGATGATGACGATTCGTCGAAGCCTTGCCGTAGCGGCGGCCGTACTCATTGCGGGTCCGGCTTATTCCCAAAGCAAGCCTCTGGCGCCACCGGCAACCGATGCGATGCCGCCGGTCGAGCTGACGGTTGCACTCGAGAATGGAAAGCCCGTCTGCAGTCCGGCCGAGTTGCGGCTGCCTGCCGACACGAATGTGGAGCTTCATATCGTCAGCACGGCGAACGCGCCCGTAACGATCACCGCCGAGGGCCAGTTCGAGAACGCCAAGGTGCTGCACGCGGATGGCGACCTCGTCCACGTCATGAGCGAGAAGGGCTACACCGTGAAGCAGAACGGCAAGGGCATCCTGCGGCTGCGGACGATGAAGGCGGGCGAGACCGCCTATGGCTGCACCAGCACCCGCAATGCCGACGCCCCCTTCGTCGGCAAGCTGATCCTGACGCCACCCGCCGGATGACCAGATGGAGCTCCGGCTCAAAGCCGGGCGCCGTCATCCTCTTGGCCGGCTGCCCTGCCCCTGGCAACTCTTCGGAGATCAGCCTGTCCGGCCACCATTCTCAGTGTCGTTAAGCTATGTCTTAACCGGAAAGCCTCAAGAACCCAGTCTTGAGCGCTGTCGATGCGAGCCATCGCCCTGACCGGCCATCACGGCGCGAACAATCATGCTCGATTGTGAAGGCGCGAGACAATGGCCGTACCGGGTTCAGCACAAGCCAGCCGCAGCGACGGTAAGACAGCCCTGCTACTTCAGTTTCAGGATCGCGACGGGACGTATCATTTCGCCGGCGACGATCATATCGATGGTGTTCTGATCGGGTCGAAATGGACAATCGGCACGCTGACCTACAGCTTTCCGACGAGCGGGAGCTTCTACGAAGGGTCCGGCTACGAGAGTACCAAGGGGAGTGTCCCGGACCAGAGTGGCGACCCCGTCTATCACCTGCCGTTCAACCCACAGCAGCAGGACGCGACGCGCTACACGCTCGATCTCGTTGCCTCCTACACCAACCTGAAGTTCCATGAGATCACCGAGACCGCGACGACCCATGCCGAGCTGCGCCTCAGCCAGACCTCTTGGATCGATGAAGAATCGGCCCACGCCAATTTTCCGTCGAGCAATCTCCAAGCCGGGGATGTCTGGTTCGGAACCTATACCGACCAGCCGTTCTACAGTGTTCCGGCACTGGGAAACTGGGGGCAGGCAACGAACATGCACGAGATCGGGCATGCGCTCGGCCTGAAGCATGGCCATCAGGATTATACATACGCGCCCTTGAATGCCGAACTCGGCCTTGCCGGCAGCCCGCCCCGCTACGGTACGGCGGCGCTTCCGCTGGAGAAGGACGGACAGGATTGGTCCCTGATGACCTACCGGTCCGACCCGACCAATCTCGGCGTCTCATTCGAGGGTGAGGGATTCAACCAGCCGCAGACCTACATGCAGGACGACATCGCCGCCCTGCAGTTTCTCTACGGCGCCAATTTCGCAACCAATAGCGGAAACACGACCTATCGCTGGGACACCAAGACCGGCGAGCTGTCGATCGACGGAATCGATCAAGCCGCTCCCACCGCCAACAAGATCTCGATGACGATCTGGGACGGCAACGGCCGCGATACCTACGATCTCTCCAATTATGCGACCGCCCTGGACGTGGATCTGCGCCCGGGGGCCTTCTCGACCTTCTCCGCCGCGCAACTCGTGAACCACCAGGCCTATAGCGGCGGTGACGCGATTGCGGTCGGCAACGTCGCCAACGCGCTCCTGCACCAGGGCGACCTCCGCTCCCTGATCGAGAACGCCATCGGCGGCCGGGGGCATGACCGGATGGTCGGAAACACGGCCGACAACCGCCTCGACGGCGGTCTCTCCTCCGACAAGATGTTCGGCCTGACCGGGAACGACACCTACCTCGTCGACAATGGGCGCGACGTGGTGGTGGAGTGGGCCGGGCAAGGGACCGACTACGTGCGGAGCAGCGTCTCCTACGCGCTCGGTGAGAATGTCGAGCACCTGATCCTCATCGGCAATGCCGCGACGAAGGCCACCGGCAACGATGTGGCGAATGCGTTGCGCGGTAATGCGGGCGACAATGCCCTCAATGGCGGGTCCGGACGCGACCGGCTCTACGGCAACGACGGTGCTGATACGCTCCTCGGCGGCCTGGGCAACGACCGGCTCGAAGGCGGCGCCGGCAACGACAGGCTCTATGGCGGTTGGGGCAACGACGTTCTCATCGGCGACAGGGGCGACAACGTCCTGATCGGCGGGCGCGGAGACGATCAGTTCTTCCTCGGCGCGGGAGCCAACCGCTCGGTTTTCGACATCCATTCGGGACACGACACGCTGTTCGATTTCAGCGCCTCGAGCGGTGATCGGATCGATCTCTCCGGGCAGAGCTATGCCGTCGGCCGATCCTCCGACGGCTATGCCCTGCTCACCCTGTCGGGCGGCGGTACGGTCGAGCTCGACCATATCCGAGTCTCGCAGGTCGATTCGGGTTTCTTCGTCTGAGAACAGACCTCGCTGAGTCTGACTCATCGAGGCCTGCCCGCGCGACGGCGCGGGGGCGGTCGCGCGCCGGATCTCACTGATCCTGACCTATGGGTCAGGGTCGGTGAGACCGGGTATGAGGCCGTTCATGCCGCATGGTCCGCTTGCAAACCCCATCTCCCCATGGCGGCCGATTGCCCTCCAGCCCGGTCACTCGGCCGCCGACGCTTGTCCAAGGGCCTCTCAGGGAAAGGCAGCCGATTTCTCGCTGCTCTTCCACAACGATCGATAAAAGCCCCGCAATGCCAGGTGAGACCTGTTCGCTCTCTTCAGTCTACAAACAAATCGATGACTATCGCCGAATATTAGCCGTCACATAAAGTAAGAATTAATTAATACTTAAGCTTCGTGGGCGATATCGCGCTTGCACATGCAAATGGAGGGCGCAGTCTTCCATGGGTAAGACGGCAACGAATAGGCTATATAATGCGACTTAACAGGGCCGTGAAAGCAGCGATCTCTCGCAATACTCTCTTCGGAGGATTTTCCGGCGTCGCTTCCAAAGCGACGGCGTCGATCGTGATCTCCCTGTTCCTGGTCCTGATCTGCCTGTCGCTATACTTGTTTACGAGCCAGTCTCAGGAAGTCGAGAGGGCGGTCAGGCTGAGCGCGACCAATCTCGGAAACGCCGCGTCCCGGAACGTCAGCAATTGGCTGATCGGCAAATCCGACTTGGCGGAAATGGCGACCCAGCAGATCGTCAAGGGAATGGACGACCGTCAGATCGACAAGGTTCTGGGATCGCCGGCCATGACCAAGTCGTTCATTCTCAGTTCCTTCGGGGACGTCCGGGGGAATTACACGAAGATCCCGAAGGGCCCCATCAGGCCAGGATACGATGCACGCGAGCGTCCTTGGTTCAAGGCTGCGGTCGAAGCCGGGGGCGTCGCCATGACGGACCCCTATATTGCCGCCAGCACCCAGGAAATGACCATCACGATTTCAGCGCCGGTCTATGACGAGACGAAGGAGCTGTTCGGCGTGATCGGCAACGACTTCAGTGTCAATGTCCTTTCGAAGATGATCAACGAGGTCGATATCGGTGGTTTCGGCTACGCCTACCTGGTCTCGAAGACCGGAAAGATCCTCGTCCATTCAAAGGCCGAGCTCCTCGGAAAGCCGCTTTCCGACTTGGTCTCCGGACCCCTTCCGCCGATCGGACCGGCTTTCACGGAGGTGACGGAGGAGGGCCGCTCTACGCTCATGACCTTCGTTCGCGTGCCCAACCTGCCGCCCGCGATGGAATGGTACGTCGCCCTGTCGATCGATCAGGCCAAGGCGTTCGCCCCCGTCCAGCGCCTCAAGTTCGTGATGATCGTCGCAACGCTCTCGGCCCTGGTCATCATGGCCCTCGTCGTCAGCCAGCTCCTGTCACGCACGGTCGCCCGTCCGCTGGGAAGTCTCGTGAAGGTTCTGGAGCACATGTCCGCCGGTCACATCGACACCGAGATCGAGGCCGCCGCCCGGAACGACGAGATCGGCGCGGTCGGGAGAGCGGTGGAGGGCATCAAGACGATGGTCGCCCAGAAAGCCGCCGACGTGGCCGACCGTGATCGGATCGCCAAGGAAGCCGCTCTCCGGGAGCGCCAGAGCACGATGATGGCGATGGCCGACGATTTCGAGAGGTCCTTCAGCAGTGTCATCGGGCTCGTCGCCTCGTCGGCCACGGAGCTTCAGGCCACGGCCCAGACGATGACATCGGCCGCCAGGCAGACGGCCGGTCGGTCGACCACCGTGGCGGCGGCGGCCGAGGAGGCGGCGACCAACGTCAACACCGTCGCGGCCGCGGCCGAGGAACTGGGATCGTCCGTGCAGGAGATCGGCCGTCAGGTCGATGGCTCCGCCAATCTCGCGCAATCCGCCGTGTCCGAGGCCAGCGAGACCCGCCGTCTCGTGGAGGAACTGAGCGGCAGCGTCGCGCGCATCGACGCGGTGGTCGAGATGATCTCGACGATCGCGAGCCAGACGAACCTGCTCGCCCTCAACGCCACCATCGAAGCGGCGCGGGCCGGGGAAGCGGGACGCGGATTTGCCGTCGTCGCCGCCGAGGTCAAGGAACTCGCCAACCAGACGGCCCAGGCCACCAAGGAGATCTCCGGTCAGATCGCGCGTGTCCAGGGCTCCACCGAGCAGACGGTCCACGCGATCGGCGAGATCGCAGGCCGCCTCCAGGAGATCAATGGTGTCGCGACCGCCATCGCTTCCGCGGTGGAAGAGCAGGGGGCGGCGACCCAGGAGATCGTGCGGAACGTGGCCGAAGCGGCGGCCGGAACGAAGGAGGTGACCTACAACATCTCCGGCGTGGCAGGCGCCGCCGAGGAAACGGAAGCCGCCGCCGCCCAGGTGCTCGTCTCGGCGTCCGAACTCTCGCGTCACTCCGAGTATCTCTCGAGCGAGGTCAGCCGCTTCCTGGCGACCGTGCGGGCCGCCTGATCCCGAGGGCAACACGTCGTCGGGTTTGGACGGACGAAAATGGAAGGGGTGGGACGCCACTGGGCGGCGTCCCACCCCTCATGCCGTTGGAGGAGCCGGACGGCGCAGGCCAGACCCGGCCTCACCCCGCCCCAGCTTCCACGACACTCACCACGCTGCGGCCGTTGCCGCGTTTCTCCACCCGGACCTGCACGGCGATGCGCTCGATCATCGCCGCCACATGGGTGATGACGCCGACCTTGCGGCCACGGCCCTGGAGCGTCTCCAGGGCGTCCACGGCGAGGTCGAGGGTCTCGGCGTCGAGGGAGCCGAAGCCTTCATCGATGAAGAGCGTGTCGACGAAGGAATCGCGGCCCTCCAGACCGGACAAGGCAAGGGCGAGGGCGAGGGAGACGAGGAAGCGCTCGCCGCCCGAGAGGCTGCGGGTGGCGCGCACCTCCTCGCCCATGTCGCGGTCGACCACGTGGAGGGAGAGGTTGGCCGGGTCGCCGCGCACCAGCCGGTAGCGCGGGCTCAAGGCCAGCAGGTGCTCGTTGGCGAGCCGGACCAGATGCTCCAGCGTCACCCCTTGGGCGAAGAGGCGGAACTTGATGCCGCTGGCCGAGCCCACGGCGTCGTTCACCGCCTCCCAGACAGAGAAGTCGGCGCGTGCCTCGGCGATCGCCGCCTCCAGCCCCGCCGCGCGCAGGCGCGCCGCGTCGTCCCGTTCGAGATCGGCCGTGATGGCGCCGAGGCCCTGTTGATGGGCGGTGATCGTCTCGCCGAGGCCGGACGCCGCCGCTTGCGTGGCAGGCCCGTCGATCTCGGGCGCGTCGAGCAGGTTTGCGAGGTCGGCCCGCCGCGTGGCGAGGGCGGTCTCCGCTTCGCGGGCTTCCGCCATGCGCGCATCCACGGCCAGGCGCAGGGAGGAGCGGATCTCCGGCGCGAGGGCGAGGGCCTCCCGCACGGCCTCGACACTGCGCGGGGCACAGGCGGCCGTGAAAACGGCATCGGCCTCCTCGCGCAGCCGCCGGGCCGCGTCGCGGGAAGAGGTCCCGTGCTCGGCCGCCGTCACCGCCGAGGCAAGGGCGGCGAGGGCGGCGGCGCGGGCCTCCTCCGCCCGTTTCAACGCATCGCGGGCGCGCTTGCGCGCGTCGTTGGTCCGGGTCCGATGCAGGCCGGTCTCCTCGCCACCGAGGAGGGGCGCGCGTTCGGCCCGCAGCTCGGCGAGCTTTTCGGAACGGGCCAGCACCTGGCGTCCGGCCGCGTCCGCGGCGGCACGGGTGAAGCCCAGGGCCTCGACCGCGCCGGCACGACGCGACGCGAGGGCCTGGACCTCCCGCTCGAGCTCGTCGCGCTGCCGGTCGAGGGCGCGGTGCACGGCAGCGATCTCGGCCACGCGCTTGGCCGCGCCGGCCCCGTCCCGGTCGAGATCGGCCAGCGACAGGCCGGCGCCCGCCAGATAGGGCGCGATCTCGCGGGCGAGGGAATCGAGCCGCTCCGTATGGCCCGAAACGCGGACCGTCCCGCCGTTGGCGGTGAGTTCGGCGAGGCGCAGGGCCTCGCGCTCGGCGACGCAGGCCAATTCCGCCGCCTCGATCTCCCGGCCCCCGGCCTCGATCCGCGTCGCGACGGCGTCGATCTCGCCGCGCAATGTCCCGGCCCGCTCCAGCGCGGCCAGCAGCGGCGCGCGTGCGACCTTGAGGGCGTCGATCAGGCCCGTGAGCATGGACACCGCCTCGGCATCGAGCCTCGCCGGGACATGTCCGCCGACCGCCGCGTCGCCATGGGTGGCGAGGAGGTGCGGGTGGAGAAGCGCATAGGCGGCGTTGGCGCGGTCCAGCGTCTCGATGGCGGCTGCCGCTGCCTGCTCGGTATTGCTCAACCTCGCACCGGCGGCGGCGCGTGCCGACGCTGCCTCCGCCTGGGATTGTCCGGCGGCGGCGATGGCCGCATCCTGCTCGGCACGTTGGGCCTTCAGCGCCGCCGCCACCCGCCCGAGCCCATCCTGATCCTGGTCCCGGGCATGCGGGTGATCGGTGGCGCCGCAGACCGGGCAGGGCTGATGCTCGATCAGCAGGCTGCGCAGATGGGCGGCCTGCTGCGAGACGGCCTCCTCGGCCAGCTCCGCCAGAGGGGCGACGGCCTTTCGCAGCTCGACCGCGCGGGCCTGCCGGGCGGCGGCCTCCTCCCCGGCGAGCCGCGCGGCCTCCAAGGCCAACCTCGCGGATTCCGCCTCTGTCCGCGCCCTTTCGAGGGCGAGGGACGCCTCCGCGTGGCTGCGCGCGAGGGGCAGCGCCTCGCGCAGCTGCTCGGCGAGCCGGTCGATCGTGCCCGAGCGCGCCCGTGCCGAGGCCTCGCCGACCTGTTCGAGCTCGGTGCTCAGCGCTGCCCGGCGCTCGGCCGCTTGCGTCCGCGCCGCCTTCGCCTGTGTGATCGCCCGGTCCCCCGTGGCGATCGATGCCGAGAGGCGGGAGGCCTCGTCCGTGGCCTTGCGGAGATCGGCCTTGGCCTGGGCCAGTTCCGCGCCGAGGCTCGCGCGCTTGGCGAAGAGCTGCTCGGCCTCGTTCGTCCGATGGGCGAGAAAAGCCCCGCCCGTATCGGCCGCGAACCGGGCGGCGACGTCGCTGCGCGCGGACGCCGCCGCCGCGTGACTGGCATCCAGATGGGCCAGCGCCGTCTGTGCCTCCAGAGCCTTCGCGTTGGCGGCGTCGGCCGCCTCGGCGGCAAGGGCGGATTCGGTGGCGGCCTCGCCGATCCGGGTGTCGAGTTCGGCTGCCCGGGTCCAGACTGGCCCCAGCGCCTTGAACCCGATCTCCGACGCCTCGTCCGCCTTGGCGGCTTCGTCATGAGCCTCCCGCGCGGCTTCGGCCCGCGCTTCGGCCTCGCCGCGCGTCGTCAGGGCCAGTGCCAGGGCGGCTTCGGCGGCGGCGAGATCCCGCTCTGCCCGAGCCGCATTTCTCGCCGGCTCGCGAAGGGGCTCGACCGCGTCGAGCTCGGCCAGGCGAAGGCTGTCGGGCCGATGGATGTCCAGGGCCTCGCGCGCCAGGGCGAGGCGGGCTTCGGCCGCCGCCACCTGACCCCGTGTGTCGGCGATGCGCCGTGCATGGGCCAGCGCCGCGTTCAGTTCCGCCAGACGGCCGGACAACTCCGCCACCTCGGCGAGGAGCCGCGCCCGCTCGGCGTGTTTCTCCGCCCGCGCCGCCTCGTCGAGGAGGCCGACGGCGTCGCGATGAGCCTCCAGCTCCTTCACCTTGGCGCGCTCCGCCTCGGTGCCGGCATGAACCCGTTTCGAGATCTCGGAATAGATCGCCGTGCCGGTGATCTTCTCCAAGAGTTCCGCGCGCTCGCCCTCGGCGGCGAGGAGGAAGGCGTCGAACTCCCCCTGGGCCAGCAGGACGGTGCGGCGGAACTGGTCGAAGGTGAGGTCGGTGAGGTCGCAGATCGCCGCGTCGACGAGGCCGGCCTTGCTGTCGCCGACGGAGCTCCCGTCCGCCAGCCGGGTGAGGGAGCGCGTCTTGTTCTGGAGACGGCCATTGGCCTTGCCGCGCGCCCGGTAGACCGACCACCGCGCGCAGTAGCTCTGCCCGTCCCGGCCGATGAAATCGACCTCGGCGAAGCCCTCCGTCGCCCCCCGCCGCAGGATCGCCCGCTCGTCGCCGATGGTGATGGGATCGCCGCCGGGATCGGGCGCGCGCTCGCGGCCGCTCGTGGCGACACGCGGATAGCGCCCGTAGAGCGCGAGGCAGAGGGCGTCGAGGATGGTCGACTTGCCCGCCCCCGTCTCGCCGGTGATGGCGAAGATCCCGGTGGCGCCGATGGGGCCGCCGGACAGGTCGACGGAGAAGGGAGCCGCCAGGCTCGCGAGATTTTCGCCGCGTATCGCCAGGATGCGCAAGGGTCGTGGCCTCGTCTCAAGAAGTCAGGGGGATGCGGGGAAGGGTGTCATAGCCCAGGATGACGAGCGGACGAGGGTGATGCAGACGCCGCGCAACGATGTCCACACGCGGCGGGATGGCGGCAGGGCTTCGATCGCGGGTGAACGGGATTTGGCATGACACTGAACAAGCCACGTCGTCATTCCGGGTCCGCATCGCGGAGCCCGGAATCGAGAGCCGCTCCGTGGGCTCGATAGGGCACGCCCGGCGGATCTGGCTCGCACGCCTTTGGCGCGGCCATCCGGGGCCGGGCTCGCTTTCGGCGCTCCGGAATGACGGCGCGGGTGCCAAAATCGGTGTGAACGGTCCCGCAGACCGGATGGCATCGACCCGAATTCGGAGCTCTTGGGATGGCGGACGCGCAAAGTCGCTCATCTTGACTGCGCCCCCTCGGAGAACGCCGGGAGGAAACGAGCGGTCTCTTCGGAGGAGATAACGAGATCGAAGAGTGCGGCGTCTGCCTCGTGCCGCGCTTGGAAGCTCTTCGGCGCCTGTCATGAGGCCACATCTCACGACCTTATCGCCGACGACCCATCCGCAATCCACCGAGGCTGTGTGAGAACGCATTTGCGGCCTGGAAAGATCTGACAGCGCA
>NZ_JAVTJA010000034.1:0-9903 GCF_031843785.1 Methylobacterium sp. WCS2018Hpa-22
TCTCGCACAAGCGCCTTCGAACGCTTTCCGAGGATTACCGATCCGGCCACCATCGGTCTTGCAAAACAGGTAGGAAGACCGAGGCCGTAACCGGTTCTCCAAAAGCCCCTGGATCGTCTTCAAAGCCTTCGACGAGAGCGGGACGCGGCGAGGGGCGCTGGTCTTCGTGTTAGTGAGGTGAAGCTCACGGCGGCGAAGATCGATGCTTGAGGTAGCCAGCCCAAGTAGCTCCTCCTTACGAAGCCCTGTTTCGACCGCAAGTACGAGGATCGGCTTGAGGTCATCGGACGCGGCTCGGAGTAGAAGGTCGAATTCCTCGCGAGTGAGGAAGCGGGTGCGCGCACGGCTTTCCTTAAGCGCCTTCTTGTTGAAGGCTGTGACCGGTGATGTGTCCACCCAGCCCCAGCGAACGGCCATGCTAAAAACAGCCCCCAGGAACGCGAGATCGCGCCTGATGGTGGCGTCGCTTACGCCTGTTCGCTTCCGGCTACCGACAAGATCGGACAGCGCTCGCCGGTCAATCTCTTCAAGGCTTAAGTGCCCGAGCAGTCGCATGCAGATGCGACTGTTGAAGCGGTAGGTCTCAATGGTTCCGGGCTTAAGAGTGCATTCTTCGAAAAACCGATCTACCGCTTCTGTCAGAAGTCGGAGGGGGCGCGCCTCGCCCCGTGCCGCCTGGGCATGCTCTTCCATGAGCCGGTGGAGATACAATTGAGCCTCTGCCTTCTTGGGCGTCTTGGCTGAGCGCCGTACGTGAACCCCGTTTAGCCGAAACCGCACCCACCAAATTTGCCCACGCTTATAGACTGTCGCCATTTGTCCCCCACGCTTAGCCAGAATCTTTCAGACTCGCACGGGACAGGTAGGGGTCAACGGCTAAGGTTGGAGTGCGAGTACGTAGGTATTGCCCGGTCTAAGTGTGGATCGGCGGCAATTAGCAACGGAGGAGCGCTAACAAATCCCGATTACTTCGGCGACAGGCATCAGAAGATTGGCAGATAAGCATCAAAGAACCATAGAATCCCTCAATGATAGAGTGGGCGAGGGAGGGACGTGACATTTGCAATGAAGCCAAGCGTCCGGTGACCGGACACTCGGGCCAAATGTAGGCATGGGGGGGGCGGCGAAGCGACCCAAAGAATGGACCAAGGCGGAACACGTTCGGCGAAGACATGCTAGGGAGTAAGAGCGCGACCGCCAAATGTTAAAGCAAAAGACATCGCATCATTTTGGTCAAAGAAGTGTAGAACTATCACCGTTTCGCCGATCGCAGCTTGGTCTGGCACACATACTTTGGCGTATCCGTGGCTAATGTTTGCTTCAAGCCAGCTTTCTATCTCTGATGAAAAAGGCTGATAATTATCATGGTGGAAGCATGTGACGGGGTGGGGGATAAATCCGAGACCCGCACCGCACATTTTATCCCCAATACGCTCGATAATGTCGGCTGAAACTTGTTTCCATTTAAGTTTTGTTGTCGATTCCTTTTGATGAAGCCTTCGGGATACTTCCTCGCACGCGAGTGCAATCTTGTCGGGAATGATAACGGGCTGCTGGGTATCGTTCCGAAATCCTCTTTCATATTTTTGAACTGTAAGCGTCGCGACACCTAGCTCCTTGGCGGCCGCTTTCTGGGTCAAACTGAGCTTGGTGCGCCAAGCCTTGAACTCATCCGCTCTCACTGGCTCCTCCCGTGCACTCAACCGAATCAAACCACAAAAACATCCAGGGTATGCGTTGCAACACATCCTCAGTATGTGTATGGCTTGCAAATAGGGGCCGTTCAGAGCCCTCGAAAGCCCACTTGTGCATCCATAGGATATATCATGTCTACCGACAGCACCACTATTCTCGACGCCTCCCAGAGTGATGAGCCCATCCAGTCAGAAGCGGCAAAAGCCCCGCAGGCCAAGCCGAGGGCAGTCAAGCCGCATTCACGGAAGAACACGTCACTGATCGATGCGGCAGTCAGCCATGTCAGCAAGTTCAGAAAAAGGGAAACCGAGAACGAGCATAGCCGTCGCGACATGTCGTTCCACGCTGTGGCTGGAATTTATGTTCTGTTGCTGGAGGCGGGAAAGAATGAAGAGATCAGAACCAGTCTGATCGATGCTTCGCAAATTAAGCCGCGAGGTAGCAAGCTGAGCGCGAATTACTGCGTGAGGGCCGTGCTGGCAATTTCAGATTTCGACCTCAAGAGTTCAACCCGATGGGACTGGACAAGGGCCGTAGAGGCTCTGATCATCTCGAAGGTCGAAGCAAATACCCACGCGGCTGTGGACTGGTTCAAGCGCGGAGAAGTGTTCACGGAGGGTAAAGACGAACTCCGTGGTTTCGAGAAAGCCCACGCTGTGGTCAAGCGCGACAAGGATGGCCAGCCTAGCAACCCAGGGGTGGAAGCTAGGCTCAAGAACGCTCAAACTAAACGAACAGAAGTTTGGAACAGCTTCGTCGAGCCCCAACGCGAAAACCCCCTGCGCCGATTTGATCTCGGCGAGCAGGAGAGGGATTTGCCGGATGGCACGTTCCTGCTTCTGGTTGAGAGAAAAGACTCAACGCTGACGTTGATGAACACAACCTTGGCGAATGACGCGGTTCTCCGGAAGCTGATCCCGAAGAAACAGAAGTGATCTCCAACGAAGACGGGCGTCCGGTGACCGGACGCTCGCCTTCAAGCTACTGCTGCAAAGGCGGGACATATACGGCGTGAACACGTTCGCGTCCTATGGCGCAGCACGGCCAAGCAGCGCGAGATCGAGGTAAGGTCCAGCGTCGTAAACGGCGGGGGCGGCAGTCCAGGGTATATCGTCAAATAGGTGTCAAATAATCGATTGGTTTCGATCAATTCAACACCTAACCAAATACCCATTATTTTAGTATCGTTGTGAAGCATGCTCGTAGTCTAGCTTAAAGGCTCGATCGGTCCTTTGCGTTCAGAATCGTATTCTAAAAGCGAAAGCTTCGTTTGGGTCGTAAAAGCGGAAAACGCGCCCGACTAACCTGAGCGTTTTATCGTGCATAGGTTCTATCACATGATCGCTCAGACAATTATCCTCGATCCAGGCGCGGCGGCGGATTAACTCCAAGCAGAAGGTCTGCTGGCCCATCTGATCCTCAGTCAGACCATGGCACTCGACGACGTTAGGCAGTGTGATGCGGCGAGCATGGTCTACGTAAGCGGATGGGTAGCGGGTACGCAGGCGAGTAAGATCGAAGGGCGGACGCATGTTAGTATTTAGCGGCTCGCCGTGCTAATTTTCTAGAGCGGCTTCAAGCTCCAGCCTTCAAGCACCTGAGTTTGCTGAGGAACTCGAAAGCGACCTCTGCGATCTTGAGGTCGTTCACGGATGCGTTCCGGTCAAGGGGCGGGTCATGCGATTGAAGCAGCACGCAACGGATTAGAGTGCGAGCCCGGAGTAGCAGGCCCATCGCGGCGCGTTCGCAATCAGCGTGCATTGGCAGGGCGGTGCTCTGCCATGCTGTAATGGCCCATAACTCGGCCTCAAGCGCATCCACGAAGCCGTGAGCCTCCGAGAGGTCCAAACGCAGGCTGATGGCCTCCGCACGGCTGTGATACAGCGCGGCGCGAAGCGCCTCGACTTCGTCGTGCGTTTGCATCACGCGGCTGCTAGCACCTCATCAACAAGATCGGCAAAAGGATCGGGCAGAGCCTCGTCCAGCAGGTCGCCGTACCCTTCGAGGCCGTAGACTTTGAGGAAGCTGGCGAGACGGGTTACGGTGTCCCCGCGCCCGGCACTGGCGTACCGGAGGATGCCGTAGCTCTGGAGCTTGGCTCTGATCGTCAGGAGGGTATCAGGGGCGGGCATTTCGTTGTTCGCGGACCGAACCTGCTCAATTAACCAATGGCCGTCGCTGAGGCTGCGCAGAACGATCACGGCCGACTGCCCAGACCGCGTCCATTCGAGGACGGAATGGGTGCCAAGGGCAAGGAACGAGGCGTAGCTGGCCGCACAGTTGCAGAAGCGGCGACCTAACTCTGCGAGCTTAGCTGGTGAGATCAGACGTAGGTCGGGATCGTCGAGAGCGATGGGTGACACCATTGGCACCCGCTCGGCCTTACTAAGCCACGTGCCGACCCACTCCGACAGATCGCGGTCCTTCGGCGATAGACCATCGAGCGATGCATGCAGCGCGTCTTCAGGGACCTCTGGGTGAAGCTCGCGGATCAGGTTAAGGGCGATGTTCAGCGTCTCAGCCGCGTGCTCGCTTCGCATCCGCGAGAACACAGCTTGGTGCAGCAGCACTGGCAAAAGGACCGATGCCACTCGCAGGTGGGTCCCCGTCACCTGACCAGCTTTCTGCCGCAGCAGTTTGGCGCGCGCCTTGCTGGCAGGATCAGCGAAGAGCTTGTAGGCGAGCCGATAGTCAGAAGGATCGCGAAGCGGTTCATCACCGAGGCGCGCTAGGAGGCCAAGGAAGCCCTCGGGAACGCTTCCGTACACCGCCCGAGCAATGTCACGGGGGTAGAGAGCAACTAGCTGATGAGCGATCTGCGCGAGAGGATCGAGCGTCAGAATGCATTGGGAGTGGGCCGAAGTGCGAAGGCGAGCGGCCATATCTTCAGGCTGAGAAAAATCCATCTCGGCGTAGGCGGCAAACTGAACGGAGCGCTTCAGAGCAGAAGATTGGAGCACTCGATTGAGGTAGCCGGGGTAAGCTGCATCGAGCTTACAAGCGACTTCGAGGTAGAAGCCGCCGAACGGGCGAGGCTGAAGTGTATAGGTTAGTGGAAGTCCCAATCGCAACTCCGTGAAAGCCTAAGGCAATTAGAATCTCACATATGCATGCTGATGCCAAGCTTACTGCAAATCTGAATTCGCTTGAGAGGTTAACGCGCAATATCTAGCCACTCTCGTAGCTTTGTCCAGCGACGCTTCGTCTGACCGCTTCGAACTGCCATGCCAATGGCCTTGCGCTGCCCGATCAACACGACAAGCTGCTTGCCCCGAGTCACGCCCGTGTACAGCAGGTTTCTGGCAAGCATGTTATAGTGCTGCGTCACGATCGGGATCACCACGGCCGGGTACTCCGAGCCCTGGCTCTTGTGGATCGTTGTCGCAAACGCTGGCACTAGCGTGTCGAGTTCGCCGAACGGGTAGATCACCTCACGCCCGTCGAAGGTAACGAGCACTGCTCCTTCCTCCTCGTCGATGCCAGTGACCATCCCGAGGTCGCCGTTGAAAACATCTCGGTCGTAGTCGTTCTGCGTCTCCATCACCCGGTCACCCGGTGCGAAGCGCCAGCCGAAGCGCTCGATCTGCGCAGGCGGATTCGGATTCAGCACGCGCTGGAGTTCATGGTTGAGGTTGCGAGAGCCCAAAGAGCCCCGCAGCATGGGCGTGAGGACCTGAACATCGCGCACCGGATCGAGGCCGAAGGTGCGTGGGATGCGGTTGGTGATCACCTCGATCAGCTTGCCGACTCCAACCTCCGGGTCGTCGATCTCGATCAGATAGAAGTCCGCCTTCTCGCCCGGTCGCGGCTTCTCCGGCATCCGACCCTGGTTGATCCGGTGGGCGTTCACGATGATCCGACTCTCAGCCGCCTGCCGGAAAACCTCGGTTAGCTGGGCTACCGGTACGCGCCCGGAGGCGATCACGTCCGCGAGGACCTGCCCTGGGCCGACCGAAGGTAGCTGATCCACATCGCCGACGAGCAGCAGCCCAGCGCGTTCTGGAACCGCCTTCAGCAGCGCATTCATCAGCGGTACGTCCACCATCGAAGTCTCGTCGATGACGAGGAGGTCGCATTTGAGCGGGTTCTCGGCGTTGCGTGAGAAGCCGCCGTGCTTCGGATCAATCTCCAGCAGGCGGTGGATCGTCTTCGCCTCCAAGCCGGTCTGCTCGGTCATCCGCTTGGCAGCACGACCTGTGGGGGCTGCAAGCAGCACCTGAACGCCCTTGGCCCTGAGGATGCGCAGCATCGCGTCGAGGGTGCTGGTCTTGCCAACGCCCGGACCGCCCGTGATCACGCAGAGCTTCGAGACAAGCATCAGCCGCACGGCCTCGATCTGTGAGGGCGAGAGTGTCTTGCCGGTCTTCCCCTCCACCCAGGGCCGGGCTTTGTCGAGATCGATCTCCGGCCAGGGTGGGGAACCAGACGCTCGTTCAATCAGGCGCTCGGCGATCATCCGCTCGGCCGCGTGCAGGCCCTTTAGGAAGATGCAGGGTTGATCCACGACCGTGTCGGCGATGACCTCCTCGCCTCGCAGAAGCTCCTCCTTCACCGCCGCACGAACGAGATTCGCATCCACTTCAAGTAGCTTCTGCGCAAGCACAGCAAGGCGCTCGGTTGGCAAGCCGCAATGCCCCTCATCCATGGCGGTCTGGAGCGCGAACGAGACACCTGCCCGCAACCGCTGCGGCGCTTCCTTCTCCAACCCGAGCTTCATCGCGATGGCATCGGCTGTCCGGAACCCGATGCCGCGAATGTCACGCGCGAGCCGGTAGGGGTCCTCGGTCATGACCTTGATCGATTCCTGACCATAGGTCTTGAAGATGCGCACCGCCCTCGCGGTGCCCACACC
Source organism: Methylobacterium sp. WCS2018Hpa-22 (assembly GCF_031843785.1). Taxonomy (NCBI): domain Bacteria; kingdom Pseudomonadati; phylum Pseudomonadota; class Alphaproteobacteria; order Hyphomicrobiales; family Methylobacteriaceae; genus Methylobacterium; species Methylobacterium sp. WCS2018Hpa-22. Next base: position 6,548 of record NZ_JAVTJA010000034.1, read on the forward strand.
GTGAGCGTGCAAGAAGATCATGATCTCCCGCACCGCCTTCTGCTCGGCCCAACCGCTCACGATGCGCTCAGCGCGCTTCGGGCCGATGCCCCCAACCTCCTTCAGCCGATCAGGCTCGGCCTCGATGACCTCGAAGGTGTTCTCGCCAAAAAGCGCCACGATGCGCTTTGCCATCGCCGGGCCAATGCCTCGCATGTAGCCAGAGGCGAGGTACTTCTCGATGCCCTCGACCCCGGTCGGCGGGGTAGCTTTGAGGGTCTCGGCCTTGAACTGGAGTCCATGCTGCCGATCGGAGAACCAGATACCTGTGGCGGTGATCCACTCGCCCGCACCGATGGCTGGAGCATGCCCGATCACGGGCACGAGGTCGCGCTTGCCTCGGGCTTGCACCTTGAGGACGCAGAAGCCTGTATCGCCATTGTGGAAGGTAACGCGTTCGACCGTGCCCGCAAGAGTCTCAACGGGCGTGCCGCGCTCGAACTGCTTTGGCCCCGCCTTGGGGTGCATCTGATGGCTCCAGGCAACTGACGAAGAGGGTCCTAAGTCGGAGCTAACGTATCAAATAGAAGGGAGGTGTTCAGGGAATGGCTCCGGCCAGCGTTCACGCGCACATCGTATGTGAGGTGTTGAGTTGTCCTACTGACGGTATCGCGCGCGATCTGGGTGTGGCCAGAGTTTCAGCGCGTACTCAAACCACATCAAAGACACACTGTCTGAAAATAGCGCGTCGCTGCCGAGCAGCAAGCTGAGCATGAGTTTTCAGACTTGATCAAAAATGGGGAAGGCAGGAATGTGAAGGTGTGAACGAACGACGTTGTGTCAAGCTCGCCGCTTGACTTCCTTAAAAATGGTCTGAGGAACGCATGGGCTTACAAGGGACGACGACAATAGCGAGCGGGCGAATCTCGCTGTCTAATTTAATAAAAGACATTGATGCAAATAATTTAGATTACAACGAAGCTGAAACTCGTTTTCACATCATAGACAGAATAATTAGGGACTGTCTTGGCTGGCCCGAGCAGGCATTTAGACTTGAGCAATCTCAAGGAAGATCATATAGTGATTATGAATTAGGCAAGCCTCGAAGAGTAATATGGGAAGCAAAAAAAGAAGGAAGACTTTTTCAGCTTCCCGCCAATCCCGACCGCAAATTGTTAGGGGACCTGCCCTCAATCATTGCTCTGGGGGGAGAGGCCGCCGATGCAATAAAGCAAGTGCAAAATTATTGCAGCAGCAGAGGAGTAGACGTCGCGATCGCTACAAACGGCCACCAATTAGTTGCGTTTATTGCTACCAGAGATGATGGCATTGCCCCATTAGAGGGCGCGGCTTTAATTGTAGAAAGCTATCGTCATTTTCATGAAAACTTCCCCCAGCTATGGCAATTGCTTTCACCCGCTGGTGTAGCGGAGCGAAGACTGCATAGATTTCTAACGGTTGGAGAAGATAAAGCTCTGCCACCAAAGCTTGCGACAAGTTTATCAAACTACCCTCAATATAGATACCCAAGTGAGCTGCAGAGCACCCTCAGAGATTTGAGCGAGCTACTCATAATTGATGCGGTTGAACAGCCGGACTTGGAGAAGCAGTTTTATACCGAATGCTACTGCGAGAGCGGCGCTCTATCGCAGCATGCACTCATCAGTAAAAGCATGCTGTCTGCTAGATACTCCGCAATGTTTGATCCTACCCAGAAGGGGCCTGCTGTTGCGCCTGTCAGAGTGGCAGCTAAAAAAGCAATCCTCACTCCTGAAGTAGCAACCGAAGCAAGTTCCCAGCGTCCTATCGTTTTGATTGGAGATGTGGGAGTTGGCAAAACGTCATTCCTAAAGCACCTAATATATGTAAGTGCATATGAAGAATTCAAGAATGCAGTTTATCTATATATAGATTTAGGTTCTCGTGGTGCATTGAACAAAGACCTTGTGGAGTTTGTTCTTTCTGAAATAGAAGATCAGCTTTTAAATAGTTATGATGTTGATGTTCATGAGTCATCTTTTGTAAAAGGCGTCTATAACTTAGAAATTTCTCGATTTCGCAAAGGAATTTATGGCAGCTTAGAGCAGACCAATCCGACTCTATTTGAAGAAAAGTTACTTGGGTTGCTTGCCGAAAAATCTGGTCAAAGGGACAGGCATCTCAGGGAGGCAGTTAATCATCTTGCTCTTGGACGAAAAAAGCAAGTTGTTATTGTCATCGATAACGCCGACCAAAGAAATTCTGAGGTCCAGCAAGATGCGTTTATTATTGCTCAAAGCCTTGCAAAGGAATGGAAGGCTACTGTGTTCATTGCGGTGCAGCCAAAAACGTTTTATGCCTCCAAACAGTCTGGTGCATTGAAATCTTATCCAAATCGAGTCTTCACGATATCTCCGCCGCGTATCGACGCAGTTATCGTTAAACGCCTGACTTTCGCATTAAGCATGGCAGAAGGAAAAGTGCCAGTAACAATATTGCATAATATTGAATTAAGGCTTGAGAACATTACGCTATTTCTAAGGGCGCTTCTTTTTTCTCTAGAAAAAAATGAGAGCCTTGTTGAATTCATGGCAAACATAACCGGTGGAAACATTCGGGCCGCAATAGATTTTGTCACAAAGTTCATTGGAAGCGCAAATGTCGAATCCGAAAAAATAATCGACATCATGATTAGTGAGGGGCGGTATATCGTTCCTGTCCATGAGTTTTGGAAAGAAGCTTTGCTGGGTCAGTTTTCCTACTACGATCCACAAAGCTCGATGGCGTTGAACCTTTTTGATGTCCGTTCTGGGTCGACTGACGAACACTTCCTGCTCCCAATCGCAATCTCATTTCTCGAACACGATGGGCGTCATAGAAATAAAGAGGGATTTGTTGTCACGTCGCTACTGGTAGATGAATTGCAGCGTTGGGGGTTTTTGCCTGGATCAATTGAAGATGCGTTGAGGCGCGCCAACAACAAAAAGCTTATCGAAGCGGCCGAACGCATCACTTTCGCTGAGGACGAAAATGAACTAATCGGTGCAATGCCAAGTAATTTCAGAATTTCTACTATAGGAGCGTACCATGTAAGTCGATGGCTAGGCGAATTCGCTTATCTTGATGCAATGTCCTACGACACACCTATCATTAATTTAGATTTTAGGCAAAAAATAGCATCTAAGATACAGTCATTTGCGATAGCTGATCGTTATGAGCGCGCGAATGATTTTCGGGCATATCTCACAACTTGTTGGCGCGAGTCGAAATTGCGGCCAGCATACTTCGATTGGGAAACGGCAAGAGTCGCAGGAGATGGCAGTTTCCAGAGAGTTACCCGAGCTATAGAACGTAACGAGAGATCAGTTCGTGGACGATAAAATTGAGGTCCGACATAC
>NZ_JAVTJA010000035.1:0-6637 GCF_031843785.1 Methylobacterium sp. WCS2018Hpa-22
CCAACGCCCCAGCACCAATCACCGAGACCGCATCACAACCCAAAGCGAAAACCCGATCGCTTACGACCTCATGCCGACCTGAAGAAACTCGACCGCCGGTCCGGCATCCGCTGTGAAGACCCCCGCCGTCAGCGAACATCCAAAAACGCAGGCCGTGTCGATATTCGTGCGGAAGGGATGGATGTCCGGCCTCCCGTTCTTTTGGGGTGTATGTCCGTGGACGACATGCTTGCCGAAGTCGAATTCCTCGGTGAGGAACGGCTTCCGGATCCAGAGCCTGGCTTCCACGTCCGGGTCGATGCCCTGTCGACCGGGACGAAAGCCGGCATGGACATAATAACGGCGCGCGTCCTCGTGGGATGTCGGAAGGGCAGACATCCAATTGAGCGCGTCACGCGGGAGGTCTTCCGGATCCCGGATGCCGAATGACGCGAGCGTGCTCCGGCCGCCGTTCTCAAGCCAAGCAGTCACGCCAAAGGGTTTCTCGTAAGCGTCGAGCAGCATCCGCTCATGATTGCCCATGAGAAATGTCGCTTTCCCCATCTCCGTGCGATCAATGTCCTGAAGCATTCTCAGCACGCCGGCGCTGTCCGGGCCACGGTCGATATAGTCACCGAGAAAAACGAGACGTCGTTCGCGACCCGAACTGTGACGTGCGATCTCTGCGAGGAGCCGACCGAGCGCATCGGCGCAGCCGTGGATGTCGCCGATTGCGTAAGTGAGATGGCTCATCGTTGTCCTGGACGTGCACGGCGGCGCTCGGCCTTGCGGGTCGCCGTTTCTCGCAGATGATTCTCGATGACCGCATTGGCTCGACCACGCATGACACGGATCTGCTCGTCATCGTCGAAGGTTTCCGGAAATCGCCGCGATAACCAGAGATAGGCGCTGGCGAGCCGCACGGTTCGCTCCTGGTAATCGAGCTCTCCACTGAGATTGGCACGCAGGGCCGGAACGGTCGTGCGCGTGGCCCGGGCCTGCGCCCAGCGCTCCAGCATGGCGACGGCGACTTCATCGCGGCGGTTTACCGGGCAAACCGAAAAGGCGAACTTTTCCTCGATCGGCAGGTGGGCCCGATCGATGACTTTCGCGACATCGAGGATCTCGTCGAGGGCCGAAGGTTGGAACGGCGACCCGGCATAGAATGTGGAGCGCGCGAAATGGGTCATGACCTCGCGGAGACTCTGCGTTCGCATCTCCTCGGCGACGGAGCGAATCGCAATTAGGTCCGGCCGCACGAAGAACCGCGTATCGGCAGCGGGAGCCGTGGGGGCGCCTGCCAGCGCCGTGCGGATCGGTTCGATGCCGACCGCATCTGTGGCTGCGACGTAACCGACATCCTGATGTCCGAACCGTCCTGCGCGACCGGCAATTTGACGAATCTCGGAGTTTGTCAGTGCACGCTCGCCGACACCGTCCCATTTCCTTGTGGCGGAAAAGACGATGCGTTTCAGGGGACCGAGGTTGAGGCCCATGCCGATCGCGTCCGTGGTCACCAGGACGGTGGCCTCACCGGTACGGAAGCGCGCCGCCTCCGCCCTCCTTACCTCGGGAGACAGGGCGCCGTAGATCGTCGCCACGCTATGCCCGGCCGCGACCAGGATTTCGCGATTCTCGTGGACGGCGCGACGCGAGAAGGCGACGACGGCGTCACCCGGCTCCACATTCTCCAGGGGAACCGGTTCCTCCATAAGAACCAGGGGAGTCTTGCGAACGAAGGTGATGACCTCGAGCGATTCGTTGGCGGCCTCCGCCGCGCGCCGGACAGCGGCGAGCGCATCGTCCGAGCCGCAGACGATGACGGTCTTCGCCGGGATGCCGAACAGAGCATTGGTCCAGGCCCAGCCCCGGTCCGGGTCGGAGAGCATCTGAATCTCATCGATCACGGCGACATCGATGGGCCGCGTCAGGTCGGCGGTTTCGATGGTCCGCGATGTGTGGGTCGGTCTCTCCTCGCCGAGAACCTCTTCGCCGGTCACCATCCCGGCCTTCAGCCCGCGCTCGGCCAATCCCTCGTAATTCTCGAGCGCGAGCAGGCGCAGCGGCGCCAGATAGGTGCCGGTCGGGGCCGCCGCCAAATGTTGCAGGGCCGCGTAGGTCTTGCCGGAATTGGTCGGCCCCATATGGAAGATGATGCGGCGGCCAAGGCGTCGGGCGACCGTGAACTTCTCGATATACGCACCGAACCCAACCTGGTCGCGCAGGCGCCGCAAGCGCGAATCCTCCCTTGCGACGAGCTTCGCGCGTTTCCGCACCGGAGCCAGCGTATCGCTCATGGATCGGCCGAGATTCGGTCCGTCATGGAACACCCGTGAGCGGAGCGAGCGGTCCATATGGTCGATATAGGTGACGGCGTCGGCGCCGACCTCTCGCAGATCCCCGGCGATGGCGTCCCTGAGGCGTTCGAGGGAGGGACGGAGCGTCCGTCCCGTCTTTGCGGTGATCTCGGCGACCGCCGTTCGCAACGTCTCGATCCGCCAGGCCGGGTCGTTCCGCTCCGCCATGCCCGAGACGATGTCACTGGCGACGCCGTCCAGCGGGACCTCGACCCGCACGTCCATGCGACCGCCATCGAGGAGCGGTAGCATCACGCGCACGCGCCATATCAGCGTGTCGTTAGCGGCGATCGTCACCTTCAGCCCCGGCACGCTTCTGGCGACCGCTTCCGCTCCGGCCTTGGCGAAGGCATGCACGGCCTTCATTCGCCGTAGCGCCTTGCCCACACGCGCATCGTCGACGTAACCGCCGAATTCCGGAAGGTCGAGTTGGAGCCGCAGCCCCTCGATATCGACGGAACGTGGCGGAAGGCCGAGGCGGGCGACGGCTTCCATCAGGAGATCGACGGTGGAAGGAACGCGCTTTCGCGCCATGGGGACCGATCCTGGAACGGGTGAGGCAAAAGCCTCGACATGATGCTCGGCAAAGCCGCGCCGAAGGCGATTACAGAGCCGCGAGGAGGCTGCCCGATCTCGGACCCGCCGCCTATAACCGATATGGGGATAAACCGGCTTTTTTGGAGTTGTGGATCCCTGCCTGCGAGGATGATGCACGTCATGGGAGGCGACGCTGCCGAACCAGCCCGTCCTACGGTCGTTCACCCATGACCAGCGTTGCCGCCGGTCTGGCGGCCCGGTGGAGCGTCAGATCGCCCGTCATCGGCCGATTAAGAATCCAAGGTAAATCGTAGAATGTCCGCGCCTGGGTGTCGCACGGCGGAAGGCAGAACGAAGTATATCTGTCACGCTATTCCTATGTCATAAATATTTATCATAACGGATGCGACGCCCGCGTGGAGAGGATGAACAGCGTGGACCAACCGACACCGGTCGCCCACACCACTTTCGATCCCACGAATGCGGCGAGGATTGCCGCCAGGGCAGCGGCTGCACGGGCGGCCGAGCATGATCACGATGGCGGGTTTCCCGCGGCCGATGTGGAGCATCTTCGCACGCTCGGCCTGCTTGCCGCGCCGATCCCGCGGGACGAGGACGGCGCTGGGCTTGGCGAAGAACCGGGGGCCGCCGACCTCTGTAGCGTGTTGCGCGTCATCGGGAGCGGCAGCCTCGCCCTAGGCCGGATCTATGAGGGCCATGTCAACGCGCTCCAATTGGTCGCGCGCTACGGCGACCGTTCCCAGCGCGCGCGACTGTTCGAAGACGCGCGGCAGGGGCATCTTTTCGGCGTCTGGAACACCGAACTCTTCGATGACGGGCTGAAGCTCGAGGAAGTGGCTGGCGGTTATCGCTTGAGGGCCGGCAAGATCCTCGCATCCGGGGCCGGTTTCGTCAGCCGCCCCTTGGTCACCGCCCGCACGGTTCCCGGCGATCTCGCCTTCATGGTGATACCGGAACTGACGCCTGGGACACGGGCGGATCTGTCCGATTGGCGGGCGCATGGCATGCGTGCCTCGGCGACGGGAAAGGTCGATCTGACCGGCCTCCCTATCGGATCGGGTGAGCTGCTCGGCGAGCCCGATTCCTACTCGCGACAGCCTTATTTCTTCGGTGGAGCCTGGCGTTTCGCTGCCGTCCAGCTCGGTGGGATCGAGGCGGTCATCGACATTTGGCGCGATCACCTCCGCCGGACCGGCCGGGGACCTGATCCCCATCAATCGGCGCGGCTGGGAGAGGGGCTGATCGCCACCGAGACAGCCCGCCTATGGGTGGAGCGCGCCGCCCGTATCGTCTTCGAAGACGATCTCCATCCCGAGCGGATCGTGGCCTATGTTCATCTGGCGCGAACCGCCGTCGAGACAGCGGGACTTTCCGTTCTCCAGCTCGCCCAGCGCTCCGTGGGGCTGCAGGGTTTCCTTCGCGATCATCCCCTCGAACGCGCCTCGCGCGATCTCGCCACCTATCTTCGCCAGCCTGCACCGGATTTCGCGCTGACATCGGCCGCGCGTTATGTCCTTGGTGAGACCGTGTCCGCCGGAGATCTCTGGCGTGATTCCGGAGATGTGCCATGACGCGTCATTCGCAGACGATGCCGCCCGATTATTTCGACAACCGCTACGCCGAGGATCCCGATCCCTGGCAGTTCGCCACAAGCGAATACGAGGCCGCCAAGTATGCGGCGACGCTGGAAGCGTTGCCGAAGCCGCATTACGCGTCGGCGCTGGAGATCGGCTGTTCGATCGGCGTGTTCACCAAGGCGTTGGCAGCCCGATGCGACGCCCTCATCGGTGTCGATACCGCGGAGAAGGCCCTCGAACAGGCACGCGAGCGCTGTCGGGAGGCGCCGCATGTGAGCTTTGAGCGGTTGCACGCTCCCGGCCAATGGCCTGCCGGCCGGTTCGACCTGATCCTGATATCCGAGGTCCTCTACTTTTTCGACGCAGCCGACATGCCCCGCCTGGCTGAGCGGATTCTCGGCACGCTCGACACGGGAGGCACCATCGCGCTGGTCCATTGGACCGGGCCGACCCATTATCCGCAGACGGGGGACGCGGCTTCGGACCAGCTCATCGACATCCTCGACTCGTCGATCCACGTCACTCATCGTCATCGCACCGATCGGTACCGGCTCGATGTCCTCACCCGCATCTCCTGACCTTCAAGCGGTGGCGACGGAATCGGGCACACAATCCCGCCGCACCGTATTTCGGCACCCTGTCTGGCTGCGATTGACCCATTGGGTGAATGCTGCAGCCTTCCTGGTCCTGCTGATCAGTGGAATCGCCATCCTCCTCGCCCTGCCGCGATTGTTCTGGGGCGAGACGGGTGCCAACGGCGCCCCGGCATGGCTCGAACTTCCCCTACCGGTGAATCTGGAACAGACCGGCTGGGGCAGAAACCTGCACTTCCTCGCCGCCTGGATCCTGGTGATCAACGGGCTCGCCTATCTTCTGCTCGTTCTGGCCAGCGGACATCTTCGCAAGAACTTGGTGCCGAACAGGGATCAACTGTCCGCCCGGCATCTCGCCCGGGAAATCAGTGATCACGTCAGGTTCGAGAAGGCGCGCGGCAACGAGGCGCTCCGGTACAACGCGTTGCAGAAATTCGCTTATCTCGGCGTTGTCCTGATCCTGTTTCCGCTCATGGTGCTCACTGGCCTCACCATGTCGCCGGGCTTCACGACGGCGTTTCCCGAGCTCTTCGCCCTGTTCGGTGGTCGCCAATCCGCGCGGACCATCCATTTCCTGGTGGCCAGCCTGCTCGTGCTTTTCCTGCTCGTTCACGTGGTGCAGGTCTTCGTCGGCGGCGCGGCCAATCTCATGCGTTCGATGATCACGGGGCGCTTCACCATCCCCAGGGAGACGGAACGATGACCGATCTTTCCCGGCGTCGGCTTCTTACGGGATCGGCTGGTCTCGTCGGGGCCGGTTTCCTCGGCGGTTGCGAGGCGCCGGCGTTGAGCCGTCTGGCGACGCCCTATGATTGGAGCAACGGCCTGACCTTCGCCGTTCAGCGTTGGCTTCTCCGGCGCCAGCCCCTCGTCCGGGAGTTCGGGCCCGAGGCGATCTCGGCCGTCTTTCCGACGATCAACACGACCGATCCGGACGATCCCGGCTACAAGACATCGAAGTCCCTCGGTTTCACGGATTGGAAGCTGCCGGTGACCGGTCTCGTGGAAAGGCCGGGGGCGTTTTCCCTAGCCGACCTCAAGGCGATGCCGGCCCGAACGCAGATCACGTTGCACAGCTGCGAGCAGGGATGGTCCGCCATTGCCGGGTGGACGGGAGTGCCGCTCGCAGGCCTGCTCGCTCATGTTGGCCTGAAGCCAGAGGCGCGCTTCATCGTCATGCGCAGCGTCGATGGTTGGTGGGACAGTTTCGACTTGTTCGATGCGCTGCATCCCCAGACTATCCTCGCCTACGGCATGAACGGAAAGGATCTGCCCATCGCCCATGGTGCTCCCCTGCGCCTGAGGGTCGAACGCCAGCTCGGCTACAAGAGCCTGAAATACCTGACGCAGATCGAAGCCGTGGACCGCGTCGACGGCTTCGGAAAGGGGAGGGGGAGCATGGTCGCCGAACTCGGCTTCCCCTGGTACGCGGGGATCTGATCGAGGCTCGGTCGGCAGGCCGTCGCTTCGGGCTTTTGCTGCAGCTGTCATCGAGACGTCGTTTTAGGTGTTGACGTCTCCGTCTGTGGTCCGTATATCCCTGTTCATCGGCGGCGGCCAGCGGGGACTTCGG
>NZ_JAVTJA010000036.1:0-4650 GCF_031843785.1 Methylobacterium sp. WCS2018Hpa-22
CCCGCGAACAAAGCGCGAGGGATGAACCGCAACAGCGTCACGGGACACCAAAGGGGTCTCAAGCTCGTAGACAGCAAAGGACGGGTCAGCCCGGCGTGCCACAGCAGTCGGCACCGCCTCAGTTGTCAGGAGGACGACGCGTTCCGCTGCACGGTGCCACCACTCGCGTGAGAGCACCTGCCAATCGCGGCCATGTCGGGCTCCGTAGATATCCGTCCGTGTGGGGGCACCCTCATCGGCAGCATTGTCGTTGGCGATTGCTCGAACCCCGTACTCCCCGCTGTCCGCTGTCGTCACGTGCTCCCAGCGCGCAACGCCGTACTCGGCAATCCGACGCACCTCCTCGAAACTGACAGGCAACTCCCGATCGTCGATCAGAGGATGACCTTCAGCCGTCACGTAAGCTTCGTAACTCGCGAGCAGCTTCGGGAGGGATGGCTGCTCAGCACACCAGAGCTTCGTGTCCGAGTTCACCAGCGCATCGACCCACCACAGCACTGTGTCGGGATACGCCTCGATCAAGCTGTCCACCTTGACCTCATCATGGACCAAAAGCCCGAGCTTCGTCTGTAGGCGCAGAAGTGCGTTGCGCTCCGCTCTTCCGCCTTGATCGTTCTCCCAGAAGGAAGGAGCCCACATCAGGCGAGTAAGTCCGCTTCGCTTCCACTCATGGGCAACCTGATGAACTGTGAAGAACGCTGGGGACCGATCGCCGATGTCCGACCACAGGCGTGCATGTCGCGCCTGGAAGCTCTCAGTCACCTTGGGCTGCAACGTCTCGATCGCGGCCCACCGGCTGGGGAAGCCCCGGCGAGCAGCATCCTCGGTCGAGATCGGGTTGATGCGTAGCTGCTTGCACTCCTCCTCGTAAGCACGAGAGAAGCTGGGCAACAGAACGCCGACAAAGCCGAGGTCGCCCTGCACCGCATTGAAGGCGTCGCACTTCTTCCTCGCCGCCTCGTAGTCGGCGAAGGCGTACATCACCAGCGTGCTCTCGCCTTGGCGCTCAAGGTCGGCTGCGAACTCATGGTGGAGCGCCATTAACACCGATGTTTTGCCTACCCCTTCGGGGCCAACGACAAGGAGCAGGGGGTTCTGGGCAACGGTGCTCCTGAAGAACGCCTCCATCTCGGTTCGGGCTGAGGATGCGTCCACCACCTGCTTGCGGAAGCGCTCCTCAATCGGGCTTACGGCGCAGGTCTGGGTCTCGGTCAGCATCTCCTGAAGTGTCAGTCTCTCGCCATCCTGCTCGCGAGCGGAAAACTCAGCCCGCCATACATCTAGCATGACACCGAGGGTGTAGGGCAGTGCTTTGGCCGTAAGGTTCGCGGCGTCGCGCCCGACGAGATGGATGGTGCTGTAGTCCTCGCGCATCACCGACGAGGGGGTCGCGTCGGCTTCGGAATTCCTGAACTTGGCGACGTAGCGGCCACCCTCAAAGTCGAGGTGATCAAAGCGCGGCCATCCATGGTACCAAACACGCAAGCGCTCCTCGCAGTAAGCCTCCTCTGTTGAGGTGACACGGCAGGCTCTGGCCGCAGGCGTGGTCTTGCGCCTCGCCTTGTGGATGCTCGCCTCCGCGCGGAAGGGCTCTGGCGTGAAGAACAAGGGCAAGCTGTCGCCAGCCGCACGGCCACGTGCCTTCTCCCACAGGGTAACCTGCGGGAACACGGTGCCTCGCGGGAAGCCAAGAAGATGACTGTCGCTCTCGATGACCCGCGATCCGTTCGGTATGCGCCGGAAGCTCTCGGGGAAGCTGAGGCAGCGATCGGCCTGATGGCCGTGAACCCCCAACGTTGTCAGAACTGTCTCGTGTAGGCGGTCCCAATGAGCGACGAGACCACGCCGCAGGTCGGTGCTGCTAATCTCGCCCAAGCCCAGACGTGCCGCCGCCAGCGTGGTTTCGAACACGACGTGAATGTGCAAGCTCTTGTTGCCTGAGTAGTTGACCGTCAGCCCGGCGAAGTCGGCAAAGCCGGAGCAGTGCCTGTAGAGATCGCCCATTGGACAATCGAGCAGCCCCTTGGAGGAGCGCAGCCACGAAAGCTGGAGCTTCAGGAACTCCGGGTCTTTCACATCGAACTCGAACGTGAAGACCCGATGATCACCGAGCACAACCCGATCCATCGGTGGGTCTGGCTGCTTCGACTGCCGCTCGGTTCCCTCCTCTGCGGTGAAGGGCACCCACAGCCGGAGCGAATTCGCAAAGAAGGTGAGCCCGGTTAGCGGGTCGCCTTCATAGGTGACCAGCGGATCGGGATCAGTTGCGAGCGCCTCTGCAAGGGTGTGATTACGTCCCACAGAAAAGGGATCGAGAGCCACGGGGTAGTAGACACCACCGAGGAAGTCAGGACGAAAGAGGCGGGGCCGGATGATGTTCTCGGTGAACCATGTCGTAGGCTTCTGGATCGCTCTGACGAACTGGTTGGCCGCCTTGCGGCCGAGAGCCGGGGCGATGTGATCATGGCAGAAGGGGACAAGCCACTGCTGGTCGTTTTGGGAAAAAAGCATGTTTCAAATCCGCTAATGAAAAACCCTGCACGGTGGCAGCCATGCAGGGCTCTTCATCAGCGCCAGGGAGGCGGACCAACTCTCGGAGATACAGGAAGACAGAAGCGCAATATGCTCCATTCCTGACACAAGGGCTGGCTGATTCGGTCGCACCACTGCCATGACGCACGGGGTATTTATAATAATACCCCGCCTCACCGAAGAAAGGCTATATGTTTTTGCGCTAAATTTGCTTCTCAGAACGATGACACGAAGTTATTTTGGGTCGTTAAGTTCCCAGCCTTGCATAAGTGTGTCGAGTAGCAATTTTTGGCGCTGCTTCACTATAGAAATGGTCCATTCGCTTTTAGCAAGGACCTGACTGGTTAGCGCATAGGATGAAATATTCTTTGTTCCCGAGAAGTAAACTTCGCATTTCTTTTTGAAATCAAAGTTCTGAGCTTCGGAATTTTTCTTCTTATTAAGAGGAACTAGGTTTGCTAGGCGATGAACCCATTGGCCCCTAACATCCTCATCGGGCCACAATTCAGCCCACTCGCCATCAGGTTTTACAGTCTGAGGTAGAACATGTTCAATCGTAAGTATTTTCGGATCGTATGTGGCTGCCCCGTCAGCTACGAATGAATCAAGCCTAAGCATCAAGTAATTACGCTTCCGTGAACTGAGATTATATATTTCGCCATTCAACGTTTCCCGGAATTCTTTTGTATAACTTTTATCGAACTTAAGCTGATCCATATCGTTGGGATCGAGACCTTTTTCGATTTCGACTATGAGCTCTCCATATACCTCTATGCGCTTATTAACGTTCCAGCGCGATATGTGCATGTAGGCTGCTACTCGCTCAAGTAACTTAAAAAATAGCGCTACTTCGGCGGGTTTATTTCTGTAAATCTTGAGATACAGCATCGCAGGCGGCACCCAATCGGAGTTGTCGATCCGGTGGAGCCATTTCAAATACCCGTTGATGACTTCCGCGTGGTTCGTAGACGCAAAAGACAGGCTACGAATTTCGATCAAGGCGTCTGCAAAAGGCTCAAGGACTTCGTCGATAAATTTACAGGGATCAGGATTTTTCGGTACAACCGACGATTTGAATTCTTCAAGTAGGGTACGCTTAGCCTTTTCTTTCGCATATATCATTCTGATATAACTAAAAAGATCGTTAAACCCACTTCTCGTTAGCTCCACCTCCATACTTTCCCATTTAACATTATAAGTATTCCTGATATCTTCATTTCTTATTTTGCCGACAATGTCAGCCTTTATAATATCCGTTGGTTGCAGATCGAGTCCACGACTGTTCATTACCGAAAAGACACGAAAGGCGCTTTCTTGCGTTGGGGTTGAGACTGTGACTAGAAAGCAGCGCGTTAACAAAAAAGTGACGAAATCTTGAAGCTGAGCCAGGGTTTCAAACCGTTTTGAAATTTCTTGCAGCAAATGAATGGAATTTGCGCGTATGTTCCTCTGCGACTCGTTGTCGAGCGAGGCGGGGTCGCGATCAGCCAAGCTAGAGAGAGCAAAGTTTTGAATGTATTTCTCAAAAAATGGCTGATCTCGTTCTCTAAGTGAGAGTCGTACCTTTGGCTGGATGCCCTCCATTTTCTTTCCAGCTTCAAGGATGTAAGGCTTAATTTCTTCCAGATATTCGCTGCTGTGAGCGCACGCTAAGGCCGCCAACAATATCGTTAAAGTAGTAAGGCGCTGCTGTCCGTCGATGACCTCCGAGCAGGGGATACCCTCTGATTTGATCAGTACAATACTACCTAAAAAATATCCGTCGTCGTTTGAGTTTTCACAGAAGTCGCACAAGTCGTCCAATAGCTCCGATGCTTGATCGACTTCCCAAGCATAAGGTCTCTGGTACGAAGGGATGATAAATTCGAATTCAGAACTAAAAATCTTCGATAGGGGATACTCAGCCCCGCTGATCTTTTTGGCAGGCGCTTTCTCGGGTTGCTTTGAACCAAGCATTAAGACGTTCCCTTTACTTTGATATTGAAAACTGATGGAAGATTACAGTTAGAAAGCAGTTGGTTCCGTTCCGTTCGCGCCATAATCCGTACGGAACCGAGTTAAAGCACGAATGTAAGTAGGAGTTGAGCACGGACATTATCGACTGCAAAGCCGCCGATC
>NZ_JAVTJA010000037.1:0-3779 GCF_031843785.1 Methylobacterium sp. WCS2018Hpa-22
CGACAAGATCTACGCCAGCAGCAACTTCACCCTAGGGGCGGGTGAATCGATCGAGGCCCTCTTCGCCAAGGTCGGCGGCCTCAGCCTCACCGGCAACGAGCTCGCCAACACGCTCGTCGGGAGCAGCGGCGGGGATCGCCTGAACGGCGGCCTCGGGAACGATACCCTGAAAGGGGGCGCCGGAGACGACACGTTCGTGTTCGCATCCGGGTTCGGATCGGACCGGATCGTCGGTTTCGATGCCGATCCGACCGGTGGCCAGGATGTCATGGACCTGACGGGCCTTGGGATCACGGGGGCCAACTTCGCCAGCGAGGTTTCGATCACTCAGGCCGGGGCCAACACCGCTGTCGTGATCGGAGCCGACACGATCCTGCTCTTCGGCGTCAACGCCACCACCGTCACGCAGACCGACTTCCACCTGCTATAGCCGCTGCCGGTCGAACCCGCCGCGTACACGACCAATATCGGCCGCTTGTTTAGACCGATGAACGCCGACGAAAGTCGGCGAACACCCCCGGTTACTCAATCGATATGGAGTGTTCCAATGACGATTTCACTTCGATCACAAGATTTGGCCTTCCTTGATACGTTGTTCGACGAGGGCGATTTCAGGGCGATCAACGGCGAGGGCAACAACCTTGCGCACCCCTCTTGGGGCAACGCGGACCAGCCCTTCGTTCGCCTGACGGCTGCTCATTATGAACCGGGGAGCATCAACGGCGTTCGGGTGACCGGAGCCAGCGGCGCTCTGCTCCCCAACGAGAGGGTGATCAGCAACGTCGTCTCCGAATCCATCGATCAGAACGGTCAATCCGTCGAGACGCCGAATAGCTACGGCACCAATCTCCTTTTGATGTCGTTCGGTCAGTTCTTCGATCACGGCCTCGATTTCTACGACCGTGGCGGCGGATCGCAATTCGTCGATATGAGCGGCGTCGACGCGAAGCTCGCGCAGATCGCGGCCGCCAATCCCGGTCTGACCATCGACACGACGGACAACATCATCGCCCAGGGTGTTCCACCCCAGCTGCAGTTCCTCATCGGCGGCCGCGCGGCCCGATACACGATCGACACGGACGGCAACGCCGTCCTGGATAACGTGAATGGAACCGAGCACCTGAACAAGGTCTCGCCCTTCGTGGACCAGAACCAGACCTACGGGTCGGAGCCCGGCATGACCTGGCTGCTTCGCGAAACCGCGAGAGATGCCAACGGCGCGGTCATCCGCGATGCAGGCGGCCATCTCGTCAAGACGCATCATCTCCTCGACGGCGTGGAGGAGGTCGGCCCGGACGGCGTCGCCCGCGGCACCCTCGCGACCTACAAGGACGTCCTGCTCAACAACGGAGTCAGCGATGCCGATATGGCCCATGCCCTGGATCTGGCGAGCGCATCGGGGGGAGACTACGCCGCCTGGACCTACCTGAAGAACGCGGCCAATTTCGTCGACTTCGCCGATATCGGCGACGGCAAGCACACGATCCTGCTCGGCGACAAAAACGATTTCGACACGTCCCCGCTCGGCCGTGATGGTCAGCCGGATCCGAACTTCAGCTTGGAAACGCTGCTTTCCTACTACATCGCCGGTGATCACCGGGCGAACGAGAACGTCGCGCTGACCTCCGTGCACACCGTCTTTCATCGGGAGCATAATTATCAGGCCGACCAGATCCGCGCTCTTCACCCCGAATGGAGCGCGGAGGAGGTCTTCCAGGCCGCAAAGGTCATCACCTCGGCGGAATATCAGAGGATCGTCTTCGACGAGTTCGCTACCGCGATGTCGGGTGAGATTCCTGGTGCCGGTGACCACGGATTCAGCGGCTATCGCGCGAACGTCAACGCTGCGATCTCCGAGGAGTTCGCTGGTGCGATGTATCGCGTCGGTCACTCGATGATCAACGAAACGATTCCCTACGTCGATGCCAACGGCGAACTGAAGGACGTTCCCCTCATTCAGGCCTTCCTGAACCCGGCCATGTTCGCCGGCAAGGATTCGGCTCATCCGGGCGTGACGGGAGGGACGGCGGCGTTCCTGGCCGGGACGATGCAGGTGGCACACGACCAGATCGACGAGAAGCTGGTCGAGGCCGTGCGCAGCCAGCTTCTCGGGCTTCCGCTCGATCTCGGCGCGGCCAACATCATGCGCGGGCGCGAACTCGGGCTCTCTTCGCTGAACGAGTTCAGGGCCGAAGTGAGCAGCGCGGGCACGAGTCTCGACGCTCTCGGCCAAGCGTCCGATTATGCGGCGGGGCCAGGTGTGCCAAGCCTTGCGGCCTACCAGAACTGGAACGAATTCGGGGCTCACCTTCGCGGCAACGCCGCGCAAAGAGCCGAGCTTCTGGCTCAGTTCAAGGCGGTCTATGGCGAGGACGTGATCGATCCGGCCAACGGCAAGATCAACGGCACCGGCATCAGCCATGTGAACGACGTCGACCTGTGGATCGGCGGTCTTGCCGAAGCGCCCAGCGGCGGCAGCCAGATGGGTTCCACCTTCACGTGGATCTTCCAGGAGCAGCTGGACCGGCTGCAGGAAGGCGACCGCTTCTACTATCTGGAACAACTCGACGGCACGATGCTCGTCAACGATATCAACGCGCAGCATTTCTCAGACCTGATCGCCCGGAATTCCGGCATCGCGCATGGCCACTGGGACACGTTCAAAGTGTCGGAGCAGCGGAACTTGGCCGCCGGCGAGGCAAACCGCGACTTCACCGGAGCGGGCGTGGCGGCGGGCGTCGCCCTCGTCCTCGTTGGCAACGATCTCGACAACCGTATCATCGGAACGTCGGGCGACAATACACTCTATGGCGGTGCCGGGAACGACATTCTGAACGGAGGAACGGGAGGCAGCGACGCCCTCCACGGCGAGGGTGGAAACGACACGCTGAGTTCAGGCCCCGATACGAGGGACGATTACCTCTACGGGGAGGACGGGGACGATACGCTGAACGGCGGTCGCGGCGATGACGTGCTGGACGGCGGCGAGGGTGCCGACACACTCCGCGGCGGAGCCGGCAAGGATTTTCTTAAGGGGGGCGCCGGTGACGACTGGCTCACTCCGGGAGCGGGCCGCGATGCGGTGGATGGCGGCGACGGCATCGATACGGTGGATTACAGCGCCTCCGCGGCGGGCGTGAGGATCGACATGCAGGTCCGCAGCGGGCGCTTGCTGCCAGACGAGGCATCGGGGGGCGACGCCGAACGGGATGTGATCGTCAATGTCGAGAACGTGGTCGGTTCCGCGCTCGCGGACCGGATCACCGGCGATAACCTCGCCAACATGATCGAGGGCGGAGGAGCTGGCGACAACCTGGAAGGCGGGGGCGGCATCGATACCCTGAGCTACGCGCGTTCCAATGCCGGCGTCACGGTCAATCTTCTCACCTTGACTGCCAGCGGCGGCCATGCGCAAGGCGACCAGATCCACGGCTTCGAGAACCTCTTCGGCAGCGACTACGCCGACCGGCTCACGGGAACCAATCTGGCGAACACGATCACCTCGGCCCTCGGCAACGACGTCCTCGACGGTCTTGGCGGTGCGGATGACCTCTCCGGAGGGTCGGGGAACGACATCTACTACGTCGATCAGCTGGGCGACGTCGTGCACGAGGTGGCAGGGGGCGGAACCGACAGGATCTACGCCAGCAGCAACTTCGTCCTGGGGGCGGGTGAATCGGTCGAGACCCTGGTCGCCAGGGCCGGAACTCTCGGTATCAGCCTTGGCGGCAACGAGCTCGCCAACACGCTCTACAGCGGTGCCGGGGCCGATACGCTCA
>NZ_JAVTJA010000038.1:0-3219 GCF_031843785.1 Methylobacterium sp. WCS2018Hpa-22
CGAGCTCTCTCGCCAATCCGAGCACCTGAACGCCGAGGTCCGCCGCTTCCTCGCCAGCGTAAGAGCGGCCTGAGATCGCTGCATGTCGGCCCGGAAAGCAGTTTCGCCTTCCTGGGCCGACATGCTCGATCCCGGCGGGCGTCGAGACCGGGACCAAGGCCACGAGGACGTCAGGCGTAGCGCTTGGCCCCCGCCACGCAGAGGACGACGAGGCCGGTCACGGCCAACATGCTCGGGGCGACGGGCTCGTGGAGCAGCAACCCCGCGAGAGCCAGGCCGAAGAACGGCTGCAGCAGTTGCAATTGCCCGACGCCGGCGATGCCGCCCAAAGCGAGCCCGCGATACCAGAACACGAACCCCACCAGCATGCTGAAGACCGAGACGTAGGCGAGGCCGATCCAGGCCGGCAGGCCGATGCCGTTCCAGGCCGAGGGCAGGCTCATCAGGGCGATGGCGGCCATGACCGGCAACGACAGGACAAGGGCCCAGGAGATGACCTGCCACCCGCCGAGGCGACGCGACAGGGTGGCGCCCTCCGCGTAGCCGAGGCCGCAGAGTACGATCGCGGCGACCATCAGGAGGTCGCCGGCGAGCGAGCCTCCCCCGCTTTGGAACAGCGCGAAGCCCGCCACCGTGAGACTGCCGATGCCGGAGAACAGCCAGAAGGCTGGGCTCGGACGCTCACCGCCCCGGATCACGCCGAAGATGGCGGTGGCGAGCGGCAGGAGGCCAATGAACACAATGGAATGCGCCGAGGTGATGTGCTGGAGCGCCAGCGCCGTCAGGAGGGGAAAACCGACGACGACGCCGAGGGCGACGATGATGAGCGGAACGAGGTCGCCGATTGCGGGACGGCGCTGACGCAGGGCGAGAAGCATCGTCGCGCCGAGCAGGGCCGCGATCACCGCCCGCGCCGAGGTCAGGAAGAGCGGCGTGAACCCGCCGACCGCCACCCGCGTCGCCGGCAGCGAGGCGCTGAAGATGATGACGCCCACGAGACCGTTGCCCCACCCCGCCGCATTCCGTTGCATCGCGTCGTCTCGTCCCGGTTGGTGTCGCGGGATCGAACAGGACCCGGCTTAGGCGGCTTGACAATCATCCCGCGCCCATGCCGTCAAATGCTTACCTCTTCGATGTCCATGCGAAACAGGCATGATGAACCCGGCTCATCTCGATCTCTTCCGCGCCGTCCTGCGCCATGGCGGGATGACGCGGGCCGCTGCGGCTCTCGGCATCGGGCAACCCCATGTCAGCCGCGCGATGGCGCAGCTCGAGGCCGATCTCGGCTTCGCCCTGTTCGTGCGCGGCCATGGCAGCGCGTTGCCGACGCAGGAGGGTGAGGCTTTCGCCCGAGAGGTCGAGCGGACTTATGCGGGGCTCGACCATCTGTCCCAGGCGGCCCGCCAGATTCGCGACCTCGGCACGGGGCCGTTGCGCGTCGCCTGCCAACCGTCCCTGGCCTCGCGGCTGCTGCCGAGGGCGATCCGACGGCTGAGCGAAGAATCCCCGGGCATCCGGGTCTCGGTCCATGTGCCCGCGCCGGAGACGATCTGGTCCTGGGCCGCCTCCGGGCAATGCGACCTCGGTCTCGTGCGGCCTCGCTCCGGCTATGCGGGGGTGATCTGCGAGCCCTTCCTCGCCATCGACGCGGTCTGTGCCCTGCCCCGAGGACACGCCCTCGCATCCAAGCGGGTGATCGAGGTGGGCGATCTCGCCGAAGAGCCCCTGATCGCGGGCGCGACCGGAGTCTTCCAGCAGGCGATCGAAGCGTCCTTCGCGGCGATGGGCCTCGTTCCACGCTTCGGCCTCATGGCTCAGTACACGGCGGCGCGTTGTGGCCTCGTCGCCGAAGGGCTTGGGATCGCCATCGTCGATCCGCTTCCCGCCCGCGCGCTCGCGAGCCTGCCCATCGTGCTGCGACCGTTCCGGCCACGCCTGCCCATCGAGACGATGCTGATCCGCCCGGCGGGCCGACCGCCGGGCCAGGCGGCGGAACGACTCGTGGGACATCTCCTCCGGGAACGGGACGCGCTCGTGCCGAAGGCAGTCGGCAGAGGCGACTGAACCCGAGCCGCGCCGGATCGGGACGGGGCCACCGGCGCCGACCTCCCACTCAGGACCGGGTCGCCCTCGATCTCACGCGTCTGCTCCGATTGAGCAGGGGAGCGCCACGCCGACGTGAAGACAGTCGGCGCGACGGACCGCGCCGCCGCTTCGCGAGCAAGCCCCCATGACCTCCGTCCGATGCCAAGCTCTGCTCGATGACGCTCGCCCGAACTGCAAGATGGCTCGTGTCACTCTTAAGTCATACCACATCCCGACCTTCAGATCTGGCACGATCCTTCCAATTCCCACGGCACTTCACCTGCCCTTGCTTCGTCAACATGGACATCAACGATCTTACCCGCCGCAATCGGATCTTAAGCTTATATTTATACTATATTGCGTAAGATTGATTTGCAAGATTCTGCGTATGGGCAGATATTATTCTGGAGTTCGTGATGAAGGTCGTTAGGCAAGCCGGCGTGATGCTGAAAATCGCCATCCCGCTCGCTCTGATGGGCCTGATGGCTATCGGGTTGGTGGGCTATTCACGCAGCAACCTGAACAGCATCGCAGAACAAGTCAGATATTACACCGAAACTCTGAGTGTCCGGCAGGAGACCTATCTGCGGGTTCAGATCAAACTCGCGGAAGCAGCTCTCCTGAGCCGCAATATCCTTTTGGTATCCGACAAAGACAAAATGTCCGATTACAAGCTGCGGTATGAAAAGGCGGAGAAGGAGACGTCCGAGTCTGTCGATAAACTGATCCAGCTGGCCGAGACCCCGGAACGCCGCAAGATTGGCCAAGACCTTCGGCAGATAACCGAAGCGTATTTTACCGTTATCCATCGCGCGACAGCGTTCGCCATGCAAGGCGAGACACCTAAAGCACTACAAGTCATCCGGGAGGAAGCTCAGCCAGCACGGAACAAGCTGAACGCATTCATCGAGCAGCGCACCCAACGGATCACGGAGGAAATGCAGGCCGGCAAGCGCGCTCTCGAAGCTCAGGTGGCCGACACCATCCAGCGCCTGATCGCCACCGCGGCCCTCGGCCTCACTGTCGCGGCGATCCTGGCCGGCCTCATCGTCACCTTCGGCATCACCCGTCCGCTGGCGAGCCTGGTCCTCGTCCTGCAGCGGATGGCGAAGGGAGACATCGACGCCGAGATCG
>NZ_JAVTJA010000040.1:0-1546 GCF_031843785.1 Methylobacterium sp. WCS2018Hpa-22
CTTGGAGAGTGGTCTCCCCATGTTCAGACAGGATTTCACGTGTCCCGCCCTACTCAAGGACAATAAGTGTTCTACGTGTACGGGGCTATCACCCGCTATGGCCACCTTTTCCAAAGTGTTCCACTTTATTCCTTATTGCCACTGGCCTGGTCCGCGTTCGCTCGCCACTACTTACGGAGTCTCGGTTGATGTCCTTTCCTTCAGGTACTTAGATGTTTCAGTTCCCTGAGTTCGCTTCTTACACCCTATGTATTCAGATGCAGATACCTTATCATAATGCTTGGAAACCTAAGCCGTACCGAAGCACAACTTAGATTCTCCAAGCATTTAAGGTGGGTTCCCCCATTCGGAAATCCATGGATCAAAGCTTATTCGCAGCTCCCCACGGCTTATCGCAGCGTATCACGTCCTTCTTCGCCTGTGCATGCCAAGGCATCCACCAAATGCCCTTAATTCACTTCTTCGTTCTCATTGTCTATGCTCATCCATAGTTGCTTCCAAAGAAAGCAACGACCTGATTACCTTTTACAATCAGGCCACTTCATGATGACATCGACGTGTCGATACAGTCCTCATTGAAGGCACGCCGGTGCACTTCGAGGCCGTATCATTAAGACCAGCTTCTCGAGATATCATCCGGTAACGCGCGGTCAGGCAACGTTAATCCAGCATTTCCATCAGAGATCTTTTCGCTCACGCTTGACAGAACCTTTCGGTTCTTGCTCCGCGGGGGCGCCAAACGATTGGCGACGGCCTTACGGCCTACCAAGATTTGGTCAACAACAAAAATGCCTCAGGACAGGACTTCCTACCTACCTCCAATCCCTCCACCAATTCCGGCCGACTAAGCCATCACAAGGTTTCACTGGGATCGGGCTCGGACGCCTTGAACCAATGGTTCAAAACACCTGGAAGCCTCCAGACATATCTTCTCTTCACAATGCATACAGAACAGGCACAATCTCGTTTGAGATGTGCAAACTTTTATTTCTTCAGAAGACAATTGCCGATCATCTCGACACCAATCGATTTGGTGGAGCTTATCGGGATCGAACCGATGACCCCCTGCTTGCAAAGCAGGTGCTCTCCCAGCTGAGCTAAAGCCCCATCCAGCTCGATCGCCTTAGATCTCAACGACCCAAGGTTCGGCAACAATTCGCGTCAACCCCAAAACGGTATTCCGTCATCCCAAACCCTCATTCGCATATGCAAATGGTGGGCCCGGGTAGACTTGAACTACCGACCCCACGCTTATCAAGCGTGTGCTCTAACCAACTGAGCTACGGGCCCATTCGGGAACCGGTCAACGCGGTATTTTGTCTTCATGAAGAAAGAGAAACGTGGACGGCGACACTTGCCATACCATCCGATGCTAAAAGCATTCCGTGGCGTATTACGTTGCGATGGTCGCCTGACTGGCGCCATCTATTGTTCTAAAAAGCACGGGAAAGTTCATCCTAATCAAGTTAGGCGTCTTACTGTTCCACAGCTTCCTTAGAAAGGAGGTGATCCAGCCGCAGGTTCCCCTACGGCTACCTTGTTACGA
>NZ_JAVTJA010000041.1:0-1226 GCF_031843785.1 Methylobacterium sp. WCS2018Hpa-22
TCGTAACAAGGTAGCCGTAGGGGAACCTGCGGCTGGATCACCTCCTTTCTAAGGATGCTGCTTCAGTGATGATGGTTGTGATGACCGTCCTCTCCTCTTGCGGCGTCATTGGATACATGGGTTCAGTCAGAACCCGATTGGCGGGACGGCGCCGTCCTCGTTTCTCTTTCTCATTCCGGATAGCGTGATCGGTACACCGTTCAGCGGTATGTGCCTGATCATTCTGGGCCTGTAGCTCAGGTGGTTAGAGCGCACCCCTGATAAGGGTGAGGTCGGACGTTCGAGTCGTCCCAGGCCCACCATATTGGGGTTCGCCTCGATTACCGAAGACCGACGCGATCGCAGATTGGGGCCATAGCTCAGCTGGGAGAGCGGTTGCTTTGCAAGCATCAGGTCGTCGGTTCGATCCCGACTGGCTCCACCATTGTCTGTCGTCCCGCATTGTCTGTCTCCCCATATGGGTCGAGGCGCGATGGCTGTGGTTGGACCGCATCCGGAAAACACAAGTTTTGCTACCCTGCTCTGGTCATCTGGACCGTGCGGGGCGGGCAAATAACTGACATCGTTTAGAGGGAATGTAGCCGGATTGGCAGCGAGAGCTGGTCCTGTCCGGTTATGTTCGGCAAGCATAAGATTGTTTCTTCTGAAAAGGAGAGACGATCGGTCTTTTTGTTTTTTTGACCGTGTTTCGTTTTGTGATTGGCCTCCGCTCAGCGGCTGCCGGATCACGAGCGGACATCGATCATGGAAGCGATCAAGTGTCTTAAGAGCATTCGGTGGATGCCTTGGCGCTGAGAGGCGATGAAGGACGTGGTACGCTGCGATAAGCCTTGGGGAGCTGCGAACGAGCTTTGATCCAGGGATTTCCGAATGGGGAAACCCACCTTCGACCTTCCGTATTGTGGGTTCAGTCTGGTCTTCGGGCTGGTCTGGGTCTTCAATACGGTTGGTCATGTGAAGGTATCAAATCCTGAATACATAGGGGTTTGAAGCGAACCCGGGGAACTGAAACATCTAAGTACCCGGAGGAAAGGACATCAACGAGACTCCGTCAGTAGTGGCGAGCGAACGCGGATCAGGCCAGTGCCTGTGTGGAGTTTATCGGAACGGTCTGGAATGGCCGGCAAGAGTGGGTGACAGCCCCGTACGAGACGGACGACATACAGGACTCGAGTAGGGCGGGACACGTGAAATCCTGTCTGAACATGGGGGGACCACCCTCCAAG
>NZ_JAVTJA010000043.1:0-1049 GCF_031843785.1 Methylobacterium sp. WCS2018Hpa-22
CGACCGTAGGTCTTGGAGCCCTTGTCCATGTCGACCTTGGAAGCCCAGTTCACCACCGGATCGAACTTCTCGGCGACCAGGAGCTCGCCGGTGGCGCGATCGAGGGTGTAGCCGAAGCCGTTACGATCGAAGTGGGTGAGGAGCGGACGATCCTTACCGTCGATCTTCTGATCCGTGAGGATCATCTCGTTGATGCCGTCGTAGTCCCACTCGTCGTGCGGGGTCATCTGGTAGACCCACTTGGCCGCACCCGTGTCGGGGTTACGTGCCCAGATGGTCATCGACCACTTGTTGTCGCCCGGACGCTGCTTGGGGTTCCAGGTCGAGGGGTTGCCCGAGCCGTAGTACATCAGGTCGAGCTTGGGGTCGTAGGAGAACCAGCCCCAGGTGCAGCCGCCGCCCGTCTTCCACTGATCGCCTTCCCAGGTCTTCAGCGAGGAATCCTTGCCGACCGGCTTGCCGAGAGACGTCGTCTTCTCCGGGTCCATGATCATGTCGGCATCGGGGCCCTGGGAGTAGCCGCGCCACACCTTCTTGCCCGACTTCGAGTCGTAGGCGGTGACGTGGCAGTTCACGCCGAACTCGCCGCCGGAAATGCCGACGATGATCTTGTCCTTGACCGGCAGAACCGTCGCGGTGTTGGTCTCACCCTTCTTCGGGTCGCCGTTGACGACGGACCAGTTCACCTTGCCGGACTTGGCGTCGAGCGAGACGACGGTGGTGTCGGCCTGGTGCAGGATGATCGCGCCGTCGGCATAGGCCAGGCCACGGTTGACCGTGTCACAGCACATCACCGGGATGACGCTCGGGTCCTGCTTGGGCTCGTACTTCCAGACGATCACGCCGTCCTTGTCGAGGTCCAGGGCGTAGACGATGTTCGGGAAGGGGGTGTGCACGTACATCATGTTGCCGATGACGAGCGGCGAGCCTTCGTGGCCGCGCAGGACGCCGGTCGAGAACGTCCAGGCCACCTGCAGCTGCTTAACGTTGCTGGCATTGATCTGGTCGAGCTTCGAATAGCGCGTATTGGCGTAATCGACCGTCTGCAG
>NZ_JAVTJA010000044.1:0-1008 GCF_031843785.1 Methylobacterium sp. WCS2018Hpa-22
TCTCAGCGCATTCTCGGCACACGTGCTTGTGATGCTCTGAACCCAGGAGCATGAAATGAGCCGAAGTCCGGCAAATTTCCGCGCAGGCCATCATAAGCTTCAAATGCTTCGGCTCCGTATGTTCGCCGCCCATTTCCAAGCAGTGCCCCATAGCCATCGATAAACACTCGCGATAGCAGGCGAGACAATTGTCGATGCAGACTTTCATTTCATCTGAAATGTGATGCATGGTCATGCTTCCTTCCTACTTCGCTTCCTTGTCGAGCCAGTCAGTCATCTCGGCGATTTCCTTGGTCTGCGCGTCGATGATCTTCTGTGCGGATTTTTTGGCCCATTCGTTGTCACCATATTTCAGCTCGACCTCGGACATGCTGATCGCGCCCATGTGATGGGCGATCATCCCGCACACGAAGGCAACGTCTGCGTCCTTCTTCATCATGCCCTGCATCATGTTCATCTGCATCGACTTCATGCCTTCCATCGATGCCTTCTGATAGTCGGTCATCATGTCGCCCATGCCCATGTCACCGGACTTCATATCCATCTTTGACATGTCCATCTCGGACTTACACTTTTCCGGATAGGCCATCTCTGCGAACGACATGGCGGGCATGACAGTGAGCAATGACAAAGCGCATGCAGCGGCGAGCGAGATTCTTACGATAGTTTTCATTTTAGTTCTCCTGATTGGATACAATTTGGTACGCTTCGCAACTCAGCTTAGAAGCTTTGGGGGCGGATAGTCCGGACGAAGAAACAGCAAACTGATTGGTTGTTCGACCGCGACGAATACAACAGCCCTCCGTCTGTCTGGACCACCAAGCACGTCCACCGAGACTAAGATTGGGCAGCAAATCATGGTGGGGCAGCAAGCGTGTCCAACAGAACCTTTAGAATCGTGGCTAGATGCCAATGAAGAGATTGAAGGGCAGTGATCGGCAGATGCGCCACCCGCCAGCGCCGTTCCATGGATATTTGACAAGATGAGAAGTATCGCAAGAATTAGAC